>VGYW01000350.1 GCA_016872875.1 Planctomycetota bacterium | reverse complement strand
TTACTCCGTACTCTAGTTATATTACTAGATACCACATTCCACAATGAGAGTCAAGTGCAACTTGCACAAGTCGAGCCATGCTGCTATGTTATGGCGAAGCACTCAAAGACAGGCAGAACCAAACCGCCAAACTCCAGCCCCTCTCCCAAAGGGAGAGGGAAGAGAGGGGCCAGCGCCGGTCATGGGCCGCTGAGGTCAAGGCTCGTCGGCTTGTCAACGGCCACTTGCCTGGTGGCCGTCTTGCCGCCGTGGGTGACGGCGATGGTGTGGGGGGAGAAGAGGGTCTTGCCCTCACGGGTGCGGACGTATTCGACGATGGGAAAGGCGAGGGTGCCTGTGTCGGGCACCTTCGTGCGGAGGCCCTCTTGGCCCGACTTGTCCTTGACCATGACCTCGGCGCCCGCGGGGGCTTTGAGGGAGAGGGTCCAGGCGACCGAGAAGTCGTAGCGGCCGCGCCCGGCGCCATCGAAGGAGACGCTCTCGAAGCTGGCACCGCCCTGGAAGGCGGTGTCGAGGAAGGAGTGGCCGAAGGTCTCGTACTGCCAGCCGCGCCAGCCGAGGCGGAGCGTGAGGTAGCGGGGGTCGGAGCCCGTCTTGATGAACTCGTTGCCCTCGAAGGCGTAGCGGCCGCCGTGCGAGTAGTTGTCGCCGAACTGCACGTGGCAGAGGTTGCTGATGGCCGTGTTGCGTTCCAGCCGGACCGTCGCGCCCTCAGGGGGATTGGGGGTGCCGCCGCAGGAGAGGGCGTAGCCCTCGGCCACGGCGTCCTCGGCGATCAGCTTCAGGCGGTTGTTGCGGAAGACGAGGCCGGGGCCGCTCTGGTTGTCGGGGACGAGCCAGATGCAGCGCATGAGGCAGCCCTCGCCGCTGCCGCGGGCGACGACGACGTTGTTGGTGTGCTCCACGTTGCGGCGCGGGCGCTGGAGGCGGATGCCGTTCACCGGGTGGAGCTGGCCGGGGTCGTCGCCGCCGCCCTGGCCGCCGGCCCAGCGGGCCTCGGCCCTGGTGCCCTGCATCTGGATGTAGTTGCGGCGGACCTTCACGTCGCTGTAGCCCTGGCCCGAGCCGATGCCGACGGGGTGGTAGCCTGTGCCGAAGATGCGGTTGTGGTGGAGGTCGAGGCCCGCCGCGCCCTGCTGGTTGTAGTACATGATGCCGTAGGAGTTTGTGGCGAAGCTGTCAATGTAGATTTCGTTGGCGAAAAGCTCGTTCTTCTGGAAGGCGTTGACGCCGCGGTGGCGCGTCCGCTTGATGAGGTTGTGGTGGAACCTGGAGTCCTGGGCGGCGAACGACACCGCGTCCATCCCGAGGTGGCGGTTGAAGAGTGCGGAGCCGCGGTCGAGGAAGGCGTTGTGGTGGACATCAACCTTCTCGCCGCGGATGATGAGAGCGATGGCGACCACCTGGCAGCCGTCGTAGCCAACGTCCAGCCCCGCGATCTCGAGGCCCGTCGGCTTGCTGAAGAACAGCGGGTTGTAGAGGGTGTCCCAGGCCTTCTCCGCGGCGCTACCGCCCTTTCCGCGGCGGACGAGGCCGTTGAGGACCCTGATGTTCGATAGGCCGATGCCGCGCTGCTTGTGGCCGCGGATGGCGCAGGCCCCTTCGTTCGCCGTGTCGCGCTTCTCGTCGTAGGTGATTGTGTGCCCATTGAGGTCGAGGGCGATGCCCGAGGCCGCGATGAAGATGGCCGTCCCGTCCGCAGCGATGTCCTTCGTCACCAGGTAGGTCGCGTTCGGCCTGTCGAGGACGAATGGCGGCCCCTGGAGATCATCGGGGATGCGCACCGCTTCGGCCAACCTCTTCGTCTCGAAAGTCGCATCGGGTGTGGCGACCCGGTTCCCCCGCTCGTCCGTGGCCACGAGGCGATAGTGATAGGTGGTGTCGGGCTTCAGGCCCTTGAGGTGATGGAGGTGGAGTGAGAAGCAGCGCTCCGGCTCGGCGGTCTTCTGGCCGTAGGCGGGCGTCGTCCCATACTCCACGCAGCTCTTCGCGGGCAGATTCGTCTGCCAGGCGAAGCAGGCCGAGGACTCCGAGACGTGCTGCCAAGTGCTCCCCTCCACGGTCTTCAGCTCCTTGCCGAAGGCGCGGTACATCTCTTCCTCCCGCTCCGCGCCGAAGTGCCGGGCGCAGAAGCGGTTGAACGCCTCGTAGGTGTCCGGCTCGGCCCCGGCGGCCAGCGCCGCGAGCGCGGCGCCCAGCACGGCGATTGCGGCGGTCCTCATCGTCGCCCCCTTTGCCTCAAGTGAACCCCAGCGCTCCCGCCTGAGCTTATCGAGCAACGACAAGCGAATCAAGTTGCTTCCTGGGGACTTCCCGTGCTATCATACAGGTGGAGGTGAGAACATGCCAACGAAAGCCAAGCCTCTCACGTTTCGGCAAATGGAGCGCAAGTACCACGGCCAGTGGCTCGCGGTCCGCGTCACCAAGCGCGACGACGCCGGCCAACCCATCGCCGGCATCGTCCTCGCTCACAAGCCCAATCGGCTCGAGGTCAGGCGAGCCGTGCGCGGCCAAGGCGAGGTCTGCATGGTTTACGCAGGCCCTCCGGTGCCAGAGGGCTACGGGATCCTCTACTGAGATGAAGCTCCCGCTCCTCCCCGGAATGCCCATTCTCCTTTACGTGCGCGCGGTTGGGCCAGCCGGCGCCACGGAGCTGCTGACCGCGCTTGACACTGGCGCGACCTACACGATGATCCCCACGGAAGACGCGCTCGATCTCGGCTACGATCTGGCCGCAGCACCGCGTGAGGAGGTCATGACGGCCAACGGCCTCATCCAAGCGCCAAGGATAGTCCTCCAGGAAGTCAGTATTGGCGATCTTCGGGCGCGAAACGTGGAAGCGCTGTGCCACAACATGCCCGGCGCGCAGGTCTCTGCGCTCCTCGGCCTGAACTTCCTCGAAAGCATCCGGGTCAACATTGACCTCAAGGGCCGCGTGCTCGAACTGGAGGACCCGTAGCCCGCGCGTTCTTCCCCTTACGTTTTCAGCGAGACAGGAATGGCTTGGGAGGATGGCCGCTCGGTAGAAGGCCGTGGGCTATTCCAGGGTGCGCGGGGCGATTGCCTTGAGGAAGGAGTTGAGCGGGCCGAGGAGGTTGCCGTAGTCGGCGTCCTCGCCGCCGATGGGGCAGCCGCGAGGGTCGGTGGCGGGGGCGCGGCGGGCCTCGAGGCCGTCGTAGGCGTTGTCGTTGAAGGTGGCGAGGCCGAAGTTCTCGCTGTCGCACCAGTTGCTCGGGGCGGGGTCGTAGAGGCACCAGTGCTCGACGCCGATGACGAAGGCCGTGCCGTCGTCGCCGCGAAGGGCGAGGAGGGATTGGTAGAGCTTGGCCATGTCGCGGGCGCGGTCGGCCTGGGTGCGGCGCGGATGGGGATGCTTGCCATACTTGTACATCTCGACGTGCATGCCGGGCTTGAGGAAGGGCGTGTAGTCGCCGGGGAGCTCCAACGTGTCCCAGTGGGCCGACTTGACCCTCGGGTAGGGATAGGGCTTTCCGAGGCGCTTGTAGTTGTCCTCCAGGGCGGGGCAATCGGGGAAGGCGATGGTCTGAGCCAGGCGAAAGACGTAGCGGAGTTGCGGGCAGGTGATGAATGTGCTGCCGCGGGCGGCATCGAAGCGCAGCGAGCCGATCTCGGCCTTGAAGTAGCAGGGCGAATCGGGGCACGCGCTCAGGTAGTCCGCCACCACCAGCGGCTTGCGGCCCGCGTTGTAGATGCGGAGCGCGTCCTTTGCCCCCGGCACGCTCACCCAGAAGCCGTCCACGTGGGGCGCGACGGCCTTGTAGACGAAGTCCGGGCCGTTGTAGATGGGCAGCAGGAGGACTGGGTGCGGCACCTGTGCGAATGCCTTGGCAAGGATGCTGCCGTAGCGGGCGGCGAAGTGGGCGACGAAATCGTCGAGGTCCTTGCGGACGGCGGGATTGGCGAAAGCCTTGTCGAAGCCCACGGAACGCGCGCCCGGCGCGACGACCCCTTTGCCGTTTTCGTCCATGAAGCCGGTGCCTGTGCCCCAGGCATTGTCGCCCTTCAGGAGGTCGCCCGAGGAGGTGTCCCAGGCGGTGTAGGTGGTTCCCCAGGCGGCGTTGAGCTTCGCGATGTCGGCCTGGTAGCGGTCGCGGAGGAAGCCGCGGAGGGCGTACTTCGCGTAGAGCTTCGGGGCGTCGTAGGCGATCTCCTTGCCGTCGCGCTCGGCCTTGGGCTGGAAGGGGTTCTGGGAGAGCACGACGTAGCCCATGTGGTCGTGGGTGAGGCTGTTGAGGCCGAAGAGGTAGTCGGCCTCTTCGGGGATGAGCGCCCAGCACCAGGCGCTGCTGTCGGCGGCCTGCTTGCGCACCATCTCCATGTAGCCCCGCTCGAAGGCGGGGTCGAAGACGTCGGGCTGGAGGCCCTGGTAGAGGAGGCTCTTGCTGCCAGGTGGGAAGACTGCCCCCGCGTAGACGTTTTTCGCGTGATAGGGGCGGTCCTTGCGCGTCACCCAGCCGCCGAGCGCCCAGGTGGGCTCGACGGGCAAGCGGTCGGCCAGGCCGGGCGCCTTCGCCACGTATTGATAGGAGTATTGCCCTGCGGCGTTGAAGCCCCAGGAGCGGAGGCGCTCGGTGGTGGCCTTCGCCCACTTCGCCAGGAAGTCGCCCGGGCCATGCTTGCGGGCGATGACCTCGATGAGGTCGGCTCGCTCGTATGTCTGATTGAGCACGGGCGGCGTGTCGAATGCCTGCCGCACCACGCCCTTCACGTACCACCGCGCCATCGCGTCGCCCGGCAGCTTCACAGCCGCGAAGTCGGCGGGGAAGCCCGCGGCCATGTCCCACCACGTGATTCGGTTCGCCTTCGGGTCCTCCCACTTCCCGAAGCCATTCGCGTCAGGCCCCATATAGTTGCCCGCGTCGAGATGATAGCCGCCATCGGCGGAGGGGGCCTGGGCCTTGAGGGGGCGGCCGGTGCCGTTGATCGGCTTCCAGCCGTCTTTGGTGGAATAGAGCCATTCGATGCGGCCGCCCTTGCCCAACGCATCGAGCCAGAAGTAGGTGAAGTTGGGCTTGAAGCGCGCCGAGCCGAGATAGAGCGCATCGCCCGCCGCCTTGAGCGTGACGCGCGTGGCCGGGTGAACGACATCAGCGACGTGGCTGCTCTCAGCGGCCGCGGCCAGATTGGACGAAAGGGCGCCCCTGCTCTCGACGAACGCGCCGTCGTAGCCCAGGAACCCGCCGCTCCCGCCATAGTCCGCCGTGTCGGTCTTGCTCACGGCCCTGATGAAGACGCCGTGCCCCTCGGGCGTGACGAGCCACCAGCGGTTGCCGAGCTTCTCAAGGTGGAAGGCGTCGCCCGCCTTGCCCTTCACGCTCAGCCATCCGCCGAACTTGTCCACCGCCTCCTTCGCGGCGGCGTGGGCGCAGCAAGCCAGGATCGGGACGGTGCACAGGGAGAGTGCTGTCTTCACGTTCCGCTCCTCAGAAGGCGATGAGGCCGCGCTGGCGGAGGTCGAGGGCCTTCTTCGCGAGGTCGCCGAGCTCGGTGGTGGGGCGGCAGCCGACGTCGCCGCCGTCCGAGCCCTTCTTGCGGCAGGGGCTGGCGGGGGCGAGGCGGCAGTCGGGGGTCTTCGGGTTCACGAAGCGGGGGTCGGCGCTGAAGCAGCCCTTGCCAGGACGCGCGGCGCCCAGGAAGCCGCCGGGGTAGACGTCGCAGAAGTCGAGCGTGGCGTCCTCGCGCGCGGCCTCCACGCGGTAGAGGATGCAGTCGAGTGCCAGGCTCGGCGCGCCCTTGAAGGCCGCGCCCTGCGTCACGGTGCAGTTCCGCAGCTCGCCCGGGCCGCTCGTCAGGACGTGGAACAGCACCGAGTTCTCGGCCTTGAACGCCCCCTTCGCGTGCAGCCCGCCCTCGTCGCACCTCAGCCACAGGCTGTCCCTGAGAGTCGTCTCCCCTTCGAGCAGGGCGTTGCCCGACAGCACGCAGGCCTCAAGCTCGCAGCGCGCGCCGCTGGCGACCGTGAGTGCCGCGGCCTGAGCGCCTTCCTTCGCGTAAACCACCACGCCGCGCAACGAGCACGGCCCGCGTCGGACCGCCACCGCCGTGGCCTGGCCGCCACCCGGCGCGGCGTGCGAGATGACGAGCCGCTCGAGCGTCGCCTCCGCTCCCTCCAACGCCACCAGCGCATCTACGCCCCCCGCCTGCCCGGCCGCGGCGATCACGGGCCACAGGGGCTTCTTGCCTCGCAGCGTCAGCCGCGTCTTGTCCTCCGGAACCACGAGCCTCTCGGCGTAAGGCCCTTCGTCCTGCACCTCGATCGTGCTGTTCGGGATGGCCGCGGCGATCGCGTCCTGAATCCTGCGGAACGCGCCGCCCGCGCCGTCGCGCCGCACCACGAGGAACCTGCCCACGCCTTCCACCGCCTTGAGCATCTCGGCGTAGGACGGCTTCCGCTCGGCATCGGCCACGGCCGCCGAGTCTGGATGGGCCTTCGCCAGCCGCTCGAGCACCGACCTCAGCTCGAAAAGCTGCTGGCGCCCGAAGAAGCGGACCGCCTCGGCGTAGAGCCGTTCGGCCGCGGCCTCCTGGGCCTTGGCCGCTGCGCTCTTCTGAGCAGCCCACGCCCCCCCGACAAGCCCGGCCACAATCATCCCGGCGGCCGCGCAAGACCCACAAGCTCGACGGCGCATGGACCTCAGATGCCTCGCGGTAACGCTCCTCCTCCGCCACCGCCACAGGATAGGGCGCCGCGGGGACGATGTCAAGCCGCACAGGCCCCGGCGCGCCTCCCCGTCCCAGCGCGTGCCCCTACCCGCAATCGCCGTCGTCGGCTCCCGAAGGGAGAGAAGACCAGAAACTCGACGACGGGCACGAGAGAGCGGACATCGGGGGCCTCATCCGCCGCCCGGGTCGCATCGCGCAGGCCCTAGCGCGCCAGACACCCACACGGCGGGGAAACACTGTTACGGAGTTGTTCAACTCCGTAACCATTCTCTCCTGCACGGCGGCTAGGACGACAGACCGCGCACGTGGCGTCGTCAGACGCTGCCGGAGTCGTGTTCCATAGCCACTGCCGCGCTTGACACCCGCGCGGCGGGGAAGAATAATTACGGCGTTGTTCAACTTCGTAACCATTCTCTCCTGCATGACGGCGAGGATGAGAGACCGCGCACGAGGCGTCGTCTGACGCTGCCGGAGTCGTATCCCGCAGGCCCTGCCGCGCTTGACACCCCCGCGGCGGGCAAGGATAATTACGGAGTTGTTCAACTCCGTAACCAGGCTCTCCTGCACGGCAGCAAGGCCGAGAGACCGCGCACGAGGCGCCGTCAGACGCTGCTTGGGGCGTGTTCCATAGGCCCCGCCACGCCTGACACCCAGACAGCGTTAGAAGACCGTTACGGAGTTGTTCAACTCCGTAACCATTCTCTCCTGCATGACGGCGAGGATGAGAGACCGCGCACGAGGCGTCGTCAGACGCTGCCGGAGTCGTATCCCGCAGGCCCTGCCGCGCTTGACACCCCCGCGGCGGGGAAGGATAATTGCGGAGTTGTTCAAGTCCGTAGCAATCCTGTGCTGGGAGACAATCGGTGGACGAACTCATCGTTCGCGTGCTCCGCACGGTCGCGTGCCACACTCGGCTCCGAATCATCTCGCGCTTGCTCGCGGGCGAGGAGGCCGCACCATCACGCCTCGCGCGGGAGCTGAGGCTCCGACGCGACCTGGTCTCTGCCCACCTGGCGCGGCTGTCCTCGGCGGGGCTCGTGCGGCGTCGCCGCTCGGGGGCACACTGCTACTACGCGGCGCGTTCCCCCTACAACGACGCCGCCTTGAGCGGACAGGTCGTGGCCTGGCTCCGTGAGGCCCTCGCTCCAGCCCCTCCGGGCAGCGCCCCCGGCCCGCGGGGCGGAGCGCACACCAAGTCGGCGCAGCCCGACGCAGGAAAAGTCCTGTTCGATGCCGCCACCGCCTTCACCAGTGTGAGGCGCCTTCAGATTCTACGCCGCCTTTCGCGCGGCGACGCGGTCACTGTCGCAACGCTTATGCGCGAGCTGAGGATGTCCGATGCCGCCGCGAGCAGGCACACCGAGAAGCTCATCCGGCGCGGCTACATATCCGCAGTTCGTGACGGACGTTCCCTGGCGTATCGCCTCGCCCCTGATGCCAAGAAGCCGCACCACGCGCGCCTCCTGGACATCGTCCGGACCCACTGGGGGGAAGGAGAATTACGGAGTTGAACAACTCCGTAATTCATTTTTCCTACAGAGAGTCCCCGCACGATGGTCCCCGTTTGGGAGTGCGGGCTTCAGCCGTATCCTCGCGCGCCTCCTGGATATCGTCCGGCCCCACTGGGGAGAAGGAGAATTACGGAGTTGAACAACTCCGTAATTCACTTTTCCCACAGAGAGTCCCCGCACGATGGTCCCCGTTTGGGAGTGCGGGCTTCAGCCGTATCCTCGCGCGCCTCCTGGACATCGTCCGGACCCACCGGGGAGAAGGAGAATTACGGAGTTGAACAACTTCGTAATTCACTTTTCCCACAGAGAGTCCCCGCACGATGGTCCCCGTTTGGGAGTGCGGGCTTCAGCCGTATCCTCGCGCGCCTCCTGGACATCGTCCGGACCCACCGGGGAGAAGGAGAATTACGGAGTTGAACAACTTCGTAATTCACTTTTCCCACAGAGAGTCCCCGCACGATGGTCCCCG
>VGYW01000349.1 GCA_016872875.1 Planctomycetota bacterium | reverse complement strand
TGCTTGCCCCACCGCGCAGGCAGGAGAAGGCACCCTCACCCGCCCGCCTTCGGCGGGCGACCTCTCCCCGAGGGAGAGGTCAAGAGGCACCCTCACCCGCCCGCCTTCGGCGGGCGACCTCTCCCCAAGGGAGAGGTCCAGAGGCACCCTCACCCGCCCGCCTTCGGCGGGCGACCTCTCCCCAAGGGAGAGGTCCAGAGGCACCCTCACCCGCCCGCCTTCGGCGGGCGACCTCTCCCCAAGGGAGAGGTCAGGAGCAAGCCCTAGTGCGTCGCTGCTCGCGGGGACAGGCGCAGGAGCCACGGCGCGCAGGAGCACCGCGTGCATCACCTTCCCCTTGCGGTCAACCTTGGGCACGGCCACGGTCTTGCCGGCGGCCAGGGCGTCGGCGATGATGGGGAAGGTGTCCACCTCGTCCGCGATGGAGAGGAACATGAGGAGGGTGCGCGCCTGGCGGAACTCGGGGAGGTCCGCGACGAGGCGGCGGATGCGTTCGCTGGCCTCGCGGCGATATTCCGCGCTCAGCCCGGCGAGCCGTCGGGCGATTTCTTCTCGCGCTTGCGCTTTCTCCAAGCCTCTAGCCTCTCCTTGATCTGCTTCTCAACCCCCTCCTCGGTCGGCTCGTAGTAGACGCGCTCGACGGGCAGGTAGTCCTGCTCGACGAAGTGGCCGGGATGGTCGTGGGCGTATTGGTAGCCCTTGCCGTGGCCGAGGCGCTCGGCGCCCGGGTAGTTGGCGTCGCGGAGGTGCTCGGGTACCTCGAGCACGCGCCCCTCGCGGACGTCCTCCATCGCGCGGTCGATGGCCAGATAGGCGGCGTTGCTCTTCGGGCAGGTGGCGATGTAGGTGACGGCCTGTGCGAGCGGGATGCGGGCCTCGGGGAGGCCGACGAACTCGGAGACCTGTAGCGCGGCGTTGGCCACCACGAGGGCCATCGGGTGGGCGTTGCCAACGTCCTCCGCGGCGCAGATGACGATGCGGCGGGCGATGAAACGCGGGTCCTCGCCCCCCTCGAGCATCTTGGCCATCCAGTAGAGCGCGGCGTCGGGGTCGCTCCCCCGCATGCTCTTGATGAAGGCCGAGGCCGCGTCGTAGTGCGCATCCTCGTCGCGGTCGTAGACGATTGCCTTCCGCTGAATCGAGTCCTCGGCCACCTTCAGGTTGTAGCGGATGACGCCGTCGGGGCCTGGCGGGGTGGTGAGCACTCCGATCTCCAGGGCGTTGAGCGCGCGGCGCGCATCGCCATCCGACACCTCGGCGAGATGGCCGAGGGCATCCTCGGCCAACTCCACATTGTGGGCTCCCAGGCCGCGTTCGGGATCGGCCAGCGCCCGCCGCACGATCGCCTTGATGTCATCCGCGGTCAGGGGCCTGAACTCGAAGACCTGGGAGCGTGAGACGAGCGCGGAGGTGACGGTGAAGAAGGGGTTGTGGGTCGTCGCCCCTATCAGGAGCACCACGCCCTCCTCAACGTCGGGCAGGAGCACGTCCTGTTGGGCCTTGTTGAAGCGGTGGAGCTCGTCCACGAAGAGCACGGTGCGTTTTCCGGCGTGGCGGCGGCGCTCCTTGGCGGCCACGAGTGCCTCGCGGAGCTCCGCCACCCCCGACGCCGCGGCGTTCACCCCGACGAACCGCGCCTGCGTGTGATGGGCGATGACGTGGGCGAGCGCCGTCTTCCCCGTCCCCGGCGGCCCATAGAAGATGACCGACGCCAGCCTGTCGGCCTCCAGCATGCGGCGGAGCAGCTTGCCTGGCCCGAAGAAGTGCCCCTGGCCCACGAACTCCTCGGGCGCGCGCGGCCGCATCCGCGCCGCGAGCGGAGCGCTCGCGTCCACCTTCCCCTCCTCGTCGGCACTGCCGCCAAACAGCTCCATGGCTCAGTCAATCCGTAATCCGCAATCCGCAATCCGTGAGCAGGATACGCCGTGAGGTGGCGCGGTGCAAGTGGCTCTGGGGCGTCTTCGGCGGGTCCCTCAGGTCCCTTTCGTCCCTTATGTCCCTCATGTCCCTTGGCTGCCTTGTCGCGGTCGCGCTCGGCCCAAAAAACAACCTCCACACTGTGCCGTGAGACAGGCTTGCCAACCCCGCGTCAAAGTGGGAGGCAGATGCCACCTTCAAACTTCCCCCGGCAGGGGCTTGTTTTCCACTGGCAGTTCTGCTGCTTCCCTGGCGTAGTTGTCAGTTGGACTTCTCTTCGCCCGTCAAACACGAACACGGCAGAGGTTGTTCGCGCGCTCGGAATCGTGGCGCGGGGCGGGTTTCATTCCGCCCTCGCCTACAAGTCATTATAGCGCCTCGCACACCCAATGCAAGCGAAAACTCAGTCTCGCTCGCAGTTGCGCTCGACGCACTGCCTGTCCCCAATCGTCCTCGTCCCTCGTCCTCGAATCCTCTCACTCCCACCACTCCAACGCGTCCAGATGTGCGTGTTTGGCGTGGCGTCGGAACGTCGCCCGCCTCTCCCTTGGGGAGAGGTCGCCCGCCGGAGGCGGGCGGGTGAGGGTGCTTCCCACCTCGTCCGTGGCAAGCCAAGCACCCTCACCCCAGCCCTCTCCCGGAGGGAGAGGGGGGACGGCTGCACCCTCGCCAGAGAGGTACGTCCAGATTCTGGACGCCTCGCCCGCCGCGCCTGGAACCGTCGGAAGCAGTGGCCGGCCCTCGGTTATTGACGTATCCCGAAGCTGAGCAAGGAGATAGGCACAGGGACCGCGGTGGTGCCGGGCCTCTGGCACGATTCTTGCTCTGGCTGCGAGAGGGACAACGAAAGGGGGAGCGTAGCGGAAAGGAGGCGGGGCATGCAGTACCGTGTTGTGGGCAGGACGCTCGTCATTGACGGCGCGGGAGGGGGCGGGCGGGTCGTGGTGCCGCTGCCAGACGCGCACTGGCAGGTGAGCTACCGCGGCAGGTTCGCACTGGGCGGCATGTGGGTGGTCATTGACGCCCCGGGCGCCCGGCAGGAGCTCAAGAGCACCGCCGCCGAGGTGGCCGCCATGCGGAGCGCGATGGCCTACGCCTACCTGGACGACCCGCTGGAGGTGGCGTGCGAAGCGCCCGGCTTCCTGCGCAAGAAGCCGGCGCGGCTCACGCTCGCCCGCGAGGGCTGCGGGGCCGTGGTGGGTGGTCAGCCCAAGGCCGTGTCGTGGGACGCCTTCGCGCAGGCCACCGTGGGCAAGCACGCGGTCGCCGTCCCAGGCGTCGGCAGCCTCAGCTTCGCGCCCGACCAGCGCACCCGCTTCTGGCTCGAGGCCTACAAGGACTACGTGGCGGCGCGCTCGCAGGCCGCGGCAGCGGCCGCCAAGGCTCAGTCCGCCCAGGCAGCCGCACCGCAGCTCATCGAGGTCCAAAACGCCGACGGCTCGCTCATGCAGGTGAAGGCCGAGGAGCTGAAGGCCAGGGTCATGCGCGCAGAGGTGGGGCGCGAGACCCCGTGCCGCATCGTGGCCGCCCCCGGCGCGAAGCAGACCGAATGGGCGCCGCTCGACAAGCTCGCGCGCAAGCTGCCCGGCCTGGACGTCCTCTACCGCCCGATCCGCCACTACGCCCTTCAGGGCCTGGCCATCGGGGCCGCCGTGGGCTACGTGCTCAAGGCCCTCGACAGCGTCGCCGGCTTCCTCATGGTGGACCACCCGCAGGCGCAGGGGATCGGGCTGATGCTCGGCGCGGTGCTGGCGCTCCCCTTCAACCCCTTCATCGCCATGCTCGCGGTGATGCTCGTGGGGTTCCTCACCATCGGCCCGGTGGGGGCGTTCATAGGCGGCCTGGTCGGCTGGCACAAGGCCCGCCGCGGCCGCGCCGCCCCCGACGCCCGGCCCGAATCCGGCGCCACCTACTTCATGGCCTTCGGCCTCCCTGGCGTCTTCCTCGCCGCCTGGGTGCCCACCTACGTCTGGCTGAACTACAAGATGATCGAGTGGCTGGCCAAGTGAGGGGCCGGACGGCACTGGCTGCGCTTGACCAGCGCGATGGCCAGCCCGCGTGACGCGTGGCCCCCGAGTCGTCAAGATCGTCAAGAACATCACCACTGCGCGCAGCAGGAGTTGACGATCTTGACGGCCGGGCCTTCATCGCCTGAGGCACGCCCATAAGCCTTTATCTGGCAATAGCATGTGGCCCAGGTGTCGGTCCCGTGTCCGCCTCTGTGGGCACGTCAACATCGTCACCACCCTTACGGCCCGGCAGGGCCTTGCGCCGGGCGTGCCGGCGATGCTGAGCCAACGGGGGCTGGCGGGCCGGTGTTGCGAAGCGGGAGTTTCGCAACGAGGATTGGCTTCCCTCTCTTGTCACGCGTCACGGGTCACGCCCTGGCGACCCTATTCTCCAGCACCCCAATCCTCTCAATCTCGCACCTCACCAGGTCGCCTGCCTCCAGCTTGATCCCGCGCACCTTGCCGATGCCGGCCGGCGTTCCCGTGGCGATGACGTCGCCAGGCTCCAGCGTGACCCAGCGGGAGATGAAGGCGACGATCTCAGCGCAGTTGTAGATCATGCCGCCCGTGTTGGCGTCCTGCATCACCTCGCCGTTGACGCTGAGGCGAATGGCCAGGTTCATCGGGTCGCCAATCTCGTCGGCGGTCGTGATGCACGGCCCCATCGGGGCAAAGCCGTCACACCACTTGCCGTTCAGCCAGTCGAAGAACTTGTCCCAGTCCTCAGTCTTCTCGCGCTCCTGGACGCAGAAGTCGCGCTCCGAGACGTCGTTGACGATGGTGTAGCCGACGATGTAGCGGGGCGCTTCTCTGGCCGTGATGTCCTCCGCCTTGCGACCGATGACGATGCCCAGCTCCACCTCCCAGTCCACCCAATGCGAGTGGCGGGTGATGGGGATGGGGGCGCCTGGGCGGGTCACGGTGGTGGAGGGGGGCTTCATGAAGACGCGAGGCGTCTGCTCGCGCTTGGCCCGTGCTCGCCGCCCCTCCTCCTGGAGGTGCGAGGTGTAGTTGCCCGCGAGGAGGAGGAGCTTTCGTGGGCAGGGGATGGGTGCTTCGAGCCGCACCAGGCCCAGCGGCACAAGTAGGCCGCGCTTGGGGTTCTTCTGAGCGAAGCGCGCGGCCGCCTTGGCGGCCCGCAGGCCCTTGCCGCCCATCTCCAGGAGCGCGATCATGTCGGGTGGCAGCGCCGGCCCGCCGCTCGCGCGGCTGGCCGCCACGATGTCGGCCACGCTCTCCCCCACGACGGCCCCGACGTGGTTCCTATCCCCCTTGCGGAACGTGACCAGGCGCATTGCGGTTCTCCTTGACAAGGGTGCGGATGGCTCCGATGATGAAGTAGGCGGCGAAGGCCAGGAGGACGCCGCCGCAGACGCCGATGATCCAGCGGTAGGCCGCGTCGGGCACGGCCCGCCGCCCCAGCGCCACCGCCGCGGCCACGAAGAAGTACCAGCCAACGTCCGAGAGCTGGTGGCCGCAGTAGAAGGCGCCCACTCCGGCCCGCCCGCTCTCGCGCGAAAGCGCAATGTACTTCAGCCCAATCGTCGCCCACCAGAGCGACCAGTAGGGGTTCGCAAGCGAGATCAGGATGCCAGCCAGCACTGGATTCGAGAGCCATCCCCGCCTAAGCCGGGTCTTATCGTGCTCGTCCTCGTCCTCGTCGTCGTCCTCGACTCTCTGTGGCCTGCCCGGTGCCAGAGGGTTCGAGGACGAGGACGACGACGAGGACGAGGACGATTGAAGAGCGGGGGGCATGGTGAGCCTGTGACTAGCCGCCGACGCGATCATGCCGTAACCCATCCAGACCAGCACGGCTCCGCCAACCAGGCCGATGGCCGCGCCCACCCGCGGCCTGGCCAGCAGCGGTCCCAGGCCGGCCAGCACCAGCACCACGAGCGCGAGTTCCAGAAGCGCATGGCCCAGCACCAGGAGCGGCCCGCCCGCCAGGAACCCCCGCTCCATCGTATAGCCGATGCAGGCCGTCAGCAGCGGCCCCGGCATCATCGCGCCCGACAGTCCGATGACGAACGCGCTCCCGAAGATCGCCCACCTGCTCTTCATGTGCGTGCTCGGATAGCGCTTGACTGGGGGCGCGACAGGGGCAATTGCTGGGGCGGGCGCCCGGCGCAGCTTACTGTAGGCGCACGCGTGTAACACAAGCGCGGCCATCCAGCTCAACGGTCGCGCCGAATCCGCGCAGCAGGTCCCTCCCGGCCAAGGCTGCGCGGTTGGGGTTGATGCTCGGCGAGCACAGCGGGCTGTTCCGCCAGTCGAACACTGCCCGGACCCGAACGGCCAATGTGGCGGCGCGCCCATCCTCCCCGCGCAGCGTGAGTGGTACAGGCAAGAGGCGATACGAATACGTCGTCCCCAGATGCTTGCCCTCGTGCGCAACACCAACGCCACGCCCCAACACGCTCCGCGCTTCTAACCACTCGTGATCGAGCATTGTACAGGGAGACCCCGTGTCGAAGTCGGCCACAACCTCCCGGTCCGCGACCTCGATGGGCAGCGTCGGGTAGGAATCCCCCTTCGGCAAGACGGTCCGGGCCGACTCCTCGATGAGCGGGGAGCGGACGAAGATGACGGGCACCCCTCCGTACTGCCGCGCCAGCTCGTCCATCGGGGTCTCAAACGGGTAGTCGTCGAGCGTGGGTGAGGCCTTCACAACCTCTCCATTCGCGACGAGCAGCCACTCCGCCCCCAGTTCATTGAGCTTCCGCTCAATCCAGGGGCGGTTGGCCTCGTATGCCTCCAACTGGACCCGGTCTTTCTCCTCCTGTGAGAGGGCGAGGTACTCAGCAACGGAGATGCCCGGCACGTTCGGCAAGCTCGGCAACGCGGTGGCCGTGGTTGCCGCGCGCTCCGGCGCATCCCGAACGCCTCGCAGGGCCTCCCGGAACACCGATATAAGCCCGTAGAGGCTGACGACTATCGCAGCCACAAGACAGCAGACAAGCGACCACGGGTCACCAGGGGAACGGAAGTACAGCAGGAGGCCCGCGAGGAGGAGCGTGAGAATGAGGGCGTGCGGTGCTCCGTAGAAATTGACTCGGCGCCGCATGCTCCCCCTGTCGTGCCAGAGGCCTCCATTGGAAGATCGTGTTGCCGCAGCGCGTGCCATGGGCACTGGCTCCAACCAACCCCGTTTCCGAGATTATTCTATCCCAATCTGGCGGCTGGTGCAAAGGGACGACCAGCGCGGCGCGAGCGCGCCCGGGTATGCCCTCACCGCGCAAATGCCTTGGCGGTGGGTTGGTCCGACTTGAGCTCGGCCTCGCCGTAGCTCAACTCGCCCGGCTGGCAGAGGGTGAGGATGACCTGCTTGGGCCTCACCTGGACGACGCCCACCGTGCCCTTGAAGCGGATGTTGGCGACCCGAAGCTCGCGTGGCTCGGGGCTGAGGAAGAGGTAGTCGCTGCCCGAGGGCGTGGCGACTTCGATGGCCTCGGGCTGGCCCTGGATGGAGATGGTCGGGGGCTTCTCGTCCCTCAGCCGCGGGTAGAGGATGAATGGCAGGCTCGTGCCCGGAGCCAGCACGAGGTGCAGCCCCCGCTGGTCCGTGCTCGGCGGGCCCGCGCTGTGGGTCTTGATGCTCAACGGTGTTGTCTTGACAACCCCCTTCTCCATAGGCAACAACGCCACGGCAGATGGGGGGAGCCAGATGTCAAGATCGACATCGTGTCTTCCGGTGGCCGCCACCCTGATTCCCTTCTTCTCTGCTGCCTCTGTGCCCTGTGCGTGAGACCTCTTCATCTCCTCGTCCGTGCTCACCCACAGGCGCCAGTTGCCGGCCTTGGGTGCGTCCTCGGCCACGTCGTCGCGGATGAGGAAGTAGTTGGGGCCGAGGGGGTCGGCGTCCTTGACGAGGAGCACGTAGCGGTTCCAGGCGCCCTGGCGGTTGTGGATGAAGTCGGCGGCGGGGGTGGTCTCGAAGGCGGCGATGCGGCTCTCGCCGTTGATGTCAACGCGGTTGTGGTGTTCGGCGGGGTCGAAGCCGTGGTAGCCGAAGTCGCAGCAGAGGGGGCGGCCTTTGCCCCAAAGTTCGAAGCTCCCCTTGTCGTCGTCGTAGTGGTCGTGGAGGTGGCCCTGGATGAGGTGGAAGTAGGTCTCGCGGTCGCTTGGGAAGTGAGCGCGGAGGACGACGCCTGAGCCAGGGAAGTGCTCGCTGCCCCACTTGGGCGGGGCGTTGGAGGGCGTGGTGTCGAAGAGCACCTCGCGGATGCCGTCGGTGGCGGGATAGGCGCCGCCGATGCCGGGCCAGGTGGGACAGCCCTGCTGCTCCCACATCCAGCGCATCGCGTTCGCGTAGTCAGGGTCGCGCTGGCGCCAGACGCCGGCCATGTAGCCGGGCAGGCAGGTGGTCTCGTAGAGCCAGGTGTTGCCTATTGGGGGCGAGTGGCGGAGGCCCTTGAAGCGGGGGTCGGGCGGGGTGGCGATCTTGGCGAGCCACTCGACCGCCTTCTTGAGGCGCTCGTGGTAGAGCAGGTCGTCGCCGAGCCGAAGATTCTTCCGCGCGTAGCCGATGGCCACGATGAAGTCGAGAGCGACGGTCGCGTAGTGGGGCGCCTCGAGCCAGCCGCCGTTGGGGCCGGACCAGGTCTCGACCTCGTGGAACATCTCGCCGACGCCTGCCTTGCGCCACGCCTCCGCCATCGGGTGCTTGGGGAAGAGGAAGGAGATGAAGGCGAGCTGGGCGTAGACGAGCGTGGTCATGTTGGGATTGGCCGCAAAGCCGAGGCGCGGAGACCAGTA
>VGYW01000348.1 GCA_016872875.1 Planctomycetota bacterium | reverse complement strand
CCCCTCGTGCGGGAATCTGCTACCTTCTTCTTCATGGCCGTGGTCTCCTTCTTCCGGGTGAACGAAAACAACAACAACAACTCTTGTTCATCTTACCAGAGGTGGCCACGGCCTACATACTATCTCTCTTGGACTTCAGGACGGGAGAGACTCCTCGACTTCGCAAGGCTCCGCTCGGAATGACCGCAATGGAGGTTCGCCATTCCTCGTGATGGGGGCCGATAGATACTCATGCACTACCTTTGGCTCGGCATCTTCTGGGCGATGCAGGCGGTGGCCCAGCTCTTCTTCGCCTACGGCAGCCGCACGCCAGGCAAGGGAGCGCTCGGGTTCATCCTGGGCAACGTCTTCGGGGCGTCGAGTATCGTGTTCCTGATGATGCTCTACAAGGCGATGAACCCGAACCTTGCGCTCGGCCTGGGCACGGGCGGGGCGTTCTTGTGCGCCCAAGGCTCCATTGCCATCCTCTTCCGCGTGCCGCTCACGCCGCTCCAGTACGTCGCCATGCTCGCCATCGCGGCCGGCATGGCCGCGTTCTCGATCGGGGGGAGGGCGTCATGACGCAACTGCCGCCTCAGGTGTGTGCGCCTGTTCCCGAAGCTTGTCGTACAGGAACTCCGGCGCGAAGTCGGCGCCGTTGTCCCACGAAATCGTGTGGAGCACGTCCGAGACCTTGAAGCGCTTGAAGGCGCGCAGGTCCTTGAGAGGCTCGAACACCGGCCCCCAAAGCGCGGCCTCCAGGTCCACAACGCCGGCCTCGCCGTTGCTGAAGGTGATACGCATTTTGTAGCACCGCAGATACCCGGCACTCGTCACGTATAGCATCGCGGTCACTCCACGCCCCAATCCAAGTGTACCCACACCCGCGCGAATGTCAACGGCCTCTCCGGTCCCGAGTATGGCCCCCTATCCTGGCGCCCGTAGGCGGGCCTCTTAGCTCCGAAGGAGCGTGCTATATCAGCCCAGGGCAACGCCCTGGGAAACTGCGCGGACGGGTTCTCAGCCCTGAATGGGCGTACTATCGAGCTCCGCCTAGTACGCCCATTCTGGGCTGCACCTTGCTCCGGGCCAGTTCCCAGGGCGTTGCCCTGGGCTGATATAGTACGCCCCGCAGGGGCTCCGAACAACCGAGCCAGGATTGGGGGCCATACTCTCCAGTCCCTGGCCTTGACAGAGCAGGGGCGTTCGGCCATGATCGTTGGACACATGTTGCTGGACAATCCCTACGCCTTCGTTAGGGAGCAGGGAAAGATGGCGCGACTTGGCGGTCAGCGGGCATTCCTCGTTCTCGTTTTGGGGGCGTTCGCCATGGCGGCTACGCATGAGACGTTGGGCACCACGCCGACGAGGGAGGAGACGGCCAGGGCGCGGCAATGGGTGACGGCGCGGTTCGAGGTCGCCGAGACGGTGAAGCTGGCTGAGCCAGGGCTGCTGGTGCTCGCCAACAACGACCCCGTGGTGAAGAACAACCGCCACGGCAAGCCGTTGAAGCTCGCGGGGAAGGAGTTCACCCGCGGCCTGTTCTGCCACGCCGTCAGCAAGGTGGTCGTCCGCCTGCCAGGGCCGGGGAAGGCGTTCTCCGCCGTCGTGGGCGTGGACTCCAACGAGCAGACGAGCGGCGGGCGGGGCAGCGTGGTCTTCTCCGTCAGCGTCGGCGGCAAGGAGGCATTCAAGTCGGGCGTCCTCCGCGAGGGGATGCCGCCCGTGCCGGTCGCCGTGGACCTCGGCGGCGCGACGGAGTTCACGCTGGAGGTCGGCAACGCGGGCGACGGCATCGCGTGCGACCAGAGCGACTGGGCGGACGCGAAGGTTGTGCTCGCCGACGGCAAGGAGGTGTGGCTGGGTGATCTGCCCTTCATCGAGGAGGCAGGGCTGTTTGCCGCCGGGACGCCCTTCTCCTTCACCTATGGCGGCCAGCCCTCCACCGCGCTGCTTCCCACCTGGGAGCGGAGGGGGGCGAGGGTCAAGAGTGGCGGCGGTCCCGCCGACCGCCTGATCGTGACCTACACCGACCCTAAGACGGGCCTCGTCGTGACCTGCATCGCAGCCGAATACCACGATTTCCCCACGGTAGAGTGGACGCTGTACTTCAAGAACACAGGCAAGGCCGACACGCTCATCCTGGCCGACATCCAGGCCCTCGACGCCTCAATCGTCCGCAGCGGAAAGCAGGAGTTCCTCCTCCACCACGCCGTCGGCTCGCCGTGCAGCAAGGGCGACTATGGGCCGCTCCTGACCGAGCTGAAGCCGAACGCCACGAAGCGCATCGCCGCGGCCGGCGGGCGGCCGACCAACACCGACTGGTCCTACTTCAATATCGAATGGGGAACGCGGGGCACGGAGGGCCCGCCCACAGAGACCAGGGAGGGGCTGATCGTGGTCGTCGGCTGGCCGGGGCAGTGGGCCGCCACATTCGCCCGCAACGGCGGCACGGGCCTCCGCATCCGAGCGGGGCAGGAGCTGACGCACTTCAAGCTCCTGCCCGACGAGGAGGTGCGCTCGCCGCTCATGGTCCTTCAGTTCTGGAAGGGCGGGGATTGGGTCCGCGCGCAGAACCTCTGGCGGCGCTGGATGATGGCCCACTCGATGCCCAAGCCCGGCGGCAAGCTGCCCCCGCCGCAATTCGTCGCGGCCAGCTCGCGCGCCTACAACGAGATGATTGACGCCAACACCGAAAACCAGATCATGTTCATCAACCGCTTCCTCGAAGAGGGGCTGAAGCTCGACTACTGGTGGATGGACGCGGGGTGGTACATCCAGCAGAAGGGTTGGCCCCAGGTGGGCACGTGGGAGGTGGACCCGAAGCGCTTCCCCAAGGGCTTCAAGCCCATCAGCGACCACGCCCACGCCAAGGGCATGGGCATCCTGGTCTGGTTCGAGCCCGAGCGGGTGGCCGACGGCACCTGGCTGGCCGAGAAGCACCCCGAGTGGCTCCTCGGCAAGCCGGGCGGCAACCGCCTCCTCAACCTCGGCAACGACGAGGCGCGGAAATGGCTCACCGAGCACGTGGACAAGCTCCTCACCGAGCAGGGGATTGACCTGTATCGCCAGGACTTCAATTTCGACCCCCTCGGCTACTGGCGGGCCAACGACGCGCCCGACCGCCAGGGCATCACCGAGATCAAGCACGTCACCGGCTACCTCGCCTACTGGGACGAACTCCGCCGCCGCCACCCCAACATGCTCATTGACTCCTGCGCCAGCGGCGGGCGGCGGAATGACCTGGAGACGATGCGCCGCGCCGTCCCCCTGTGGCGGAGCGACTACGCCTTCGAGGCCACGGGCCACCAGGGGATGACCTACGGCCTCTCCTTCTGGCTCCCCTATCACGGCACGGGCACCGTGGCCTGCGACAACGCGCCCTACTACGGCGGCGGCAAGACCCCCGTCCAGCCCTACGCCTTCTGGAGCAACGCCGCCCCCAGCCTCGGCTGCGGCGTTGACCTCCGCGTCAAGGACATTGACTACGACAAGCTCCGCAAGCTCTTCGGCCAGTGGCGGGCCATCAGCAAGCACTACTACGGCGACTTCTATCCCCTCACGCCCTACAGCCTCGACAACTCCGTCTGGATGGCCTGGCAATTCGACGGCCCCGAGCCGGGCGAGGGCGTCGTGCAAGCATTTCGCCGGCCCGACAGCCCCTATCTCACCGCCGAGTTCCGCCTCCGCGGCCTCGACCCTGCCGCCGAGTACGTCCTGACCAACCTCGACGAGGGCAAGCCCGCCAAGCTCCCCGGCCGCGAACTTCTCGACCCCGGCCTCCTCGTCACCATCCCCGACAGGCCCGGCGTGGCGATCATCACCTACAAGGCCGCCGCCAAGTGAGGCCCGCGGCAGCCCGCCACTCCGGGGCGCTGCGATTCAGACGCAGGACGAGATCCGGCAACATCTCAGCCGGCAGCGGCTCTCCGGGGCCGGGCACAGTGGCACAGGCCCTTCTCTTGTTCGACCGCTCCGCTGGGAACCAAAGCGGTGACACGTCACTTCTCGCCCGCCTGCCCTTGCTACTTCTTCTGGTGCTTGTTGAGGATGACCACGTTGGTGGCGAGGGATTCGGGGTCAATGGCCTTGACGCAGAGGGCGACCTTGTTGGCGTCGTTGAGGGTGGACCAGAACTCGCAGGCGATGGCGCCCATGTCGCCAACGAGGGGGACGATGAAGGGCTCGCCCTCGAAGGGGGGGAGCGGGTCGCCGTCGCCCATGTAGGTGGTGATGCAGTAGCCGTAGCCGGGCTCCATCTCCTCGTAGCGCCAGAGGAAGCGGTCGGTGGCGTCGCCGAAGGCGCCGCGGCGCAGCAGGCTGATGGTGGCGGCGAAGGGGATGCAGCGCAGGTCGTAGACCCCACTGATGCGGGGCGTGAAGTTCGGCGCGTCCGGCTCGTACTCGCGCTTCGCCAGGGCATCCTCGAGCGTGCCGCCCGCCGACAATGCGTCGCAGATCGTGTCCGTCTGGTCGCCGTTGGACACCACGAATGCGCCGCCGGGCACCTCGCGCATGGCGTTGTAGATGATCAGGCTGGGGTCCTTCACCTTCGCGGGGTCGGCCGGCTCGGTCCACACCCGCTTCCCGTCGGTCGCGAACACGCGGTTCCGGCTGTTTTCGCTGCGGCCCATGATCCAGTAGACCTGGATGAGGTAGCGCGCCTGGTCGTCGAGGCCCAGGACCAGGCCGCGGCCGGGATAGGGGTTGGCGCCGAGGCGCTCGGCCAGGTTACGCTCCGCAAGCCTCTTCAGGTCCATGCTCTCTCTCACCTCCAGATGACGGGGACGAGTATTCGGAAGCCAATCGAGGCTAGGCCGAGCGCCAGGCCCCTGACGATCCAGACTCCGCGGACGCGCGCGGAGACCCAGGCGCCCGCCTGCGCGCCTAGCAGGGCGCCTATCGCCAGGCACAGCGTGGCCGTGCCGCCCTCCGTGAAGGACCCCGCGGCGATGTGGACGATGGTGCCGCCGAGGGCCGTGAAGGTCAGGATGAAGTGCGAGGTCGCCGTCGCCACGTGCGCGGGGAAGTGCAGCAGGCGGATGAGGGCCGGCACGTGGATGATCCCGCCGCCCACCCCCAACACCGACGAGAGATACCCCACGCCCAGGCTGAGCGCGATGCCCAGGGTGGGGTTGAACGCGAAGGCGAACGTGCTCCCGTTGGCGTCAACCATCTTGCGCACCATGTGGCCTGGGGGCTGGACCGGCAGCTTCTCCTGGCGTTCGCGTTCGCGCCGCGCGAGCAGGAAGGCGCCGAGCGCGAGGAGCAGGGCGCCGAAGATGGCGTCGAAGAGCCGCCGCGGGATGAACGCGGTCGTCAGCGCGCCGAGGACCGCGCCAGGCACCGTCGCCACGGCGAACAGCCCCCCCGACGTGTAGTCAATCCGCTTCATCCGCGCGTAGGCCGTCGTGCCCGAGAACGCGTTGAAGAACACCACCGCGAGCGAGATGCTCGTGATCAGCTCGGGGGAGTGACTCGGATAGAGCAGGAGCAGGAGCGGGACGAGGACGAATCCGCCCCCCGCCCCGATGAGGGTGCCGATGGCCCCCACCACGAAGCCGAGGGGGATGAGCCAAACGCGAAGGTCCATGGGCACCGGCCCCTGCCAATCTCAGCTACTTCCTCGTTCCCACGCTCCGCGTGGGAACGAACGGCTGCGACGCTCCGCGTCGGGAAGAGGGACGCAGAGCGTCCAGCACCCCATTCCCACGCAGAGCGTGGGAACGAGAGGAAGCTCACCCACCATCCTCGTTCCCACGCTCCGCGTGGGAACGAACGGCTGCGACGCTCCGCGTCGGGAAGAGGGACGCAGAGCGTCCGAACACGCCGTTCCCACGCGGAGCGTGGGAACGAGAGGAAGCTCACCCACCATCCTCGTTCCCACGCTCCGCGTGGGAACGAACGGCTGCGACGCTCCGCGTCGGGAAGAGGGACGCAGAGCGTCCGAACACGCCGTTCCCACGCGGAGCGTGGGAACGAGAGGAAGCTACAATCGCTCGGCCAGCCGCTCCATCGCGCGCCGCAGCACCTCGTCGGGATAGGTCAGCGAGATGCGGAAGTAGCCCTCGCCGTGCTGGCCGCAGACGGCGCCTGGGGTGACGACGACGCCGGTCTTGTCGAAGAGCTCGGCGGCGAAGGCCGCACTGTCGCCCCCGAACCGCTCGGGGACCGCGGCCCAGACGTAGATGGTGCCCTTCGGCCGCTCGAGCTGCCAGCCGAGCTTGTTCAGGGTGCTCACCACCATGTCGCGGCGTCGGCGATAGACGGCGTTGATCTTCGGCACGAGGGCCTCCGCGAGGTCGAGGGCCTTGGCCCCCGCGAACTGGATGGCGCGGAGCGTGCCGTTGTCGCTGTTGTCCTTCACGAGGCCCAGGGCCTTGAGCGCGCCGGCGTGGCCCACCGCCATGCCGATCCGCCAACCCGTCATGCAGAATGCCTTCGAGAGGGAGAAGAACTCCACCGCGACCTCCGCCGCACCCTCCACCTGGAGGACGCTGGGCGCAACGTAGCCGTCGTAGGTGTTCTCGCTGTACGACAGATCGCTTGCGAGGAGGATGCCGTTGGCCCGCGCGAACTCGACGGCGCGGCTGTAGAAGGCCAGGTCGCACACCGCGGTCGTCGGGTTGTTCGGGTAGTTGAGCCAGAGGAGCTTGCCGAGGCGCCGCACCTCGGACGGTATGGCCTCGAGGTCGGGCAGGAAGCCGTTCTCGCGCAGAAGCGGCACGTAGTGGGTGACGGCGCTCGCGAAGGTGTGGCCGATGTTGTAGGTCGGATAGCCCGGCTCGGGGGCGATTGCCAGATCGCCAGGGTTCAGCACGCCCATCGCGAACTGCACGATGGCGTCCTTGCTCCCGCTTGTCTGAACGATCTGGTCGTCGGCGAGGGCGACGCCGAATCGGCGGCGATAGAAGTCCCTGACGGCTCTCGGGAACTCGGTGGTCGGCACGTCGCAGCCGTAGCGGTGGCGGTTGGGGTCGGCCTTGTCGCGCACCGCGCGGCACAGCTCCCTCACCACGGGGTCGGGCGTCGGCTTATCTGGGTCGCCTATCCCCAGGTTGAGCACCTCCTTGCCCGCCTTGCGGGCCTCGGCGATCTTCCGCCGCAGCGCCGCAAACGGGTAGGGACGCAGCTTCTGAAGCCGATTCGCGGGAATCACTTCCACAGGTCTCTTTCCCTTTCACTACTTTTGCCTCTTGCCCTTTGCCTTCTCCCTTTTGCCTTTGTCTTCACTTCTGCGCGTGCCGTCTGAGGAAGAACCCGTACACAGGCTCCGGGACAAACCGCTTGACCACTTCTTGCCATCCGACCGGCCCTATGAGGCCGCGGACGAAGCTGGAGCTGACCTCCGCGAACTCGCGCGGCGGCATGAGGAACACCGTGCTTATCTCGGGCGCGAGGTCGCTGTTCACGTAGCGCATCTCGCGCTCGAACGAGTAGTCGCGCTCGTTGCGGATGCCGCGCAGGATGTAGCGCGCGCCCACCGAGCGCGCGTAGTTGACCAGGAACTGGTTCTCGAAGGAGGTCACGGCGACGTTTCTGAGGCCGTTCGTGCAGGCGCGCAAGAGCGCCAGGCGGTCGGCCAGCGGGTAGGCGTAGCGCTTGTCGGGATTCACCCCGATGGCGACCTCGACCTCGCGGAAGAGCTCGGCCGCCGTGCGGATCATCCACAGGTGCCCGTTCGTGGGCGGGTCGAAGCTGCCCGCGTAGATCGCCTTTGGCATCGAGGCCACCTCCTGGCGTGTCGGCCCCCCCGCCGCCGAAAATACCGGCTACGGCCCGGATTGTCAAGCCGCCCTGGCGATCGGAGCGTAACCGGCGCGCGTGAGGGACGTCTGGTATAATAGAAAGAGAGGAGACGGGTGAGGAGTATAGCCATGTTCGCGAAGACCACTGTTACGCTGGGCTTCCTCATCGTGGCAGTCGCGTGCGCGTCGCGCGATGCCTCGGCGGCGCCGGTGCTCCTGTCGACCGACTACCGCTACGCCGCGCAGGCCGACAAGTCGTTCTCCCACGGCGAGGCCACGGTGGCCAAGAGCCAGCTCTTCGAGCGCGGGCTGCGGCTGGCCGGGCCGCCGGGCGCGGCGGGCGACAAGGGCGGCCCAGGGCAGGCCGTCGCAACAGCAGTGTACAGATTCGAGGTCCCGCTCGCCGCCAAGTCGTTCATCGTCGAGGTCGGCTACCGCGCCGACGCCGCCGCGAAGGACAGGGAGATTGCCGGGCTCCTCCTGGTCCGCAACCGCGACATGGAGGCCAAGGCCGCCGAGTTGGCCAAGGAGAGGAAGCTGGAGGGCGGCAAGCCCGACTTCCTGGGCAACACCTACTTCCTGCCGGGCAACAAAGTCACCACGTCGTTCACCCTTCCCGCCGAGTCACACGTCGTCGAGGGCGTGCTCGAGGTGCGCCTCGCGGCCACGGCGGGGCAGGCCTTCGACGCCCAATACGTGGAGGTGAAGTCCTACCGCTCGGTCGAGAACATCGCCGGGCCACCAGGCCCCCTGGGGTATCCAGCCGGCCCCGCGGCCGTCTTCGGCGGGCCGTCCGGCTCGATGGACCCCTTCTTCTGGCGCCAGTTCCTCCCGCCCACCACCATCTTCTTCGACGCGCACCGGCACCGCCACCGCGACCGCGACCGCGACTAGCCCGCATTTCTCACCAGCGGCTGGTGAGAAATGCGGGAACCACCAAACCACAAGCACCAAGCGCCAAACAAGCCCCAAACTCCAATCCTCAATGGTCCAAGCGGAGACTACGTGGTGTTGCCC
>VGYW01000347.1 GCA_016872875.1 Planctomycetota bacterium | reverse complement strand
CGCGCGTCCCCCCCATCCAAGCCCCCGAAGGGGGCGTTTCACGCCCATTGAATCGCCCCGCTTCGGGGGCTCTACGCTGGCTGGGCCTTTTCCCAGGGCTCCCTTCGGTCGCCCTGGGATCGCGCGTGCCCCCCATCCAAGCCCCCGAAGGGGGCGTTTCACGCCCATTGAATCGCCCCGCTTCGGGGGCTCTACGCTGGCTGGGCCTTTTCCCAGGGCTCCCTTCGGTCGCCCTGGGCTACGGCTCAAACGCCCCCATTCGGGGGCTAAACCCCAGCCCCCAGAAGATGTGGGCAAAGATCAGGGCAACGCCCTGGGGAACGGCGCACACCATCCACCTAGCCCTGAAAGGGCGTACTAGGGCTGATGCGCCCAGTACGCCCTTTCAGGGCTACACGCGGGGTTGACGCCAATTCCCAGGGCGTTGCCCTGGGCTGATATAGGACGCCCCATAGGGGCTCCGGGCAGAATCACCAGGATTAGGGGCCATACTCGTGTTGGACGGGCTTGGCGCCCGGATGCCGGTGAGCGTTTGGGCTCATCGGCCTCAAGCGAGGCCCAGGTTGATCATCTTGGACGGGTTGGGGAGCTGGCATGAGGGCGCGAGCGACGCCACATGTGGTTGCGGCCACTAGCTTTATGGCCTTCAGCGGAGCGTATCCGCCTTCGTTTCAAGATGGCCAACACCTATGGCGCGCGTTTGGCCATCTTGTTGGCCATCTTGGCCATCTCCCCGGGCTCGCCCTCCATGTGATGCGCAGAAGGCCCACGGAACAGGGGCCGCTGGAGCAACTTGCGCCCCCCGGGGGCGACGGGGCGCAAGTTGCTCCGAAGCGGTCACTTTCCGAAGGCGTCGCGCTTCTCCCATTGGGTGGGGTGGTCGAGGGGGTGCTCGCGGGCGAGGACGCTGGCGGCGATGCGGCGGAGGCCGTCGTCGAGGGAGGTCTTGGGCGGGCCGAGGAGGCGGACCATTTCGGAGGCGTCGCCGAGGAGCGAAGTGCCTTTGGGCGTACCGGTGAAGCGGGGCTTGATGCCCATCAGCTCGCCCAATCGCTCGGCGATGGCGCGCACGGAGTAACGCTCGGGGCTGGTGAGGTTGAGCACCTTCGGCGGCACGCTCGCCACACGCCAACTCTCGATCATCGCGTCCATCAGGTCGTCGAGCCAGATGCAGTTGACCCGCTCGGTGGTGAGGTCAACGGGGAGTCCGTCGCGGACCGAGCGGGCGATGTCGGTGGGCACGCCGAACTCCTCGTGGTAGCCGTAGAAGATGCGCTGGAGGACGGCTGGGGTGGCGTTGCGGCGGGAGAAGTAGTCCACCATCCACTCCCCGCCAAGGCGGCTCATCGCGTAGAAGCTGGGGGGGCGGGGCAGGACGGCCTCGGTTGCGCCCTCGGCGGAGTCGGCATAGACGTTGCCCGACGAGGCGAAGAGGAAGGCGCGGGTGGGCGCGAAGTGCTCCATCGCCCGGCCGACCGCCCGCACGTTTATCTCCGCCGTCGCCTCGAGGTCGTCCTCCGAGCCGAACTTGAGCGCGGCCTCGTGGAAGACCACGTCGTAGTCGTTCGGGATGCCGTGGAAGGCGGCGGGACAGGTAACGTCCGTGGCGAAGCACCGCACGCCGAGTGCTTCGAGGCGTTCGCGCTGCCCTGGCTTGCCGAACCGGGCGATGGCATGCACCTCATTGCCCAGCGCCGCGAGCTTCGGCACCAGGTGCTTCCCGATCTTGCCCGTTCCCCCCACCACCATCACACGTTTGCCCGTCATTCTTCCTCCTCGGCAGCAGCGTAAGGCCCGAATGCGGGGCTAGACGTCATGGCCACGACGACGATGTCCTCGACGGCACGGTTGTATCCGTCGTTGGAGATGACGATAAGGGGGCGGCGCTTGTGAGAGGCCAGGTCAGTGAAGGGGATGGGGATAAGAACGATGTCGCCCTGCCTAGGCCTCGTTCCAGTCTTCGTCATCGAGGGGGTTGTCCCAGAAGTCCAAGCTGCTTTGCGCGGCCGAGAGCAAGTCGTCCGGCAACTCGGCGGATTGGGGGACGACGAACACGGTGACACGCGCGCCTGAGGGCAAAGGGACGGGGAGCTCCACCCGCCCGCTCTGCGTGACTTCGGTGTCGAACTTGAGCGTCGTGGATGCCATGTGGCTATCCTTGTTCGGTTCCCTCCTGTCTGCGCTGAAGTAGATTATACCGCCGCGTGGCTCTGCCTTCAAACCGGGAAGACAACCAGTCCGTGGCGTTCGGCGGCCGTCAGATATCCAGATTCGTGGCTTCGAGGGCGTGGTGCTCGATGAACTCGCGGCGGGGCTGGACGGCGCTGCCCATGAGGAGGCTGAAGAGCTTGTCGGCCTCGACGGCGTCCTCGAGGCGGACGCGGAGGAGGGTGCGGGACTCGGGGCTCATGGTGGTGACGCCGAGCTGGTCGGGGTTCATCTCGCCGAGGCCCTTGTAGCGCTGTATCTGGATGCCTTTCTCGCCGATGGCTCGGATGGCAGGGCCGATCTCGGAGATGCTCTTGAGCTCGACGCGCTCGCTCTCGTAGTCGAGGCGGTACTTGGGCGGGGCGTCGGGGTCGGGGCCGGGGAAGTAATCGGCGGCGGAGAAGCCGCTACGTTCGAGGGCGGCGAGGGTCTTCTCGATGTCGCGGGCCTCGTGGATTTCGGTGATGGAGAGGGATTCGTCGAGGACGGGTTGGCCGTTTTCCGCCACTTCGGCCTCCTCGGTGCCACGCTCGGTGGCGAGGCGGCTGGCGATGATTCGAGCCTCCTCTTCGGAGTGGGCGAAGGAGACCTCGCCTGCGGCGTGGATGCGGAAGAGGGGGAGCTTGCCATCGTCGGCGCGGCGGGCGAGGAGGGTCTGAAGGGTGATGCTGTGTTTGCGGAGGGTGCGCTCGTGGGCGTCCATCTCGCGGAGCGTGGCGACGAGCTCGCGGAGCTGGGGGGCGGTGAGGGAGCGGCAGTCGGCGAGGACGGTGAGGGTGGTGCCGTCGAGGCCGAGCTCGATGAGTGCGGAGCGGAAGTCCTCGTCGGTGAGGTAGTACTGCTCGCGGCTTTTGCGTCGGACTCGGTAGAGTGGGGGCTGAGCGAGGTAGACGTAGCCCTGGCGGATGAGGTCCTGCATCTGGCGGTAGAAGAAGGTGAGGAGGAGTGTGCGGATGTGTGCGCCGTCAACGTCGGCGTCGGTCATGATGATTATCTTGCCGTAGCGGCGCTTGGCGAGGTCGAAGTCCTCGGCGCCCACGCCGGTGCCGAGTGCGAGGATGAGGGTCTGGATTTCCTCGTGAGCGAGCATCTTGGCGATGCGTGCCTTTTCGACGTTTAGGATTTTGCCCTGGAGTGGGAGGATGGCCTGGAAGAGCGCGTCGCGGCACTGCTTGGCGTTGCCCCCCGCGCTCTGGCCTTCGACGATGAAGAGCTCGGTGGACTCGACGTCGCGGCTGGAGCAGTCGGCGAGCTTGGTGGGGAGGGAGCCGGAGGAGAGTGCGCTCTTGCGGCGGGTGAGGTCGCGGGCCTTGCGGGCGCTCTCGCGTGCCTCGGCGGCCAGGAGGGCCTTCTCGACGATTGCGCGGGCGGTCTTGGGGTTCTCCTCGAAGCAGGTGCCGAGGCTGTCGTTGACGACGGCCTCGACGATGCCCTGGACCTCGCGGTTGCCCAGCTTGGTCTTGGTCTGCCCCTCGAATTGGGGGTCAGGGACTTTGACGTTGATGACGGCGGTGAGGCCCTCGCGGACGTCCTCGCCCTGGGGCGGGTTGTCGCCCTTGATGAGGTTGTGGTTCTTGGCGTAGGTGTTGATGGTGCGGGTGAGTGCGGAGCGGAAGCCGGCCAGGTGGGTGCCGCCCTCGATGGTGTTGATGTTGTTGACGAAGGAGAAGACGATCTCGTTGTAGCCGTCGTTATATTGCATGGCGACCTCCACGACGACGCCGGATTCCTCTTTCTCGAAGAAGACGACGTCCCTGTGGAGGACCTCTTTGCCCTCGTTGAGGTGCTGGACGAAGGCGGCGATGCCGCCCTCGTAGCGGTACTCGCGCTCCTTGTCGGAGCGCTCGTCGCGGAGGGTGATGAGGATGCCGCGGTTGAGGAAGGCGAGCTCGCGCATGCGGTTCGCGATGGTGTCGAAGTTGAACGTGGTGTCGGGGAAAATCTCCCTGTCGGGCTTGAAGGTGACGGATGTGCCCGTGGCCTTGCTCTTGCCGATGACCTTGAGCTCGGAGGCGGTCTTGCCGCGCTCGTAGCGCTGGTGGTAGACCTCGCCGGCGCGGCGGACCTCGACGGCGAGCCATTCGCTGAGGGCGTTGACGACGGTGACGCCGACGCCGTGGAGGCCGCCGGAGACCTTGTAGGCGTGGTGGTCGAACTTGCCGCCGGCGTGGAGCATGGTCATGATGACCTCGACGGCCGGCTTGTGCTCGCTGGGGTGCATGTCCACGGGTATCCCGCGGCCGTTGTCCGCCACGGTCACGCTGCCGTCGGCGTTTATCTGCACGCCTATCTCGGTGCAGAAGCCGGCCATGGCCTCGTCAATGGAGTTGGCGACGACCTCCTCGACGAGGTGGTGAAGGCCCCTGGCCGCGGTGTCGCCGATGTACATGGCGGGGCGCTGCCGGACCCCCTCGACGCCTGGAAGGACCTTGATCTGGCTGGCGTCGTAGATGCTGTTGTCGGGCTCGCTTGCCATTCTATCTCCTGGTCGGCGGCGCTGGGCGGAAGACGATGTCGCGGATGAGGACTCCGGGCACCCTGGCCTTCAGCTCGCCAATGAGCTGCTTCCTGTAGAAGGACTGGAGTTCGTGAAGGTGGGCGGCGGAGTCCACGTCCACATAGAGCTTGTGGTGTGCCAGGCCGGCGATTCGGGTGTGGGGGAGGATGCCTGGGCCGACGATCTCCTCCCAGGCGCTATACACCTCCAGGTGCTGAAGCCTGTTGTTGAGCCCGGTGGCTTCGAGGAACTCGCCGAGTATCTCCCCAATCCGCTGGGGGCCAAACCTCTTGCTCATTCGCGGCTGACCGGCATGACCACGTAGAGGAAGTCCTTGCCCGAGCGGAAGAGCCCCGCGCTGCTGGGGTCGCGGAACTCCATCCGCACGGATTCGTCCTCAAGGACGCGCAGGAACTCGGTGAGGAACTCAGGATTGAAGCTCATCTCGATGCTGGCTCCTGTATACTCGATCGGCAGCTTCACGCGCGCCTCGCCGGTGTCGGGTGCCGAAGACCTCACCTCGAGGGAACCCTTTCCGAAGGCGAGGGTGACGGAACTGGACTCCTGACTGGTGAGTAGCGCGGCTCGCCGAACAGCGGAGTGGAACCGCTCGCGGTTCAGTTCCACCTTCTTGTCGTGGTCCTTCGGGATGACGCTTTCGTATGGCGGGAAGTGGCCCTCGACGAGGCGGGTGGAGATCAGCGCCCGAAGAGTCTTCGCTACAAGTTGGTTCTCATTCACGTTTACTTTGACCTTTTCATCGTCGTCCCCCAACACTTTTATGACCTCTTCGAGCGCCTTGGTGGGGACAATGACAGCTTCGTCACTGCCCGCTCGGTTCTTAGTCTTCCTCTCTATGTGGGCGAGCCGGCGCCCATCGGTGGCCACCATCTCGACCTTGCTTGGCTTGATGACGACGAGGACGCCATTGAGCGCATAGCGGTGCTTGCCCTTATGGGCGGCGAAAGCCGTCTTCGTAACCATCTCGACGAAGTCCTTGCGATCAAACTCATACGCCTTCTCATTGTCGAACGCAGGCAGCTCGGGGAACTCCTCGGCGACCTCAGTAGGAAGCCTGAACTCGCTATCCGATGCCGTGATCACGCAATGGCCGTCCTCGCTGCGGAGCTCAATCGTCTCGTCGGTGGTCTCACGGAGGATCGAGGCCACACGCGCCTGTGGCACAGCGGCTCGCCCTTCCTCGATGATCTCGCATGCCGGGACATCCAGACACATGCCGATCTCGAGGTCCGTCGCCTGGATTCTCACGCTCCCCCCTTCGGCGCAGATCAACACGTCCGCAAGGATCGGCCGCGTCGGCCTCTGCTGGACCACGCTTCCAGCCAATTGGAAGACGTTGTGAAGCGAGGCTGTCTGGCACTTGATCTTCATCAGCTCATGACCTCCAGCAAGTGGTTTCCGGTCGCTCCAGGAGCAAGATGCTCCTGTCATTGCTTCTTCTCTAATTTATCATGTTCTCTCAAGAAAGCAAATAGTACCTGTGACCCTGGGTAAGTGGACAACTAGCAGGGACGGCTCCACAAGTGGTGTGGAAAGCTGCTCTTGCAATGGAGGAGCAGGCGCCAGGAAAGGTCGAGAACCTGTGTTCTGAGCGTGCCCGTGGGTTGGAGTTTGCGGCGGTTGTCAAAAATCTCGGCTCCAGCATTCTCCAGGGATCGGGGTAAGTGGCAGCAAGATGGCACAGCGTTCTCCCACTGATGGCGAACAGACCCACAGGTTACCCCAGGGATTCCTATCTCTTGGTGCGGACTTGGGTGGTGATGTGCTCGATGGAGGCGCTGGTGGATGGGTCAGCCTCCATCAGCCCGCGCACGCGATCGCAGGAGTGCATGACGGTAGTGTGGTCTCTGCCGCCGAAGTAACCGCCGATCTCCTCAAGAGAATGCCGTGTCAGTGTCCTCGCAAGGAACATGGCGATCTGGCGCGGCAGTGCGATGGAGTGGGAACGCCTCTTGGACTGGAGATCGGAGAGCTTCACCTGGAAGTGGGCGGTCACTGCCCTGATGATGTCGTCCATCGTGATCGTTGCAGCGACCCGCTCAACTGTGTCGCGGAGAGCGTCGCGAGCCAGTTGGATGTCGGCCGGCTTATTCGTGAGGGAGGAGAAGGCTATGACTTTGACGACGGCGCCCTCGAGGTCTCGCACGCTGGTGTCAATGCTCTCTGCGATGAAGTGCAGGACGTCATCAGGCAGGACGCGGCCTCGGAGTTGGGCCTTCTTTCGGAGGATCGCCAGGCGCATTTCATATGATGGGGGGTCAATGCGGGCGACCAGGCCCCACTTGAAGCGGGAGACGAGTCGTTCTTCGAGCTTCGTGAGCTCTTGCGGCGGGCAATCGCTCGAGAGGACTATCTGCTTCCCGCAGTTGTAGAGTGCGTTGAAGGTATGGAAGAACTCCTCTTGTGTGACCTCGCGGGCGCCCTTGCACAGAAAGTGGATGTCGTCAATGAGCAAGACGTCCTTGTTGCGGTAGATTTCGCGGAACCGGCCGCGGTCGTTGTTCTGCACGGAGGCGATGAAGTGGTTCATGAAGTTTTCGCAGGAGAGATAGAGCAGGTTGAGCTCAGGCCGGTGTTCGAGCAAGCGGTGGGTGATGGCCTGGATGAGATGGGTCTTGCCTAGCCCCACGCCTCCGTGGAGGAAGAAGGGGTTATATGCTTGGCCGGGGTTCTCCGCAATGGCGAGGGCCGCTGCATGAGCCACCGCGTTGGTTGCCCCAGCCACGAAGTTGCTGAAGACGTATTGCTTGTTGAGCCGGCTTGTCCAGTCGGCCGGGTAGTAGCGTCGCGGCTCGGGCCGCGAGGTAACAGGTTGCGGGCTGACGATGGGCGGGGGCGTCTCGCTGGCGGCGCTCGCCTCGGCCTCGGGGGGCGCCGGTATCTGGCAAACTACGAAGTCCACGCTCGGACGGCTTCCGGTCACGTTCAGCACGGCTCGCTGAATGGTGTCCACATAGTGGCGCTTGAGCCACTCGTGGTAGAACATGTTGGGCACGCGCAGGGTGAGCGCCTGGGGCGAGAACTCGGCGACCTCGAGGTTCCGGAACCAGGTGTCGAACTGCTGCGTGCGGACGTTTCGCTGGATTTCCTGAAGGATGGCAGGCCAAACGGCCTCCTGGGGAGCCATGGTGTGCCGCCTTTCCCCCCGTAGGGTTTTCCACACCCTATCCACAGTGCTCAGGCGCGGCATTACCCAGGATGGTGGCGGGAGGTCCCCACGCCCCAACCCGTCCTCCAAGAGGAACATCCCCTGCCCTTTGCTGGCGTAGGTGCTTGCGCCAGAAGGACTTATGAGGACAACAGGCCAAACGAGCGTCCTTGGAGGACGAGTGGAGTTCCCGAGCTGGTCCAATGCCTACGCGAACACTGCTCTCAGGTGCAGTTGTGGTTATACACAGTGCCGCCGTCGCGGCCAAGCGGCTCCTTATGATAGCGGCGAGTTGGAAAAAGTCAACACCCAAATCATGCGATTCCGCGGAAATCGCGCCGGCCGCCCCCTCGGAATCGCCACAAGTGCAACAGCGTTCTGCGAATCCCGCGCCGGGGGCCTGATGCCCGATTTTCTCGCACCCACGCGTTTTCCACCGGCTGCGCACAGGGCCGCGTCCTGCCCATTTTTGCGCGCGCCACAGGCGGGACGCCTGCGCCACCTTCTGGGGATGGCGGTGGCACAGGCCTCTGGCCTGTGTTCAACGGCGCCGCCTCCTCTTGCGCTTCGGCTCCACGGGCTCCGGCGGGCGTTCGCCGCGAACCCACGCCTTCCCCCACTGCCAGCCGTGCGAGAAGACGTAGAGCAGGCCGAAGAGGAACGCGAACGACGCTATCCCCGTGTCCGCATACGGCACCACATGCCGGGCGTGTCCCGTCACCGGGTGCGGCCCGCGCCAGAAGGCGTCGAGCAGAAACACCGCCACCACTGCCAGCGAGAGGGCGAACTTCCAGGTCCAGAGCCTCACAGCTCGCCTCCTCGCTTGCCCTTCGCGCCCGGCCCCTTGGGCGGCGCCGGCCGCTCGGCGGCCCTCAGGGCGGCCTCCACGAGCTGGAGCGCCTCGCGCAGGAGGCGGCGGTTCTCCGCCCAGTCCCCGC
>VGYW01000346.1 GCA_016872875.1 Planctomycetota bacterium | reverse complement strand
CCGCGTTCGTCGCCGAGGGAAGGGCACAAGGCATCAGCACCCCTGCCGAATCAGCGGCCATGGTGAGGGAGGACCGCGATGCCGGACATCGTAGTTGACGCCTCGGCACTCGCCGCTGTCGTCTTCGAAGAGCCCGATGCCGAGGAGGTAGCAGAGCGACTCGACGCCGCCGACCGCGTCGTATCTGTGCCCCTCATCTGGTTCGAACTCGCCAACATCTGTTGGAAGAAGATCCGCCAGCACCCCGACCAGCGGGCAGTGCTCCTTCAACGGTTCACCAGCGCCGCTGCGCTCCCCATCGAAATCCATGACGTGGAACACCCTGCGATCATCGAGCTGGCGGTCGACACCGGCCTCACCGCCTACGATGCGAGCTATCTCTGGGTGGCCCGGACCCTCAACGCTGATCTCGTCTCCCTTGATGAGCCCCTCATGGAGGCCGCGCGTCGAAACGATGAGGAGTAAATCTGTGGACTTGTCGCAAGCATATCGCCCGGCGAGAGGGGTGTGCTGGTGAACACCCGATCGGCCTCCGAACGGGAAGGCGTGTGCCACGCACCGCTTGCGCCCTCGGTGGCGTACCGTCGAGGGCGCCGTGTGGGAGATGAGTAAGGCGGCCACCGGACTGTCCGCGAGGAGAACTGAAGGCAATGGGCAACCCGCTTCCGGTCGCCGTGCAGGAACCCGTGGAGCCACTTCCGCACGTGGTGCGGGACGAACGGGTCATCCTTGCAAGGTCGCAGATTGCGACCTTGAAGCGTGGCCAGAACATCAAGTACCTCCCCTTCGCCTTCACCGAGCACGGAGCTATCATGGCGGCAAACGTCCTGAACAGCCCGCAGGCTGTCAGGATGAGCGCCTACGTCGTCCGCGCTTTCGTGAAGATGCGCTCCGCGCTCTCCGATACCCGCCAGCTTGCCCTCAAGCTGGCGGAACTGGAGAAGGAGATCAAGAGCCGTCTCGACCTCCACGAGACAGCCATCGTCGAAGTCCTCCAGCGGTTGATGAACCTCCTCGACCCGCCCCCGGAGCCCGAGCCGAAGAGAACCCAGATCGGATTCCGCGCGCAGGGCGACGAGACAGAGAGTTAGGGGGCAAGACCTCAGTCCCCTGTGGCCCAACGCCCCCCTGTCACAAAGGGAATCAAGCCCGCGGTGTATCCAACAGCCACCGCCACTGGCCCTTGCCCGCCCGACCGGCCACATAATCCCACTTGGATTGATCGTCGCACAACATCGGCTTCCGCGCGAGGAAGGCTGACATGTGCCATCGCCTCCGCCCTCGGCGGCGCGTCGCTCCAGTGGCAGTTGGGGCGGATAAGTAAGGCGTCCCCCGAGTCACGGAAGCGCCTCCTTTCGGACATTGAGGGCAGATGACAGCCGACAGCTCGGAATCGTCCTCGCCAAGGTAAGAACCGCATAAGGTAACTCCCCAAGTACGGGTCTGTGCGGGGGGCTGCCCGCAAGGGCCTCCCTACCGCGACCCAGGGGCTACACGACTGTCACGTCGACGCACCCGCCGGTCTTCGCCCGGCCAGCGCCCTTGCCCGCCAGCGCAATGGGCGGCCACCTTGGGGGCGGTGTCGTTCCGGAGCTTGCTCGCAGTTCATTTGTCGAAGCCGAGCCAACGTCTGAGTTTCAACCACAGCTTGACAGGCCTAAAGGTGAAAAAGGCTAACAAGACGGCTAGCGCCACGATGAGAACATGCAGCACAGTCAACAAAATTAAGACTGGCCATCGCGTTGGTGGCCACACTACCAGCTTGTTGACTACCCACACGAGGGCATCAATGCCAAGGTACTTCTTGAGGAACGGTCCAACCTTCCCTGCCTTGCGCAGGAGACTCTTGATTACTTTTGTCACACTACGATACGCTTTAGTAAGCCGGCCAAGCGACCGGGCATTCCTGCTCCAGTCCAGGAACCGCGGCACGACAGAGGAATGCACGAACAGATCCGACTTCAGGATCGACTTCGCGATCGCCAGACTGAGGAACATCGTGGCATCGTCAACGCCCGGCTTGCCATCATCGGCATCGGAGCTACCGTCCTCGTCGTCCTCATCGGGAGCCTCCTCCTCCCCTTCCGCCTCTTCCGCCTCTTCCCCAAGGTCTTCTTCACCCTCGGCCGAATCGCCAGAGTCCTCATCGCCCCCCTCGCCGCCTTCACCCTCGCCGTTCTGCCCCTCGTCCTGGTCTTCTTCCTCCTCTTCATCCTCTTCCTCGGCCTGTGCTGCTGCGACTCGCCGGGACTCCCCTTTGAGTGATCGCAGAACGGTTTCGATCACCTGCCACTTGGCGGTTCGTGCTACGTCGGGGCGCTTATTGTTCACCCACGCCACTATGTCCCCGACGCGGTTCTCTTCGAGAATGTGGTCCATGTCCGCAATCGCGAGTATCTTATCACCGAGTTCCTCGGCGCGCTCAGCAACGCAGAGGTCGTCCGGGATCGTAAGAAGTTGCTCGCAGATACGCTCTAAGTCCATCGTGGCCTCGCAAGCGGCGTACGCCGCCACACCTTCACCCAAGCCGACGCCGCGATGCTCAAAGGCGTCGAGGACTTCGGCCTATGACCGGCAGTGGAGCGCCGATCGGCGCGCCGTGCAATCGGCCTGTGAGCTGGTTTGCAGCTCTCATCCGCCATTGATCCATGCGCCTGATGAGTGCGCCTGTCGCGGCGAAGAGAAAGCCTAGACACTTGCACACTACTACGGTAACAACCAAGGCAATCAGGATCAGACGCGGCACATCGAGACCAACCAAGGCAACTAGGATCGGACGCAGCACATCGACGTGCAAGAATCGGCATGCAAGCAGTACTGGAACGCTTACGGCACCAACCAAGGCAACTAGTGCCATAAGGACTCGGACGACGAGCCAGAGGCGGCGTATGACCTGCCCAGCCGTGTTGATCCCCTGGCGCAGTGCAAGCGGGCTAATCAGCTGTTCTGTTGCGCTGACCGAGAACTCCTCGAAGCGCTTGAAGGCTCTGTCGAGTAGCAGGAGCGGACGGACCACACACAACCACACAAAGTTAGCAACTGGGACTAGAAGCAAAACCAGAGCCAACACAGCGATGTGCAAGATCGTCACCCCTGCAATCTGCAGTGCTCGCGCCGGGGATACCCGATGCGTGATGGGTACAACATGGTCCGCTTTGCTCGCCTCCGGCTCCTCGACAGGACGCCGTTGGCTCAATATAGTGCCCCAGCGATGGATGCGGAACCATTTTCGCAACTCGGCGGCAACCTCGGGCGGCAACTCGGGGAGGCAGCGGGAGAATTGTCGGCGCACTTCGCAGCGGGTCTTTGCGTCGTCCATGACGCCGGCCAGAACGTTCACAATCTGTCGAGCTGTCTCACGGTCGCGGGCCACCTTGCTAAGGTACCAGAATGCGCTATTCGCCGCGCCGTCGGCAAGGAGGCCGCGGAAGGCAAGGGCGGGATACCGCTGCTGGACTTCTTCGGGGAGATGCAGCCAGAACCGGCGGCTTGCCCCCCAACCCATGTCGAGCAGCGTGCGCAGAAGAACCGTGTGGCACGCGGGCGCGTCATCGGCGCAGTCCAGCCAGCGGCCCGTCTCGGCGGCCTCGGCCAACGCAGCGCGGACCTCCTGCATGTCGGCGAGATCAATGAAGGCCACGAACCACTCGATGGCCTCAGCGGACCACTCGGGGCCGGGGATCTCTCCCAGGAGTATCTGTGTAGCCTGCACCAGGTTGCGGCGCATGTTCGCGTCGGCCTCCTTCCACACCTCGAGCGGGAGGTCGTAGGGGAACTCCCCCGCGGGGGCGCCGGTGTCGGCAGCCCAGGGTCCCCGCATCTGGAACCGGCCGCGGAGGAAGGCAGCCAGGTCGTTGATCGAAGCGTTCAGAAGTCGCTCGTCCATGATCACCTCGCCAGGAATGCGATTGGGACAGCCAGTTGGCTTCCCGTCACGGGGTCGTGGACGACCTCCGGGAGGCCATCGCTGTGACCGATTGAAGGGTCCCTCGTCCCACCACCGTCCGCCGAGAGGGGCAAAGTCCGCCCGCCTGGATACCAGTAGGGGTTCTCTGCCCCGCCGTCCCAGGCCGTCGCAGTGTGCGCGGCGATGCCCGCTGGTAGCCGGTGACCCCATTTTACCAGATCATGCCTGACATTCCAATCCTTGCCCAGGCCCAGGCGGTCAACCATCGTGTCTGAGCCGCCACCAAAGGAACGGAAAGGGTCGTGTTCGTCAGTAGGGTCGTAGAATGACCACATGAGCTGATCGCCGAGGGGGGTGCCTGCAAGCTTCTCCTGTTGCTGTCTCAGGCTGGGGTTCTTGATCAAGTCTCTGAGCCCGCTACTCAACCGCAGGTTTGCCACCTTCCCCTTCTGCTTGAAGAGCGCGTCGAGTTTGCCGAACGGCCAGACTCTGCCCAGGACGCTGCCGGCCGCGGCTGTGTCTTTGGGCCCCTCTTGCTTGTGCGCGCGGCAGAAGTCCTTCACTGCGCCTTTGTCTTCGACCGTCGTCGGGAGCGGGCTCTTCTTCCGAAGCTCATCGAGGAGCGCAAGCCTGCTTGCCGGCTTGCCCGGCTCCGGCAGGTCCGGGACGAGTGAATCGGAGTCCATGTTGTTGAAGACGCGATCGGGGTCGGCAGGGAAGTCCGTCCTGCGCAGACACTTCCGCAGCCGGTTGACCAAGCTGTCATCGTCCTCACCCGACCCGTTCATTGCGTCGAGGAATCCCATTGCCATGCCTTCTTGTGGCGGTGACCCGGATGTCTGGCCAGTGGCGACATTGTATCGGAATGCCCGCCGGGTGTCAACGGGTATGGGTTACCCCCTGACAGACCCAGCCGCATGAGCTATTCGGCCAGTTCGAGGATGATCGACTTCATGAGGGGCGCGGGGCCGCACTTGATGGGGTAGGTCTCCTTGGGGAGCTTGGCGATGTGGACATCGCGCTTGACGTCGCCGCCTTCCTGCCAGACGTAGGTGATCTTGACGGGACGGAAGCCGCCGGAAGGCTCCGCGTAGTCGGCGTCTATGCGGAAGTCGAAGATGCAGAGGGTGTTGTACTGCCGGGTGCTCTGGAAGCGGACGAGGGCCTTGCGAACGCCTTTCGGGATGGCTTCGAGGGTGAAGTACTTGGTTGACCCAGGGATGGGGCCTGGGAGCTTGCCTATCTCAACCCAGGTCTTGCCGTCGTCGAAGGATGCCTGGAGTGCCCAGCCCTCGCGCTTGTCGCGGGCGCGATAGTGTGCGCCGCCGCGGAGCCGCACGATGTCGCCTGGCGTCTCGATGGGGAACGTGATGCTCCCGCCCTTCTCGTCGTACTCCTTCACGCGGAACATCTTGTGGTCAACGCCCTTGAAGTCGGCGTGGAAGTCGGCGGCGATGAGCTGCTTGGGCTTCACGTCGGGGTTCGTCGCGCCCTCGATGGTGATGGTGCCCTCGGCCGGGCCGGCGGTGAAGGTGATCGTGTTGTCGCCCTCCGTGAGGGCGGGGAGCGGGGTCTGGGCGTGCTGGATGTCGTGGCTCAGCTTCAGGCTGTCGATGCCCGTGCCCTCCCCCGCAAGCTCGAACTTCAGGCGATAGTCGTAGCGGCGGTAGACGTGGGGCTTGAGGTCGAGCTTCTTCAGGCCGCTCGCCGTGACCTTCTCCAGCTCCTTCCAGTCGAGGCCATTGTTGTCGGAGAAGCTGACGGCGATGCTGCCGCCTGTGCCCACGATGGCCTGGAAGGCGGCCTCGCCGCCGAGGTAGACGTAGGACGACGGCATGCGGATGACGAGGACGCCCGGCTTGGCGGCGTCCTTTGCGCACAGGGCGGGCGCCTTGCGGCCGCAGGCCACGTTGTCCGCCGCCAGCACGGCGTCGAGGAGCGCGGGGTCGCCGACGGGCACGTCGTATTCCAGCGTGCCGTTGCCGATGCGGCCGGGGGCGATGTCGCCGAGCCTTCGCTGGAGGCTCAGGCCGTTGCGGTCCTTCAGGCAGCCGGGGGCGTCCCCGCTGCCATCCATATTCACGTGCAGCCCCTTGTTGAACCAGTTGCGGGTGAGGCGCTCGCCTGGGCGGAGTGCGATGTTGAGCTTGTAGCCCTGCGAATAGCCGTATTCATAGTTGTGGTGCCGGTCGGCCCTGTCGTACTCGATCATCGTGGAGGACCAGCCGTGCCAGCCGGCGGCGTTGGGGCCGTCCTCGCTGTAGCTCTCGCTGGTGGCGAGGAGGGCGGGGCCGGCCTTCCGCCAGTTGCCCTTGGCCGCGAACTTGCGGAGCTTCCCGTCGTCCCCGCGGTAGCCGGGGTTCGCCTCGTGCCACTCCTTCACCGCCTTCTGGAGGTCGGCCACGCTGGCGAGGCTCTTGTCGGGGTTGCGGAAGAAGTTCATCAGCGAGCCGTCGAGCAGGTGCCAGGCATTGTCGTAGTAGACCTCGGGCACGCTGTGGAGCGTGATCGCCCAGCCGCGGGCCTCCCAGCCGATGAAGCGGGCGAGCTGCTCCACGTTCGCCGACGCGCAGCAGCACATCCCGTAGCCGTAGACGTTGATCGTCTTCATCACGTCGTGGACGTTCTTCTCCTGCTGTAGGAACTGGTTCGGCGGGGCGCACTGGTGGCGGTACTTCACCACCGTCTTCCAGATGGCGACGGCCTTCTCGTCGTTCGACATCCCGTCCTTGATGCACGACCGCCTCCAGTCCTCGAGGCTCGACACATCGTCCACCTTGTCCGACACGACCTTGATGTGCGACACGATGCCTGCGGGCTTCTCGGCGGCCTGGGCGCGGCCGGACACCGCGGCCAGAGACCCCAATACGGCTCCCAACACAAACCGTCCTACAAGCCTCATGCCGCGTTCCCTTTCCGAGTGCGCTGAGCTGACCTCCCATGCTGCTCGTATGAGTATAGCGCAACCCCACGGAAGTTCAACCTCAGTCCCTGACATGCCCATCGCGGCAAGCCGCAACCAAAGTGGACAGTAGACAGTGGACAGTGGACAGTCTGCAATCGTCCTCGTCCTCAATTCTCTTGCTCCCGGATTTCTTGCCGGAAAACGAGATTCTGCGGGTCTGTGACACAGTGTCTTCGATTCCGTGGGGCCGGACCGCCGCTCGCAGTTGGCGCGACGGCCCGTGTTGCCTTCCCAGCACTGCGACGCGCTCGGCGCCCCAATGGCTCCCATCCCGTTGCCGGCGAGCACACCGGCTGGATTGGAAAGCGCAAAAAGGAGATTTGACACCCAAGTACGCTTGGTTGAGTGAGCCGGCCTGCGGCTTTCGCTTGCATCTCCGCCGCCCGGTCCTATGCTGATAGCTGTAAGGAGATGGAGCCATGAAAACTGGCACGCTCTTCACGGCGTCAGACCTATAGGGCATGCCCGAGGATGGCTTCCGCTGCCGCGTGAGCGAGCTCTTCTGGCCCCCTCGCTGGAGATATGTATGCTGTCCCGAATGGCCAGATCGGCCCTGGAGATTTCTTGACTCGCCTAGCGCATTTTGCTATGATCGCGGAGCACGAAAGGGGGGCCATTCGTGAATGCGGCGCGGGTCCTACTGGTCACGGGTGCCCTCGTGGGCTTTGCGGCAGTCTCTGGCGGCGAGCCCTCTGCGGCTGCGCTCAAAGCCGTCGAGCGCGCCGAAGTGCCTGAAGCACTGCGGAGCGCAATGACGACAGTCCTGCGCCAGCACCCGGCCGAGGCTAGGTGGTCCGGGCGCCACGAGAGAAGCCTCTTTGCCGTCGCAACGCTAGCGTTGCCCAAAGGCGATCTAAAGGAACGTTCCACCCCTGCCTTCCTCGGGGCCGCGCACACGCGGGCGGTCCAAGAACTCCTCAAGGCCAAGTCGCTCCTACACCACTACGCTGCAGCCGGCCTCGATGAGTCCACAACGCTTTGCCAGGCCGTCACGGACGCCGCGGGCGAACTTGAGGTTACGGGCACCGTGAAGGGGCTCACCCACCAAGCATCCGTCCAGGATGACTCGGCTGTTGCCTACGTGATTGCGGATGCTGCCTCCTTGACCGCTCACTTGCTCCAGCCAGGACAACTGGAGAAGGTTAAGACAGCCTACCGCAACGTCATGCACCGCGAGGCGCGGGAGCTTATGAAGCGGCAGAACTGGCAGGACGCTGTCCTGCTCTGGCACCACCTCCATGCGCGAAGACTGGTGTCGCAGGCCCTGTACCTTGATGCGGCTACGTGCTTCCTCGAACTGCGCAAGCCCGAGGAAGCCCTTAAAGTGCTGAAAGAAGCCTACGCTGCCTTCTCCGCTTTGGCTTCAGCCGAATGGTTGGAGCAGTGCGGCGATCTAGCTTGCAGGGCCGGAAAACTAGGGGAACCGCTCGCGCTCGAAGCCTACCAGACGGCCTCAGCCGCATTGCTGAGTACGACTAGCAACCGCGCAAGGCCGAAGCAGGTGGAACAACCCAAGCCACCCAAGCCGTGAAAGGAGGACCGCGTGGCCATGTTACGTACAAGCGTCGCCGTGGCAGTGGCTTGCGCTCTGTGCCGCTTAGCCTCTGGGGAGACCTTCAAGAACCAGAAGACGGGCGAAGTCCTCAGCGGCAAGGTCCTTGGTAGCGCACACAAGGACGGGCAAGAAGGCTTCTTCGTCAGAACCTCAGAAAAGAAGCCACGCACACTCTTCCTTCCAAAGGCGGAGTGGCAGCCGGTTAGTGACGAGACCCAAGCCCAGGAACCTTCAAGAGATGGTCCAGCCAGGCCGAGCAAGGCTCCTGCTAAATAGGTATTCACGATTTCGACTCGATGTAAGTCAAGTATTGACAAGGGGTTGTGTAATCATATAGAATAGGCCCCCATGAGTGGTATTGGGTACGTTTCCATACTCACGGGGGCCATGGAAAT
>VGYW01000345.1 GCA_016872875.1 Planctomycetota bacterium | reverse complement strand
ACTCCGTACCCGAACACCGACAACCGAACACCTTTCTTGCGACGCCCCGCCCCCCATCGTAGAATACGCCCATCGTGAAAGGAGCGAGCAATGAGCTACCAACGCGGCATCCGGGCCATTCGGCTTCAGGCGCCCGACGAAATCCCACACACCCAATACATCAGCCACCTGGAGTACATGTCCAAGATCACGGGTCTGCCGGCCGACCACCCCGACCTGGGGCGCAAGGCGGCAGAGGTGCTCGACTTCGACTTCATCTGGAGCACGGATGGGCCGAACCCCACTGGCCGCTGGACCGACATGGGAAGGGCCTACTGGCACGAACGCCAGCAGGAGCAGGACAGCCGCCACCTCGGCTTCGCCGACATAGAGGAGGCCCTCAACCTCGACCCCGCGAAGGAATACGGCGTCCCGAACCTCGACGACCAGGTCCGCAAGTACCAGGATTGGTATCGCCGCGCCCAGCACGAGCAGTTCCCCTTCGCCGTCTGGCCCGGCGGCACCTATCGCACCCAGATGAGCTTCCTCATCGCCGCCTTCGGCTGGGAGATGCTCCTGACGATGGCCGGCCTCGACCGCGGCCGCTTCACCCGCGTCCTCAACCGCTGGACCGACGTCATCGAGGTCTACTACCAGGCCTGGGCGCGCACCGACGCCGAGGTCATCCTCACCCACGACGACATGGTCTGGACCCAGGGCGCCTTCATCCACCCTTCCTGGTATCGCAGCGTGCTCTTCCCGAACCTCAAGCGCCTCTGGAGCATCGTCAAGAAGGCGGGCAAGAAGGTGCTCTTCTGCTCCGACGGCGACTTCACGGAGTTCGTGGACGACCTGGCCGAGGCAGGGGCCGACGGCTTCATCTTCGAGCCCCTCACCGACCTCGGCTACGTGGTGAAGAACTACGGCCGCACCCACGTCATCATCGGCAACGCCGACTGCCGCGTGCTGACCTTCGGCACCCCGCGCGAGGTCCGCCGCGAGGTCCGCCGCGTGATGGACAAGGGCCGCGACTGTCCCGGCTACTTCTTCGCCGTCGGCAACCACATCCCCGCCAACTGCCCGCTCGAGAACGTCGTCGCCTGCCTCGCCGCCTACCGCGAGTTCCGCAAGCGGTGAGCCGCGCCGGCGCTTGAATTGCCCCGCCTTCCTGCTATACTTGCAGGCAGGCCCGCGGGCCTCTTCGTGGACCACCGTCGGGAATATCGGTGTCATTGGCAGGATATGGTGACTTATGTACCGCTCGTTCCGTGCCCGGAACTTCCGCTGCTTCACCGACCTTCAGATTGCGAACCTTGCGCGCATCAACCTGATCGGGGGGATGAACAATGTAGGGAAGACCGCGCTTCTCGAGGCGTTGTTCATCCACTCCGGTGCCCAGGACCCGAACGTTGCGTTGGAGGTTGATGTGTTCCGCGGCATGAACGGTGGCGAGGAGTCAGGTTCAGTTCGGACAAGGACCCCTTGGACCTCACTCTTTAGAGGATTCACGACCGGAACGCCCGTGGAACTCACCGGGGAGTACATCACGGGCAAGACTCGGACGCTGAGGCTTAGGCCGGTTGACGACCCAGCGGAATTGGCCAAGCCGGCCCAGATGTTGCCGGGGGAGTTTGCGAGACCCGCCGGCTCAGGGCCACCACCCGCAGTGTTGGCGGGGGACTTGGAGGACGACAGCAGAGGGCTTGGGACCTCTTACCTTGGGGTGACCAGATTTGGAACAGGCCTATGGGCTGTCAGCCTTCGGTTGCCTGAGCAACCCCCGACCATTTTCTTTGTCGCTCGAAAACGTCCAGCATCGTCACACGACGCTGAACGCTACGGGAGGATGGAGGTGATCGGCAAGCAGGACATGGTCCGTGACGCTCTGAGGGTGATTGAGCCGCGCCTCCAGCGGCTCGCCGTGGTGGTGCAGGCCGGTATGCCTGTCATCCACGGCGACCTTGGTGTGGGTACTATGGTAGCCCTGCCTCTCATGGGCGAAGGTATGACGCGACTATTCAGCCTCGTTGTGGGGATCGGGAACGCGCCCGACGGGGTGGTTCTTGTCGACGAGGTCGAGAACGGCCTTCATCACAGCGTTCTCCCGAAAGTCTGGCAAGCCATCGCTGAGGCCGCGCGGCAGTTTGAGGTGCAGGTCTTTGCCACCACGCATAGTTTGGAGTGCATCGAGGCCGCCCATAGGGCCTTCGACGAAGACCTCGGCTTCGAGTGCGACTTCCGGCTGCATCGCCTGGAGCGGGTCAACGGCGACATCGTGGCGAAGACCTACGACCGAGACGCCCTTCGGGCGGCCCTTGAGATGGGGCTGGAGGTTCGATGATGGCGAAGAGGCCCGTCATCGAGCAGCACAGCATCCTCATTGTCGAGGGCGTGGACGAGCAAGGGGTCTTTGGCGCGCTGCTGAGGCACCTGGGCATCAGCGACGTGCAGGTGGTGCCTACCGGGGGCAAGACATCACTTGCCGATGGCCTGCACGGGCTGAAGGTCTCCCCTGGTTTCGATTCGGTTACCGCCATTGGAGTGGTCCGCGATGCCGATGCGGACCCTGAGGCGGCTTTCAGGAGCGTCTGTGGCGCGCTCAGCCGTGAGGGCCTTCCCGTACCTGCGGCTCCCCTCGTTCCTCATGGCGGCCCGCCGAAGGTCACGGTGCTCATCCTTCCCAGCGGAACCCGCCCAGGGGCACTGGAGGACTTATGCCTCGACGCGGTGGCAGATGATCCCGCTTTCCCCTGCGTGAGCGCGTACTTCGCGTGCCTGCACGACGCCGGTGTGGACGGGCCCCACAATCTGTCTCGTGCGCGAATGCAGGTGTTCTTGGCTTCCCGACAGCAGGCGGGCAAACGTCTGGGCGAAGCTGCGAGTTATCTGCCCTGGAATGCGCCAGCGTTCGATGAAGTGAGGCGTTTCGTCCAGTCGGTGAGGGGGCATTCGCCCATTAACCAGATTTAATGTGGGATTAATCGCTTATTAACTCGACTCGCTCCGGAACCCGCGCGTTAATAAGAGTGTGGGTGAGATGGCTCCCCCGGGCGAGCGGGCGGAGCCACGGTCGGGATGACCGCCAGGGCGCTTGTGCCGCGTCCCGTTTCTCGCAGCAGTCTGGCCGCTTGTGCCGCGGCCCGCAGGCAAGTTTGCAGCATGCAGCAGGGGCGGCCGTTGAGCCGCCCCTGCTGCATGTTCCATCCGCTCTCCCCCAGCCCGCATCCCCCGTCAGCGCTCGAAGTCCCGAAGGGACGAAAGGACTTTGCCGGCGGCGTGAGCCGCCGGACCGCAGAGAGCAAGGCGTCCAGCCCCGAAGGGGCGGGCTACTTCGTCTTGAACGCGCGCTCGTGGCCGGTGGCGGGGATGCGGATGGTGTACGACGCGGCGTCGGGGGCGACGTGGAGCTCGATGTGGTTGGCCCTCTTGCACGCCGCCTCGGTGTCGAAGTTCGCGATGAGCTCGTCGGGCGTGTTGTCGGCCTTGGGGGCCAGGTTCTTGTGGAGCTGGTAGTTGGCCTGAATGGAGGGCGTGGCCCTGAGCGCCGCACGGGTCTTGGGGCCGCAGCCCTTACGGTCGCCATTGTTCATCACTGTGACGGTGGGGGCGAGGGAGCGGACGAGGACGGGGTTGTTCGACAGGTCGAGGCCGTGGTGAGTGACCTGGTAGACATCAACCTCGCCGACGAGGTTGACGGGGTGGACGAGTTTGCCCTCAAGCCTTCCTGTAAGGTCGGCGCCGTCGTAGAACTCGAAGCTCCCGACGCGGAGCAGGAGCACGATTGATTCGCGGTTCTCCGAGTTGTCCACCGGGTATTCGGGCAGCTCGGAGGCGGGGATGGTGCTGGGCTTGTGCTCGGGGCCGGGCGCGATGAACTGCTGGCCGGCGGCCAGGCACGTGAGGCTGAGCTTCGGGGCGCCCTCCGCCTGCCGCAGCGGAACAGCGTCGCCAGGCTTCAGCACGGTGTAAGGCACGGTTTTGCGCCAGGCGAGGTACTTGACGTACATCGGCTCGGGCTTCGGGCGCTCGACGCCTGGGTCGTAGACGCGGCGGATGGGGATGAGCTTGGCCAGCTCAGCCGCGCCCCCGTGGTGGTCAACGTCGAAGTGGGTCACAACGAGATGGTCAATCTGCTTCAGGCCGGCGACCTCTCTGGCGACCTTGGCGATGCGGGCCGGGTCGCGCGGGTTATCCAGCCCAGTGTCCACCAGCACCGATTCCCCGGTTGGTGTGACGATCAGCGTCGCTCCGCCCCCCTCAACGTCCGCCCAGTAGATGCTCATATCGCGAACGCCCGCGGCGCAGCCGATGCTCGACATAGCCACCCCCATTGCGGCAAGCTGAAGCCAGAGAGGACAGACGACAGAGGACAGACGACAGAGGACAGCTCGGAATCGTCCTCGTCCCTCGTCCCTCGTCCTCGATTCCTCTTCTCCCGGTTTTCGTGGTAGCGCGTGCACGTGAGTCCTCCGTTCCAGTTACCCGGCGAGCTTGGCGAAGAGCAACAGCGGCTGGCGAAAGCTGCCCAGGTCGGGCTTCGCCTGCGTAACTTGCTCCAGTGCGGCCTTCACGTCGGTGATGCGCTCGCTGAGGATGGCGAGCTCCACGCCATGCTTCGCCGCGGCGTCCTGCATGAGCTTGTTGAGAAGCTGCTGCGTGGTGGCCAGCTCCTCCGTTGAGGAAGGCGGCCACACGCACCCGCCGCCATGTGCCTTGCGGAAGTACACTACGGCAACCCGCGGCTTGGGCGCCGCCGCCGCCGGTGGTGCGGCGTCAGCGCCGAGCCCCGTGCGCCCCACCACCCAGGGCGCAGCAATGGCCGCGGCAAGGCCCTTCAGCACGCTTCGCCTCGATGGCTGGCTGATCGGCCGCATGCGCGTGATCCCCCGCTGACTTCGGATGGACAGCCTCCCACAGCAGAGGAGCATAGCCCGACAGGCGCGGCGGGGACGGGGCCGCCTGCGACGAGGCGCTTGCGGGTGGGGTCAACGACGAGGTTGAGGCCCTCAAGGGTGCGCGCGCCGAGGAGCTGGAGGTCGCCTTCCTGGGCGAAGACGACCTCGTCAACGGTGATGTGCTCGCCGATGCGGATGACGGCGAAACCGACGCTGCGGGTGAGGGTCTTGCCGTTGGCAATGACGAAGGTCATGTCCTTCTTCTCGACCTTGACGCGGAGGCGGCGAAGGGTGTCGGCCGAGACCCAGGTGCATTCGCTGCCTGTGTCAACGAGAATCTTCGGTAGCTCGGCGGCGAGGGCCCGATGGGCGTGGTTCTCGACCCGGCAGCTCACGTGGAAGGTCCCCATCTCGGCGACTCCTGTATGGTTGCCTGGTGCCCATGGTACTCCGCCGTGCCGGGTTGTCAAGGGGCGGTTCTGCCCGGAGGGCTCTGGCTGGATTCCCTTGTCCCAGATTCCCCTGTCGTCCCTACTCGCCGAGGGCCAGGAGGAGAGGCAGGGGAATGAAGGAGAAAGAGCAAGGAAGCCGGAGCTTCGGCGGCGCGCGTCGCGAAGCAGGAGCTTCGCGACGAGGCAAGCCTCTGAGTCACGCGCCTCGCGTCACGAATCACGCTTTCAGGCCGGAGAGGTCAACTTCGAGCTTCCTGTTCTCCTTGAGGAGCTCGTCCATCGTGAGGTAGCGGCGGCGGGCGGCGGCCTCGCGGCCGAGGATGGCCGTGAGCGTGCCGTCTACGGCACGCTGGACGGTGGGGTTGCCGAACAGCCCCTTGGTGATGCTGTCGTAGAAGTCGGCGATGTTCTGGATGGCGCCGTGGTCGTAGACGCTCCCCGCGTCCTTGACAAAGTGCTTCGGCCCGCCGCGGACGTAGCACTTGCCCCAGTAGGCGAGGCGGGCGGTGGCGGACATGCCGTAGAAGCTGGCGGTGAGCGAGGAGGCGTCCGTCTCGTTGTTCAGCGCCTGCGTCACGTGGGTCCAGAGCACCCCGTCCCCGTACTCGTAGACCACGCCGAGGCAGTCGGTGCGGTCGCCGTTGGGCTTGGGGCGGCAGGTGCGGGAGAAGCCGCAGGCGGCGACGGGGCGGCGCCCCATCAGCCACGTGGCGCCGTCAATGATATGGATGTCGTAGGAGACGATGTTGTCGCCTCCGAGCGCGACGTCGGAGAGCCAGACGGCGCCGCGGAGGCGCCCTTCGATGGTCTTGCCCTTGGGCGGGTCGCCCCAGGCGCCCGAGAAGCCATAAGAGAGGATGTGCGCGATGGGGCCGATGGCGCCCTCGCGCACGCGCGTCGCCACCTCGATGTTCGAGGGGTCGAGGGGGAGCTGGTAGTCCACGAGGAAGGCGAGCTTCTTCTCTGTGGCGAGCTTGCCCGCGGCGCCAATGGCGAGCACGCCCGGCACGTCGGTCGCCACCGGCTTGGCCATGTAGACGTTGACGCCCGCCTGGACTGCTGCCGTGGCCTGCTCGGGGTAGAAGTAGGGCACGTCCTTGATGATGACGGCCTCGACGCCGCTCTCCAGGAGCCGCTTGTAGCCGGAGAGGCCGCCGAAGCAGCGGGCTTCATCGGCCCCGAGCGCCTTGCCTGCGGCCTTCGCCACGTCCTCGAAGTAATCGGCGACGCCCCATATCTCGTAGCCGCCGTGCTGCTTGAACAGATTGGCGATCCAGCGGCCGCGTCCGCCTGGCCCAATGAGGCCGACCTTGATCTTCCGCTCGAACGTCTTCGCCGGCGGCGGGGCCGGCTCGGCGGCCAACACCTCCGCCCCGATGGCCACGCCCGCCATCCCGCCCACGAACTGGCGGCGGCTGAGGGCCTCAGGCTTCCTCTGTTCTCTCATGGCATTCCTCCTTTTGTCAGCAAGCCGCCCACTGCTTCTGCAAAGAGCGGCGCTTGCACCGCGGCCCCACCCAGGACGCGCCGTAGCCGTTTACGGTCCGCCTCGGAGCATCGACTGAGCAGGGCGTCCAGGTCGGCTTTCGTCCTGATGGTGCTGCACTCGCGGGTTGGTGAGAAGTACACGGCCACCGGCTTGCCTGATTCGACGAGTCTCAAGACGTTGAAGAGCGTGCCTCTGCTCTCAGCGTCCCAGATCATGAACCCACAGTCGGCGTTGCGAGCCATCTCGGCGTCCTTGAGCGCATAGTAATCGAACCCACGCTCCCCGTTCGCCTCTACGACGTGTTCAGGCCATCCGCCGAGGTTGTTCCGGCACCCGGCCTTCATACAGTAGACAACGACCTTTGCGTAACGCCGTTCTGCAAGAAACGCCTGGACGGCCCGATCGGCGCCATTGGCATCTCCGACGACGACGCGGAGGCTGCGCTGGACGATGCTCTCAAGCTTCGCCCGGATCACGCTGTCCAAGCGCGCAATGCGCCTTGAGCCCCCGATGAACACCGTGCTCATGACGCGCTCCGGGTGCGGGTGGGACAGAATGCGTACACCGCCGACACCTCGCCCTTTTCGTAGAGCGCGGCGGTCACGGCGTTCAGTGTTGCACCGGATCGGTACAAATCGTCCACGAGAAGGACCGACTGGCGGCGAAGAGCGGTCACTGTCAAGTCACGTGCGCTCGAAAGTGGCACGCGAGACTTCTTCTAACTTCGCCACCAAGGTTTCCTGGGCCTTCTGGACCGCTTCCCAGGAGGACTCCATTGCCTGCAAAGCAGTTCTTACCTTGGCCTCACCTGGCTGCCCACCGCTGTTGGTGAAGAGCTGGTAGAACTCGTCCTGCTTCCGACAGAAATCGCCAATTGTTGACTTCATGGATTCGCCAGCGGCCTGAAAGCCAGGACAATAAGCGCTAGCGACAAGCCCTATCTGAGCCATCGCGAGATTGACATAGTATGGTGGCGGTTTCTCATCGGGCCGGCCATGCATCTTGGAACGCATCTCGTGTATCAAGTTCACGGCTTCAACGGACTTCACCAGGACGCTTTCAAGCTTGGCCGTGCGGAAATCACGACGGGCCCTATCGTCCGCAATCCGTGAGAGCAGGTAGTTGCTAGCGAAGCCCCCAATGAGTGCCAGTGCACCGCCAAGGAGCGTTGTCATCCAAGGCGGCCAGTCCCTGATGCCGGAAAACAAGGCTCCAGTAAAGAAGCCCGCAACTGCCCCCAGTGCAAAACCCAGGAGCCGCGCCATCCATGGTGGAGAGTTCTTCAGGCTCATGACATGTCTTGCCTCATTGGGGCCCCTTTGCGGACACGCTTGAGGACGCGGTCGAGGGGGCCGCCCGGCTGGGAGTCGCGGGCGATTGCGGCGTCCCACTCGTCGGTGTGCTCGAGCTCGAAGTCGGCCAGCCAGGAAAGGAACTCCTCGCGCTCGCTCTTGGGAAGGGCCTTGGCCTGTTCGGCGAGTTTCTCGGCCTGTGCCGTCATGTCGCTCTCCTGTGCCATCTTTCATTCTAGCCCGGGGGGCTGGGTTGTCAAGTTGGGGATGAGGGGCAGGAGCGGCTCCTTCCTACGGGGCAGGCTCGCGCAGCAGTTCCTTCAGGGTCGGGCGCATCTTCTCTGCCCAGACCTCGCAGCCCTTCTCGGTCAGGTGGCCCACTCGGTCGGCGATTGCGCCCTGTGTTTTGAGGAGTGCGTCGTTGATATTCAGGTAGAACACCCGCTTGCCATCGTGGAGCTTGGAGATGATCCCGTTCACGAGCACGCTCGCCAGGATGCGGGGGAAGGGGCAGTGTGTCCATCTCATGGCCTCGTTCTCCTCAATCCGGCTTGTGGCCGCCGCCCGCGTCACCTGAAGCATCCCGGCCTCGCTCGCCGGCGAGCGGCGCGGCGTCGCAGCCCCACGGGGATTCCTGGACGGGCTCCTAGCACTACAACGCTAAAAAAGGCCTAAAGTTTTCGAGGATTTCCCCGATTAAGTACTCCGGGGGGACTGTTTTCAGGCCAGAGAGCCCCGGAGAG
>VGYW01000344.1 GCA_016872875.1 Planctomycetota bacterium | reverse complement strand
GGTTGGGGTTGATGTCCGACGCAGCGATTCGGGCGCCCAGCGCGTGGGCCAGCTTCACGTGGAGCAGTCCCGACATGCCGCAGCCCAGCACCATCACGCTCTGGCCCTCCCGCACCTTCGCCAACCGCTGCGCCCGCACGGCGCAGGCCAGCGGCTCCACGAACGTGCTCTGGTCGTAGCTCACGCTTTTCGGCAGCAGGAGCGTGCCGTTCTCCACGATGGCTTCGGGCACCAGCACGTATTCCGCAAAGGCCCCGGGCAGCCTGTCCTTCACAACCGAGCACTGGGGAAAGTGGCCGCTGAGGCAGTAGCGGCACCTCATGCACGGCACCTTTGGCGCGATGAACACCCGGTCGCCCGGCTTGAACTTCGCCACGCCCTCCCCCACCTCGACCACCTCCGCGCCGACCTCGTGTCCCTGCACGAGCGGCGCCCTGGGCAGCCGATACCACTCCACCACGTCGCTCCCGCAGATGCCGCACGACATCACCTTCGCCAGCACCTCCCTCGGCCCGGGCCTCGGCGTGGGCGCCTCCTCGATTCGGATATCCCGATTGTTGTACCACATGCAGACGTTCATTCTACGTACTCCTCGGTAGCTGCGTCGCCTCTGTCATGGCCAAAGTTCGCCGGCGCTGGCGATGTCCCAGCGTTCCCCTGCTCCCGCCAGCTCTTCTTCTACGGCGACTTCAAGGCCCAGCTCACCCACTTCTGCCGCCTCTTCAACATCGAGCCGGTTGTCGTCTGGTTGGGGCCAGAAGGAAAGGGACACAAGGGACAACAGAGACCCAAGGGACCACAGGGATAACCAGGGCTGCCGTGTCCTTCTTGTCCCTTTCCTCGTTCCCAAGCTCCGGCTTGGGGACGGGCTTTGAGCTGCTCCAGCCATCGGCTCAGCGAAGCTGGAGTTCCGCGAGGGGAGCCAAGGGAGGGGGCCGACATCGTGCGGCAGCCTGTCGGAGTGCGGCGGCTCGACGCCGCTGTGGGCTTTGCGGCACCCCGCCGCAATCATGTATGGTGTCCCCCCGAGGCCCAATCCGGCGGCTGAAGCCGCCGGCTAACCACTGCTGTCCCTTCGGGACTGCGGTCTTGTTCCCTTATTCGTGGGGCGGTGTACTAAGTGAATGAACCCATCCAATGGTATGGTACGACATGGCGACGCCGGTTTCAAGGGCAGCGGCTCAGCGCTCGGCGAGGAGGAGCATCCAGCCGCGGCCAGGGGGGACGGGGATGGGGTCGGCGGGCTTGAAGTCGGCGGCTTGCTGGTAGCCTTCGACTGCGGGGGCGAGGAGGGTGGACTTTTCGGGGTTCAGGCCCAAGGCCTTCCAGTCAATGGCCAGGCGGCAGGGGACCTGTTCCTTGGCCCAGCTCGCCAGTGCGATGAGGGCCTTGCCCTTCCGCACGTAGGCGGTGGCGAGGACGTCCTTGTGGTTGGTCTTCACGGGGCAGGCGGGGTCCCAGTAGCCGAGCATCTTCGCCTCGCTGATGCCGAAGGAGTCCCAGACCTTCCAGATGGGCTTGGGGTCCATGCACCAGGGCATGCGCGCGGTCATGCCGTAGAGCATGCCACGCCAGCGGTTGCCGCCGTCCTGGAGCATCTCGCCCATGAGGCCGAAGGGGATGCCGGAGATTTCAACGAGCCAGTAGTCGGGCGGGTCGTTGTAGTTGAAGCTCTCGCCGAACCAGAGGCGGTCAACGTAGGGGAAGAACTCCAGGTACTGGTTTGCCGGCCCGCGGGAGAAGCCGGTGTTGGAGTGGAGGTCAATGAGGCAGCCTGGGCGCTCCCGCTCCATTATCTTGCGCATCCGCCGCAGGATGTTCCGGTCGTAGCTCACGTCGTCGAGGTAGAGGCCGTCTATCTGGCAGTTCTTCAGGAGCCAGGCGAGGCCCTCGAGGTAGTAGTTGTACCAGCGTGAGGCGCCGGTGTTGACGATTGCGGCGCACACGTCGCCGTCGGGGAAGCGGTGATACCAGGCAGGCGCGTAGTCGGAGCCGAGGTGCTCGCGGAGCCAGGGATAGCCGCCTCCGCCGCCTGGGGCGAGGACCTCGTGGCCGAGGCTGCGGAGCGCCCAGATTTCCACGATGTGGTTGGTGAGCTCGCGGACCGTGTAGTAGATTTTCACCTTGGCGCCGCGCTCGTGGGCGCCCTTGGTGTAGGCGGCCAGCTTGTCCGCCGCGAGGAACGGGTAGTTGATGTACGGGTTCGGCGGGGTGGCGTGGTGGATGTTGATGACGTTTGCCCCGTTCTCGACCGCCACGGAGCCTGGGGCGTGGTCGGAGTCGTCCGAGTGCCAGTAGCGCTCGGCGAAGTGCTTGGCGGGGTTGAGCGGCTTGACGGGGGTGGGGATGAGGGCGAACTCGAAGTGGAGCTCGGCCTTGGCGTCGAGCCGCCGCGGGCCGCTGTAGGCGCGGACGAGCACCTTGTCGCCATCTTCGCCCACGGTGACGCCGCCCTTGCCGCCGTTGTGCCAGGTCTCGGGCGGCGCGAGCTGCTTGAGGCGCCAGTAGAGGTTCACCATTGGGCCGCAGTAGCTCGCGCCGCGCAGTTCGCACCAGAGGCCGGCCGAAACGTCGCCCAGCCAGAAGCTGTCGTAGTAGATGGGGCCGCCCCACTTCCACGCCCACTCCTTTGGGCGGTAGCCGCCCTTGCGGCCGATGCCCATCAGATACGTCGCCGCCTCGCGGCGGAAGGGGATTTCGAGGCGGAGGTCCCTCAACTCCACCTCCCGCACGGCTGCGGGCCGGTGAACGGTGAACAGGACGCTGAAATGGAGGTAGCCGTCCGATTCCATGCTCCCGTTGCACTGCACGGCCAGCGGCTCGGCCAGGCTCTTCGCCTCCCAGGCGACGGCGCCGGGCGAGCGCTTGGTGATCTTGAGGGTTCCGTCCGAGCTTTTTCCGCCGCCACTGGCCGTCTCCACGGCAAAGGACACAGGAGCGGCCAGGAGCTCGCGCTCGCCGCAACGGATGCTGCGCGGGAAGCCGGTCTCATCGAGCTGCACCTCGCGGCCAAGGCAGCTCACCGTCCAGCCCCTGGTCCTCAGCGGCGGGTAGGGCGGCACGGTGTCGTCATCGAGCGCGATGGCGGAGTCGAGCCAGCGCAGGCGCGAGTGGCGCCAGGGCTCGCCATCGCCTCGGTCCTCGAGGACATTGTCGGACACGGCGAGGGTCAGCTTCACGGTCGTCGGTTCGGCGCCTCTCGGTCGCACGGTGACAGAGGCGTGGTACTCGCCCGGGCGGGCGTCGCGGGGCACATCCACGCCAAACCAGAGCGCCTGTACCTTGCCCTGCGGAACGGAGACCGACTTGCGGAAGGCTCGTCCCAACCAGTCTGTGCCACCCAGGTTGAAGCAGCGGACCGCCGAAGCAGGAAATGCCCACCCCCGCTCCGGGCGAAGCTCACTGCACTCGACGGCAAGCTCCTCCAGCGGCTGGCGAGCAGCGTAGATGCCGAGCTGGAAGGCATAGAACTCGTTCCGCTGGGCATCGCCGCGAAGCTCGCCGCTCGGCCCGCGCTCGATCCATCGAAGGGGCAGCTCATCGGCCATGCGGATGGGAAACCGACGGTCCTCGGGGAAGACGAGGTACGGCTGCGGGTGCTTCGCCAGGAGTGCCTTCATCTCCTCCGCCGTGGCGGGCACCTCCATCGGGTCGAGGCGCTCGAACTCCGTGCGGGCCTGAATCTCGACGGCCTTCGCCTGGGGCAGTTGCTTCCACTTGCCCTGGGCGAGCTGCTCCGCCGCCAGGCCGTTGGCCTGGAGCCACGCGGGGTCCGCCGACTGCTTCGCCGGCAGGTAGTCGCCCCCGTACCAGCCCCAGTTCGGCTGAATCTTGTAGGGCATATAGTAGACGTGGTATTCGCCGGCGGCGGGCGGCTGGAAGGCGATGTCGCCGAACTCGCGCTGGACGGCGGCGCGGCAGACGTTCGCCACCTCTCGCCCCGTAGCCGCCTCGACCACCTGGATGTGCTTCTTCTCGGGGTCGCGGTCCCGCCGCCGCCAGGGGATGTGCGTCCAGACGGCCTCCGCCTTCTCCGCGACCAGGACGCGCGCCCGGTGATTGCCAAACGTGTCGGGCCACGAGGCCACGCCATACCGCATCTCTTCGCCTCCACAAAGGGCGGCCGCGCAGAGCACAACGAAGCCAAGCGTAGCGCCGCGATGGCCTTTCATCGTTGTCTCCTCCTTGCCTGGCTCCCGAAGGGAGCGTAGTGGGTGGCCGGCGGCTTCAGCCGCCGGACTCGGGCGCCAGAAGTGGAGAAGTCCCAAAGGGACGGCAGAGATGCGTGCCGGGCCGCCTTGCCGCGCGGCTTCTGCCGTCCCTTCGGGACTGTGCCGTGCGTGCGCCACGATCCGGCGGCTGAAGCCGCCGGCCACCCACTACGCTCCCTTCGGGAGCCAGAAAACCCATGCGCAGGGGGCAGTGCTCAGGTCACCGTCCCGTCGGCCGGGCGACGATGCCGTCGAGCCGCTCGCCGTCGGGGCCGCGGAAGCGGAGGCAGAAGGACCAGTTGCCTCCGCCATTGGAGACCTTCACCAGCAGGTCGTTCCAGCCCTCTTTCAGCGTGGCCTTCACCCTGTCGCTGTCGGGCTGAGTGGCCCGCGCCACGCGGTTCTGGTGAGCGAGTGCGCCGTTGAGCCAGACCTTGACCGAGTCGTCGCTGCCGACCCAGAGCTGGACCTCCTGCCTCTTTGGGGACTGGACTTTGGTGCGGAGGTAGATGGAGCGGTTGGTGCCCTGGATGCCTGGGGTCTTGTCGAACTCGATGAGCCAGGGCTTGGACCTGTCGGCGCCCGTGGGCATGCGTGCCCACCTGGGCGCATCCTCGGCGGGCAGGGCGCCGCCCAGCTCCTTCTCGGGCGGGAAGACGACGTCGAAGAGCGCAAGGCTATCCTTGTTCCCGTCGCTGTAGGGGCCTGCGTACTCCCAGGCGATGATGTAGTCCTCCGCGCTGAAGATGTCCACGGCCCGCTTCTCGAAGTCCTCGGACTTCTCGAGCTTGGCCATGTCCTCAATGCGGCCCCAGGTCTTCTTCTCTGGGGGTGCCACGCTCGTCTGTAGCTTGGGGACGTCTGGCCCGGCCGCGGTGGTGGCCTTCGGGGCCGGCTTCACGGGCTCGACCTTGGGCTTCGGGGGCGTTGCGGGCGAGGCGGTTGACGCCTTGGGCGTGGTCGTGACGGCGGAGGATATGATGGGCACCTCGATGCTGGGCCGCGAGGACGCGGGCCGCCGCTCGCCGCCCGAGAAGAGGAGGAGGACAATGACGACGATGAGGAAGGTGCCGGCCGCGGCGGAGTAGATGAAGGGCTTGGTCTGCCACAGCGGCTTCTCTGCGGCCGCCCTGGCGCGGGTGTCGGACGGCGGCGCCTCGCCGTCCGGCTCCGCCGGCGCCCGGACGGCTCGCAGGCGCTGGGTCTTGGTGGCCCCGTCGGGCACCGCCTCTGCCGCGCCAGCCGCCGCCGGCGGCGGCCTGCGCGGAGCGGTCGGCCGCTTGCTCAGCATCCGCTCCGTCCGCTCGACCAGGGCCAGGAGCTCCTCGGCGCTCTGATAGCGCTCGTCGGGGTTCCGACGCAGCAGCTTCTGCACCAGGCAGTTCACCAGCACTGGGGTGCCCGGCACCTTCTGGTCGAGGGAGGGTGCGTCCTTGCGGATGTATTGGAGCGCGCGGGCCTCGGGGTCCGGGCCGTCGAAGGGGGGCTGGCCCGCCATGGCGTGGTAGAAGGTGGCGCCGAGGAGGAAGAGGTCGCTCCGCGTGTCGAGCGGCCTCACGTGTGCCACCTCGGGCGGGTAGTAGAAGGGGGAGACGATGCGTTCGGTCCGTGGGGTGTCGGGCTGTCGTGGCTCGCCCTGGCGCCGTGCGAGCGACGATTCGGCGAGGAGCACCCGGCCGTCGCCCGTGACGAGGAGCGTGGCGGGCTGGAGGTCGCAGTGGAGGATGCCTGCGGCGTGTGCCTCGGCGAGGGAGCGCGCCGCCTCCTTCAGGAGCGCGAGCGCGCGGTCCAGCGGCAACGGCCCCTCACGCTCGATCAGCGAAGCCAGGCTCTCGAACTGCGGCTCGTCCATCGGAAGGCCCTGGCCAGTCCCCCTGGCCGCGGAGGCCCTGTCGCGGCGCCCGCTATGCTAAGCCGCGCGCCCGCCGATGTCAAGTGGGAATGCGCTGGAGGAGTACGGCCCCCAGCTATGGTAACCCGCCCAGTCCTCAATCGTCGGCGTCCTCGTCGTCGTCGTCGGGACTTCGCGGCTGCCATGTCCTTGGGATTCGAGGACGACGACGATCGAGGAGCGAGGCCGGCGCCAGGCCTGGGCGCCGTACTCGCCGAGCGGAGTTGACAACTCGCGCGAAAAGCGCAACATGCAGGGCACTCAGCCGGCGAACGGAACCCAATGCAAGGAGCCTCAGGCGATGTACGAGCCGATCTGGCAGGCGGTGAAGGGCGAGCTCTCGGGCGAACGGGCCAGCGACTTCACGGCACGCCTCTGGGAGCACGCGCGCTGGAACTCCTTCGACAGGATGCGTCAGACGGCGGCGGAGATCGCGGCCATCATGCGCGAGATCGGCCTCGCCGACGCCCAGGTGCTCGAATACCCCGCCGATGGCCTGACCGCCTTCGGCGGCTGGGTCATGCCAGAGGCATGGGATGTCGAAGACGCCACCCTGGAGATCATCGCCCCTCCTCAATCTTCCTCGTCCTCGTCGTCGTCCTCGTCCTCGCTTCTCTCCTCCTATCGTTCTTGCCCGATGAGCCTGTTCATGTACTCGGCCCCCACCCCGCCCGAGGGCATCGTCGCCGAGGTCGTCCCCATCGAGAACGCGGCGAAGCCCGAATCGTTTGAGGGCAGGGATGTCAGGGGGAGGATCGTCCTCACCGATGGCATCGGTTTGGAGATCGGCCTCAACGCCTTCGCGCGCGGCGCCGTGGGCGTGCTCTCCGACGTGATGCGCCTCGCCGGCTCGCCCCAGGAGAAGGCGCCAGGCCACTTCGACCACGCCTGCCAGTGGCACAACTACACCGTGCCGCCCTGGAAGACCCCGAAGAAGGGCTTCGGCTTCGCACTCTCCCCCGCGAACGGCCGGCGCCTCCGCGAGATGCTCAAGGCGAACCCCTCCTTGAAGCTGCGCGCCGTGGTCAAGACGCGGCTCTACACGGGCGTCATCCCCCTCGCCACGGGGCTTCTGCCCGGCGAGACGAGCGAGGAGATCGCCGTCACCGGCCACCTCTGCGAGCCGGGGGCGAACGACAACAACTCCGGCTGCGCCCTCGGCCTCGAAGCCGTGCGGGCGATCAAGGCCCTCGCCGACGCCGGCAAGCTGCCCAGGCTCAAACGCGGCATCCGCATCGTCCACTCCTTCGAGGTCCGCGGCTACCAGGCGTTCCTCGCCAACTGGCCCCACCTGCGCCGCCTCGTGGCGGGCCTGAACCTCGACATGGTGGGCAACGACCTCAGCGACGCCCGCGCCCGCGCGAACCTGCTCTACAACTGGGCGGCGCTCCCCGCCTACGCCGACGCCTTCGCCCTCGAGCTGATGCGCCGCCTCGTCCGCGACGACCCGCTCTTCCGCTTCCGCACAGAGGCCGGGGCGCTGGTGGACAACCTCTTCGGCGAGCCCGCCGTGGGCGCCCCCACACCCGTCCTCGGCTGCTGGCCCGACGCCTACTACCACACCTCGCTCGACACGATCGAGCACATCTCGCCGCGTGCCCTCGCGCACATCGGCCGCATCGCCGCCACCTACTGCGCCTTCCTCGCCACCGCCGGCCTCCGCGAGGCCGACTGGCTCGCACGCCTCGCACTCGGCCTCGGAAAGGACGAGATTCTCCAGGCGGCGCAGCGCGGAGACCCCCCGGACCGCATCGAGCACCTGACGCAGCGGAACCTCGAGCGCATCAAGTCCGCTGCCCGCCTCGTCCGCACGAGTCCCACGGAGCTCACCCCTAACCACCGCGGGAAGCTCGCCCAACGCCTCAACTCCCTCGCCAGGCGGCTCAGCTCATTCGCCCAGAGCGAGATGAGCGACCTTCGCGCCGACCTGCGCTATGCGAAGAGAGCTGGGCTCGAGGCCAAGGCGGCGGCGCGTGACGCGTGTCGCGTGACGCGTGACGAAGAGGAAAAAGCACGGAAGATCGTGCCGAAGCGGCTCTTCAGAGGCTCGCTGTGTTTCGAGGCGCTCAGCGAAGAGGCGCTGCGCGAACTGACGGAGAAGACCGGGCTGACGGTCGGCTGGGGCGCGCCCCAGTGGCTCCAGCTCGCCATGTTCCGCAGCACGGGCAAACGCACCGCGTGGGACGTCTGGCACTGGCTCCGAGCCGAAGGCTGCGAGGTCGAGCTCCCCAAGCTCAACGCCGCGATGCAGTTCCTCGCCGCCCACGGCTTCGTCAAGCTCCGCCACGCCCCCACCAAGGCCGACACCGCCAACGTGCCCGCCCACCCGCCTCATACCGGACCAACCCCGCGCCCCTGACACTTGACCCACTATGGGCGTTTCGGCGATCCGGACGCATCCGGGGCGGTCCCGCCATACTGTGTCAACCCTAAACCTGGCACACTATGGGTATTTTGGCGATCCGGACGCATCCGGGGCCGTTTTCCCCATAGTGGGTCAACTGCGCACCTGATGTTTGACACAGTATGCGGAAAAGACTCCAGGAGTCTTTTCCGAGCACACCACAGAGAACACTGAGGACCCATCGCGGCAAGCCGCAACCAAGCGTCAGAGAAGAATCTTTCAGAAAAACAAGATTTTGACAGCGTCCCAAGTCCTTGAGATCGTGGGTGTGCCTGCGGCCGGTGCGTCGGGGGCTTTGCCCCCGAACCCCCAGGATTTTCCGCTTTCGGGCCGCCGGCACCCCAACAGGAAAATGGCCGCGC
>VGYW01000343.1 GCA_016872875.1 Planctomycetota bacterium | reverse complement strand
GGGCCTTGTAGCCCGCCGACGCGGGCGACCCAGCCGTAGCCCAGGGCGACCGAAGGGAGCCCTGGGATCGCGCGTCCCCCCCATCCAAGCCCCCGAAGGGGGCGTTTCACGCCCATTGAATCGCCCCACTTCGGGGGCTCTACGCTGGCGGGGCCTTTTCCCAGGGCTCCCTTCGGTCGCCCTGGGCTACGGCTCAAACGCCCCCATTCGGGGGCTAAACCCCAGCCCCCAGAAGATGTGGGCAAAGACCAGGGCTTCGCCCTGGGCTGATGTAGTACGCTCCGTTCGGAGCGTCGGAAGCCAAGCATGTTACCAGAACTGGGGGCCGTACTCGGAGCGTCCTCAACGAAAACGAGGCAGCGTCACCAGACGCAGTTGCAGAGCGGACGGGCGGAACTGACGGCGCAGGCCTGCCAGAGCTCGGGCTCTTCGAGGCAGAGGGCGATGGGGAGGCCCGGCTCGTGCCGCCGAATCTCGGCGATGATGTGGGAATAGAGCTCGGCGCGCAGCTCGCGGCTGAAGCGGCGGCGCCCGTCGGCCGAAGGCTGGCGGCTGACGTGGCGGGCGATCAGGTTGTCCGCGCCCAGCGCCCCCTTGGTCAGCCGCAGCGCCGTGCCGTAGCTACAGATGCCGCCCAGGGTGATCCGCCCCGGGCGGCAGGACGCGAAGAGGGCTTCGACCAGTTGCGCGTAGCGCCGCCGCCAGTCGGCGATGGGCAGGATGGGCATGATGATGAAGCGGATGGGGTAGCCGGCCTTCTGACAGCGGCGTGCGGCATCGAGGCGGCGGGCGAGCGGCGGCGCCCCGCCCTCGAACTCGCGGCACACCGCCTCCGGATTCACGCTCCACGATACCGCCGTGTGGCCCTGGTGGTCTTGCGCGAGCAGATTCCCCACGCAGCCGCTCTTCGTAAGCATGACGAGGCGGGCGAGGGGCTGGGCGGCGAAGAAGGGAACCAGGACGCGCGAGAAGCCGGTCAACGGGTCGAGGGCAAGGGCGTCCTGGAGCTTCCCCAGGTAGAAGCTTGTCGGCACGGCGAGGCGGCGCGCCCTGCGGGCGATGGCCGCCAGCACGTCCTCGAGATTGACGAACACCTTCGTGACAGGGGCCACCACCGTGGAGCACGAGCCGGCCAGGTAACAATAGGCGCAGGCGTAGGAGCAGTAGGCTGAGGGCGAGAAGTGCAGGTAGTTCGGGCAGACGATGTCCCTCTCCCGCGATTGGCGGAGCGGCGAGGCGATGGTGCCGAGGACGAGTGTTCGGCGGCCGGCGGCGCGGCGGGCGGCGTCGCCCTTCGGCAGCAGGCCGCCGAGCTGCATGTGCGTGCGGTCGAGGGCCTCGACCCGCTCCGCGTCGGGGAAGAGCCGGAGCAGGCGCTCTGCAAACGTGCGCCGGGCCGGGGTGTCGAGCGCGCCGCGCGTGAGGATGATCCGCTCCGGCCACAAGCCGCCGTCTGCGGACGGCTCATAGCCCCTCATGTGCGCATCCACAAGCTCTATCAGTTCCGGCGGTGCAACCGACAACTGCGTTGTCCCCCTTGGGCTGCCCTTCCCCCGCAACCAAAGGGGATGATTGGATGGCTGGATGAGTGGATGATTCGCTGACACCCATCCACCCATCCACCCATCCATTCATCCCGTTGCTTCTGCCGAGGTCTCCCATGTGCGGGTGAGGAGCCCTGCGATGCTGGCGGGGAGCGCGTCGCGGTTTGCGAGGGTGAGGTGGAGGACCTGAGCGTCGGGGCGGCGCTTCATTGCGGCGACCAGCCCGCCGCCCTTGAGCGCAATGGTGGCGACGAGGGGCACGGGGCCTTCGGCCACCCGCTCGATGGCGCGGCGGAACCGCGGGGAGAAGCACTCCATCTTCCCGATCTCGTCCACCAGCACCACGTCGGCGTGGCCCGCCGCACCTTCGAGGACTGGGCAGACGACTTGCTTGAAGGCCGCGACGTTGACGCCGTACTTCCCGACGCGGTGCGGACTGCTCAGGGCAACATCGGCCAGCGTCCCCTCGTGCCCATCGAGCGTGGCGATGCGGAAGCCGGTGCGGACGCCACCGACCCGCACCTCCTCGGTGTAGAAGCCTACGATGCGTCGCCCGGCCAGCAGGTCCGCGACCCGCCGCAAGGCGGTCGTCTTCCCAATCCCAGGTGGCCCGGTGATGAGGATATTGCAGCCCATAGGCCATCCAGTCCCCATTGCGGCGAATTATACACCAGACCGTGTGAGTCCGCCAGCGCCTGTGGGGGTGGAGTAACGGAATTGCGCAGGCTCGCAATGTAGACAGGAACCGTCCCGGTTGCGGTGGGCAGGCGGCACGCTTGCCGCTGCGCTCAATAGGTAGGCCTGGGCCGCGTCGCCGCAAGCCACTCTGCGCCTGCGCCTGCCATTCAGCGGGAAAAGGATAATTGCAGAGTCATATGACTCTGCAATTATCCTTACACACCTCGTTCTCGGCCTCAGAGGGCTGTTTCCGGCGCCGAAGGTAGCGGTCAGGAGGCGGGACGCTTGCTCCTGCGGTCAACGGCCTGGGTAGGCCTGGGCCACGTGGCCGGAAGCCACTCCGCGCCCGAGCCTGCCTGTGCGTGGGAAAAAGATACTTGCAGAGTCATATGACTCTGCAATTATCTTCGAGGATTTCACCCTCGGGGGGAGGGCGCGGCGGTAGAGGCGAGCAAGCCGTGCGGCAGCGCGCGCAAGTCCGTTACTGAGCCCTGCTCCCGGCTTCGGGTTTGACAGCGGGCACAGGCGGCCTACAATGCGGGGCGGCGCGGGCAGGCGGTTCCTGGGATTAGGAGGACCTGCGATGGGCAAGGCGAAGAAGCTGGCGGTGGCGGCGGTGGTGGGGGCGAACGCTTGTCTGGCCGCGGCCAGGGGCGGCACGCTGGCCGCCTGGGCGGCGGACCCGCACGTCAAGGTCTTTCGGGACGCCCCGGCGCCCGGGGAGCCGGGCATGGTGCGGCTTCGGGCCGCGCGCAACGAGTTCGAGCCGGGGCAAATCGCCTTCCGCTCCACGGCGCCGCTCAAGGGCGTCCGCGTTGAGCTCTCGCCGCTCCGCCATGCCGATGGCGCGGCCACCATCGGCGGGGACAGCCTCGCCTGGCACTTCGTGGGCTTCATTCCCCTGAAGAAGAACACGCCGGATTCGGGGAAGGTCCAGCTTCGCGCCGCGCCGTGCGGGGTGCCCGATCCCCTGCTGGACGCACGCTCGCTCGACGTGGCGGCGGAGAGCACCCAGCCCGTCTGGCTCACCGTCCGCGTGCCCAAGGACGCGAAGCCAGGGGTCTACCGCGGCGAAGTGGCCATCGTGGCCGGCGACGCCCGCGCCGCCGTGCCCGTGGAGCTCACGGTTGACCCCTTCGCCCTGCCGGACGCGCGGCACCTGCTCGTGACGAACTGGTTCAACCTCGACAACATCGCCAAGGCGCACAAGGCCCAGGCCTGGTCGGAGGGCTTCTGGCCCGTGCTGGAACGCTACGCGCGGGACATGGCGGCCCACCGCCAGAACGTCGCCCTCACCCCCTGGAGCCTGGTCCAGATCACGCGCGAGGTGGACGGCAAGCTCTCGTTCGACTACGGCCGCTTCGACCGCTACGTGGAGCTCTTCCAGAAGGCCGGCGTGAGCGACGGCATCGAGCTGACCCACGTGGGCCACTTCGGCCCTGGCGGCTGGGGCGGCAAGGAGATCGTCCTGGTCAAGGTGGGCGCGGCCGACCGCAAGACGGGCAAGCGGGTGGAGCTCGGCCCCGAGGAGGGCCTGGCGCCGCTCCTGGCCGACCTCGAGAAGCACCTCGCGGCGAAGGGCTGGCTCGCCAAGGCGATGATCCACGTGGCCGACGAGCCGTCGCTCAACAACCTCGCCTCGTGGCGGAAGGCATCGGAGTTCGTCCACAAGGCCGCGCCGGGCATCCGCCGCATTGACGCCATCGAGTCGGTGGACTTCACCGGCGCCCTGGAGGTGTGGGTGCCCAAGCTCTCGCACTTCGAGCGCTGGCGCGACGCCTACGAGGCGCGACGAAAGGGGAACGAGTTCTGGTTCTACATCTGCTGCCACCCCGTCGGCAACTACTATCCCAACCGCTTCCTCGACTTCCCGCTCAGCCGGGTGCGAGTGCTCCACTGGCTCAACTTCGCCTGCGACCTGACCGGCTACCTGCACTGGGGCCTGAACTTCTGGGGGGAGGACCCCTTCGGCCCGCCGAGCGACAACCTGCCGCCCGGCGACACCCACGTGGTCTATCCCGGCGCGGACGGGCCGCTCGACTCCATCCGCTGGGAGATTCAGCGCGAGAGCATCGAGGACTTCGAATACCTCTGGCTACTGGCGGCGAAGACGGCGGAGGCGAAGAAGCGGCTTGGTTCGGCCGCCGACTGGGTGGACCCGCGCCGCCGTGCCGTCGAGCTCTGCCGACAGGTCGTCCCCGCCATAGCCGACACCGAGAAGGACCCCGCGCGCATCATGGCCGTCCGAGGCGAGATAGCCGACGAGATCATCGCCCTCGACGCGGAGCCGCAGTTGCTTGTTGAGACCGAGCCGATGGCAGGGGCAACCCTCGTCCACGGCCCGATCAGCGTCGAGTTGCGCGGCGTCACGCGGCCGGGCGCGACGGTCAAGCTCAACGGCTCCCCCGTCGCGGTTGGCCCCGACGGCTCCTTCGCCAGCCACGTCTCGCCCCGCGGCACGCGCCACGAGGTCCGCATCGAGGCCGAGCAGGGCGGCAGCAGGAAACTTGCCACCCGCCTCTTCCACGTGCGGAGATAGTGGGAACGCCGACAGGTCAGCCGTACTTCTCTGCCTTCGCGAGGTCGGCGAGGATGAGCTCGGCGGCCTTGCGGCCGCTGAGGAGCATGCCGCCGAAGATGGGACCCATGCGGGGCGCGCCGTAGACCGCGTTGCAGACCATGCCCGCGGCGTAGACGCCTGGGAAGATCTCGCGCGTGTTCTCCACGATGGCCAGCTCGCCGCGGGTAGCGTCCATTGGCCGCTCGCCCTCGAGGGTGCCGCTGGGGGTGTTGAGCTTCACCTGGGCCTTGTTCACCAGCACCCGGGCCACCTCGGCGGGGTGGCCGGTGGCCTCGATGACGGCCCTCGCCCGAATCGTCAGCGGGTCAACGTGCAGCCCGCTCATCTCCACAGGGCTCCACTGGATGACCAGCCCAGTCACCCGCCCGTCCTGGAGCATCACGTCCTCCACGCTGATGCAGTTCATGAAGCGCGCGCCGGCAGCGGTGGCCTTGTAAAGGAGGGCGGCGACGGCGTGGACGGCGTCGGCGGTCCAATAGCCCTTCCCCGCCTTGCGGCTCTGGACGCCCATCTCGTCGAGGATTGGCTTGGCGGGGTCCTGGACGACGATTTCGTTGAACATCATCCCGCCGCCCCACATTCCGCCGCCGATGCTGAGCTTGCGCTCAAAGACGGCCACGCGGAGGCCCGCCTTGACCAGATAGTAGGCCGCCGTGATGCCGGCGGGGCCGCCGCCCGCGATGGCAACGTCAGTGTCGGCCACCTCCGCCAGCTTCTTCGCATACGACGCTACGATGAGCCGCGTCACGCGGATTTCGTCCAGCTTCACCGCCTCTTCTCCTCTCTGGTCGGGAGATGAGTCCCCTTACTGGGACCTCGGAGGTAGGGTCGCCAAGCCCTCGCGCAGCGCAATCTGAATCCTGTCCATCAAGCGAGCGGGATACTCAGTCAAGCGATACCGTACAGCCTCTGGCGACACCCTGAAGATCTTCACGAGGAGGGCCACCAGCCGGTCGACGAGTTCCTCACCCGTGTTCCCTGTTGGGGACTCACGCACGCCGGCGTATATCCCGGCGGCCTGGCGCTCAAAGGACTCCATTGGCATCAACAGAGCTGCGGCAAACCTCTTCGCGTTCCGCTCCGCCGTGCTCCGGTTCTCGATACTCAGATAGAGGCGGATTGCGTCGGCAGGGGTGGCCACCCTGGGCAGGCCACGGAAGTGCAAGACGTAGTGGCCCACCTCCTCGGCCACAGTGAACCGATACCGGTGCTCGTTCAGGTGGTCGAACAACCCTCTGTCAACGACGATAGCGGGGCGGCCATCCCTGTCTAAGAGAAGGAGGCCATCCACCCCGAGCGAGCGAAGTCCGGGGACGGAACGGAACGAGAGGCCCAACGTGCGCTCGGCGACCCAATCCACCTTGACTGCGGTGGCGGGCACCGTGTAGGGGTACACGGTCCTGTACGCTTCCCTCAGGAGCGACTCCGCCTTCTCCTCAATCTCCCACACCGGGTACTCACGCACGCGCACGGGTGGCATCCCCAAGAGAGGGTCAGAAGTGCTCGTTCACGTACTCGATGAGCTCGCGGATCTGCTTATCGCTCAGATTCTTCCCCTTCGTCGTCCTGAGCAGCAGTGGGACCACTGCTCGGCCCCCCGCGTATTCCACCACGTCCGCTGGAACCGGGGTATTGTGGGCCTTGGCGGCGAGGTCGTGGAACTTGTGCCACTCCCTGCTCGCCTCTCCCAGGCCCAGGGCCTCGGCGATCTCCCTCAGACGGCCTGGGTCCTTCGGCGGCGGGACCTTGCCGGTCTCCGTGTTCGAGTAGTTGGATGGCTGCCATCCGAGCAGCGAGGCGAACTCGCGCAGCCCGTAGCCCGCGTCGAGGCGCAGCTTCCTCACAAACGCTCCCCACGCCAACTCGCGCCCTTTGCCCATCTCATCTCCTCCTTCAATGGCCCTGAAAGTACCTATTCGTTATGGCTAAGTATAACAAGAGCGCCGCCTATGTCAAGCGAAAATCGCAAAGTCACACGGACCTTCGGGAGAAGGCTCCTCCTGCACGGCTCTCTGAGCAGCCGAATCTCATTCTAGGAGATGCCGCGCGCCGCGTCAACAGCGATGGCGATGCCCTGTTGCAATGCCACGGGGAAGGAAATATGATGCGGCTGGGGAGAGAAAGGAGCGAGGAGCCGATGAAGCGAAGAGAGCGCGAGACGGTGAGGAAGCTTGCCAGGCAGGTGGCCGAGATCGCGGCGCTGCCAGTGCAGCAGGAGACCATCGCGGCGCACAAGGCGCTCAATGCCCTCAAGCCCGTCCGCCCGATGGTGATGATTGACCAGGTGTGCTGGCACGAGATGAACGTTGACGGCGAGCTGACGCTGCGGTGCGAGGACCCCCTCTGCCGCGGGATGGAGAACCGCCTCCGCCGCACCCTCTACCAGTGGCGGCACTTCCGGGGCGACATGGTGGTGGAGCCGTTCCTGGACTTCGGCAAGGCCATCCGCGGCGCCAGCTTCGGCCTCGGCGTCGTCGAGCAGACCGCCGTGACCGACTCCGCCAGCGACGTCTGCGGCCACCACTACGAGGACCAACTGAAGACCGAGGCGGACCTCGAGAAGATACGCATGCCGCAGGTGTGGCACGACGAGAAGGCGACCGCGGAGACCGAGGCGAAGGCGAACGAAATCCTCGGCGGCATCCTGGGCGTGCGCATGCAGGGCGCCTGCCCAGTCTTCGCTCCCTGGGACGGCATCGTGTGCTGGCACGGGGCGGAGGAGACGATCATGGACCTGGCGTTCCGCCCGGACTTCATGCACAAGCTCATCGCGCGGGTGACGGAGTGCAGCCTCTCGATGCTCGACCAGTTCGAGGCCCAGGGCCTCCTCGGCCACCACCAGGGCAGCATCCACTGCACGGGCGCCTATGCGGACGAGCTTCCCGCCCCCGGCTTCGACCCCACACGCCCGCGGCCGAAGGACCTGTGGACCTATGCGATGGCGCAGATCTTCTCCACCGTCTCGCCCGCCATGCACTACGAGTTCGAGATCGCCTACGCTCAGCGCTGGACCCAGCGGTTCGGCATCTGCTACTACGGCTGCTGCGAGCCGCTGGACGCCAAGGTGGACATGATCCGCAAGCTGCCCAAGGTCCGCAAGATTTCGATGAGCCCGTGGGTGAACGTCGAGAAGGGAGCGGAGCGGATAGGGCGCGACTTCGTCTTCAGCCGCAAGCCCAACCCCGCCCTCCTCGCTGGGCCAACCTGGCAGCCCGAGGCCGTGGAGAAGCACCTCCGCGAGACCCTCGCCGCCTGCGAGCGCCACAGTTGCCCGCTGGAGTTCATCCTCAAGGACATCAGCACGGTCTGCTACGACCCGCGACGGCTGTGGGAGTGGGCGGAGATTGCGAGGGGGGTGGTGGGCTGAGCCAGGAGCCCGCGCCCGGGAAACCGCTAGGCTCCACTGCTCGCCACGGCGTCGAACAGGTCAATGGACCACGCAACAGCCAGCAGGACCTCGGCGAGGTGCTCCGTCTCAAGCGCCCCGAGCTGGGTGATCAGGCGCGCGTGATGGACGGGCTGGATCAGGTGGGCTTGAGCCACGGAGTCTCGGGTCAGGCCTCCGGTTCCACTTGGGAGGAAGACATGGTTCGGTGACTTCGCTCTCTCCTGCGCGAGCGAGGACGTGCAAGGGACCACCAGGACCGCGTTTCCACGATTCAATTGGTGCCGTGAGACGATGATTGCGGGCCGCTCCCAACCCTCATCGAAGTGGACCAGCCAGACGTCGCCCTGGCGGAGTTGGTCCGGCATCAGGTTTCCTCGGCGCGCATGGCCTCCACGATGCTGCCGCGGCAGGCCTCCACGAACTCGGCGTCCTCCGCCTCGATTCTAGGATCGAGCGTCGGAAGGGGTTGCCTTCGCTTGCGCCCCAGAATCACCACCAGCGCTCTGGCGCCATCGCGCACCCGGGTGTTGGGGGGAAGCCTCACGGTTCCATTCTCCACGATGCCAGTCAGTGTCCTCATATCCACAGGCTCCTCTCGCGGGTCCATGCCTTTGTTCGTGATGGTATTCTACCACCCTGCTTCCGGCCATGCAAGGTTGTTCATCGCGATGCTCACGCCCGCTCGAAGGGATGAGACTGCGTGAAGTCGGGCTGGTAGGAGGACGGGCTGGCGAGGGCCTGGGTCCAGCCGCGCCAGAAGCCGAGGCGGT
>VGYW01000342.1 GCA_016872875.1 Planctomycetota bacterium | reverse complement strand
GCGGCGGGCAGCGCGAATTCGTCGGGCAGGCGGATGCGGAAGGCGCGAGCCGACGACTCGCTCAGGTCGAGCGTCGCCGTGTCGTAGGCCGTGCCGCAGGGCGTCTGCGTCCCCAATCGTCCTCGTCCTTCGTCCTCGTCCTCGTCCTCGACTCCTCCTCTTCTGTTGGCGGCCTCGCCCAGGAAGCGCATGAGGCCCTCGCCCTTCTTGCCCCAGCCGGGCAGGAGGAAGAGGAGGTCGCGGGCGCGGGTGGTGGCGACGTAGAAGAGCCTTGCAGCCTCGGCGTCGGCTCGGCGCTTCTCGTGCTCGTCGCCGGGCCAGTTCGCCGTGCGGATGGCATCGTCCTTCTTGCCAACATAGAAGGCGAGCTGGCCATCGGCCTCCGGGCGATCACGCAGGACAATGAACTTCGTTGCCCGACCCTCCGGCGCGCTGATGTCGGCCACGAAGACGACGGGGAACTCGAGCCCCTTGGCGCCGTGGATGGAGAGGAACTGGACGAAGTCGTCGCCGGCCTCGGAGGAGGGGGATTCGGATTCGCGGACCTCGGTCTCCTGGAGGCGAGCGAGCCAGCGGACGAGGCCGCGAAAGGTCACGCGCTGCGTGGCCTCCAGGGCGCGGGCTTGTTCGAGGACCTTGAGCAGGTTGGCCACGTGCTGCTCGCCGCCCGGCCGCAGGGCGAAGAGCTCGAGGGCCTTCGTCCGCTCGAAGAGGCCCTGGAGCAGGAGCGCGAGCCCAGCGTCGTTGCGCCGCTCGTGGAACTCGCGCAGGACGGCGAGGGCATTTGCGATTTTTGATTCTTGATTTTCGATTGTGGTGCCGAGATAGGTCAGGGTGCCTTGCTGGCACTTGGCGAGGAGGAGCTCGTCGTCGGAGATGCCGAAGAATGGGCCACGGAGGGCGGCCACGAGCGCCACCCCGTCGTGAGGGTTGACGATGGCCTTCAGCACGTTGAGGAGGGCGTGGACCTCGTGGGCCACGTAGAAGTGTCGCCCGCCGACGATGCGGAGAGGCACGTCGGCCGCGGAGAACGCCTCGGCGTAGTGCTCGGTGGACGTGAAGGTGCGGGCGAGGATGGCGATGTCGCGGTACTCGACGGGGCGCGTCCGCGGCTGCGCGTCCTTGTCGGGGTCCTCAATCAGCCACTTCTCCTCGACGATTCGGCGGATCATCGCGGCCACGCAGCGGGCCTCGAGGGTCCGGGCGGAATCGGCCTTCTCCAGTTGCTCTGCAACATCAGGGGGCGGGTAGAGAAGTATGGCCGCGGGCCGACCCCCCACCGCTGCCCGATAGGGGTCCAGCGCCACGTAGTCGGGCTGGTAGAAGCCGTCATCCGGCTTCTTGAAGTGCGGGCTGAAGACGGCGTTCACCGCCGAGGCCACGCCGGGCACGGGGCGAAAGCTCTGGGAGAGGACGAGCGGCTCGCCTTGGCGGCAGATGGCGTCCTTGGCACGCTCGTAGACCTCGATGTCGGCGCGCCGGAACCGGTAGATGCTCTGCTTCGGGTCGCCCACGATGAAGAGCTTGCCAGGCTCCAACTCCACCTGCTGCCAGTCCGCCGCGTGCCTGTCCGCCCGCTCGGCCAGGAAGAAGGCGATCTCCACCTGGAGAGGGTCGGTGTCCTGGAACTCGTCAATCAGTATGTAATCGAAGCGAGCCTTGAAGTGGTCGCGAGCGGGGCGGCTGTCGCGGAGCATGTTCCGCGTGAGGAGAAGGAGGTCTTCGAAGTCGAGCAGCCCCTCGGCGTCCTTGGCCGCGCGATAGGCGTCGAGGAACCCGGCCAGCGCCGCGCCGATTGCGGCGGCGAGGTCCTGGCCAAGCGCCTGCTTCGCCGCGTCGAGGTCGGCGACGAGTTTCTGGTAGATCGCCTCGGCCCTCTTGTGCTGGTCCTTGGCCTTCCAGTGCTTCTGGCCGAGGAACCTGCCGGGGACGTAGAGGTCTGCGATTGCGGCCTCGCCGCTGGCCTCGCTCATCGCGCCGGCGAGGGCGAGCTGCCGGCGGGCGGCCTCCAGCTTGGCGAGGAACTCCTCGGCCAGGCCGCCCGCCGCGTTGCCCTGGGTCTCCCAGATGAGGGAGTCAAGCGCGGTCAGGAGCTCGGTGCCGAGGCGGCTCGCGGCTCGCGGCTCGCGGCTCGCGGCTCGCGGCAGGCCGCCGAGGAGGTCGCGGCAGTCCATCAGCTTCTCCGCCAGGCCAAGGATGTGGTTCCCCATGCCATCGAACCTGACGCCCCTTGCCGCGGCCCGAAGGAGGGCCGGGTTGCCCGCGGCCAGCTCGGCGTCGAGCCACTTCGCCCAGGTGCGGTCGCGGAGGAGCGAGGCGGTGAGCTCGTCGGCCACGGCGAACTGCGGGTCAACCCCCGCCTCGACCGGCCGCTCGCGGAGGAGTCGGGCGCAGAAGCCGTGGATGGTGCCGATGGGCGCGTGGCCGAGGTCCTCGATTGCCCTGCCGAGATTTCGGATTTCGGATTTCGGATTTCGGATTTCAGAACCCCCGCCGGCGCAATCCGCAATCCGAAATCCGAAATCCGAAATCTCTTTCTCAATCTCCTCGCGGATGCGCACGCGGAGCTCGCCCGCCGCCTTCTCCGTGAAGGTGACGGCCACGATCCGGTCGAGGCGGGTGTCGGTGCGGCGGACGAGGTTGAGGACGCGGCTGACGAGGACGCTGGTCTTGCCCGCGCCCGCGGCGGCCTCGACTGCGAAGCTGGTGTCGAGGACTTCGCGTGCTCGCTTGCGGTCGCGCTCGTCGGCTGGCGGGTTTGCGCTCATTCGATCGCTCGCATCTTGAGGAAAGGCTCCACCGCTGGATCGGATGCCTTCATCTCGCTGAGGGCGGCGGACGCGGTTCCGCACACGGACTTGAAGTCGCAGAACTCGCACGGCCCGGCCGCCAGCCCGGCGAAGAAGCGACCGGAGCGGATTCCTTCGGCGATGGTGCCAAGGATCGCCGTCAGGTCCGCCTCTCGGTTCACGATCTCGTCGCGGGTGAACTGGATTGATCTGTATTCGCCGGCCGCGGTGACGAAGCGGTAGAGCGCGGCCTCGAAGGTGGCCGTCGGGAGCAGGGCGGCGGCGGCCTTGAGGTAGAGGGGCAACTGTAGCGCCGTGCCGCCGGCGAAGGCGTTGTCGCCGAGCCCCTTCGGCCTCTTGCCCGACTTGTAGTCAATCACTCTGCCCCGCTTCCCGTCCGGCGTGAGGTCAATGCGGTCCATGCGGCCCGTGATGCGGAGGGTGGCCGGGCCGCCGAGCGGGATGTCCACCCCCTCCTCGCGCCAGAGCTCCTCCTCGGCATCGTGGCCGCGGCGGGAGCCAAAGACGGCCTCGAAGTGGGTGGGGAGATAGCCGGAGGGGTCGCGCGCCTCGTCCTCGACGAAGCGCCGCAGGTCGCGCTCGAGGGTCTCGCGTTCGAGCGCCCAGAGCGCCGGGTGGCCGACGAGGCCACGCTGCTCGAACTCCGCGAAGCCCTGGCGTGCGGCCTCGAGCACGAGCGCCTCGTGCTCGGGGCGCAGCGGCAGGCGGCGTTCGTCCCGCGCTCGCCTCAGGGCGCGGAACAGGATGCGGTGGAGCACGCTCCCGCGGTCGAGGCCGGAGATGCGGCGCACGGTCTCCGGCTCCTCGAGGGCCTCGATGCCGAGGACGCGGCTCAGAAAGTACTGGAAGGGGCACTGGGCGTATTGTTCGAGGGCGCTCGCCGCGGTCCGCCAGGGGAACGGCCCGAGGCGCTCGGCCAGGGCGGCCAGGGCCGCGGGGTCGGCCAGCACGCCGTCGTAGGGGGTGAAGCGGCCCTCCTCCCAGCGGCGGGCTTCGGCACGCCAGGCGGGGCCGAACGTGGCGGCCACGTGGCCCAGGTAGGCCAGCTCCGCCGCGTCGCGGCTCGCCAGGGCGCGGCGGACCACCGCCAGGTCGTACTCCCCCTCGCGCCAGGCCGCCTGGGGGTCGTCGAGCGCGAAGGCCGAGGCCGAGAGGCGCCCCGGCCGCACGAAGGCCGCCAGCCGTTTGTAGTCGCAGCGCACCCCCGTGGCCGCCTCCACCGCGCGCAGGAGGAAGTGCGACGGCACCCGCTCCCTGTCCGAGGCCGGCTCCAGCCGTGGATAGGTGAGGAGCACCTTCTTGGCGCCCGCGCCGACGGCGAGGCGGAAGAGGAGGCGCTCCTCCTGGCCCCTTTCGCCCTTGAGCGGCAGGGGCAGCCCGGCGCGCCCCAACAGGTCGCGTTCCTGGTCCGACAGCAGCGGGTCAACGGCTGGGGCCGCAGGGAATCCGCCCTCCACCAGCCCAGGCACGCACACGAGGTCGAAGGGCAGCCCGCGGCCGTCGAGCAGGTCCACGACCACCGGCCCGCGCGAGCCGAAGGGCGCGCGCGGCGCGAACCGGCCCTCGAGCAGCTCGCGTGCGAGCCTGGCCAGTGTTGCCGCGTCCGCAGCTTCGCCCGTGATGTCGAGCGTGGCAAGCTCAGCGACGGCCTCGGCCACGGCCTCCCGCTCCGCGCTCGGACGCACGAAGTCGCGGAAGAGGGCCACCACCGCGCCAACCAACTCGGCCCAGGAACGGGACGCGAAGGCGTCCCGCTCCAGGGCGGGGAAGAAGCGGGCCAGGAGGGCATCGAGCGATTCCGCTGCGGCGAGGAGCCGGGCGTGGGCGGGGCCTCCGCGCCCCGCGTCCCCCATATCGGCTTCATCCTTCAGGGAGCGGCACAAGGCGGCCAGGCGCCGATGCCACGCCTCGCGCCCCTTCACTATCCCTGCCTGGATGGACGCGAGGTCCCAATCAGCGGTCGGAGCGCTGTCAACCGCCAGGTCGGCATAGGTGAGGAAGTCCATCACGTCTGGGCGTTCGAGCTCGCTGCCGATGAGGCCGAGGAGCATGAGGAGGCTGCGGCCGGCGCGCGAGGTCGCCAGCGGGGGCGGGCTGTGGTGGTAGGCGTCGAGCGCCCCCGCGTGGCACTCCTCGGCGAACAGCGGGGCGTAGGTGGCAGGCTGGCGCAGGAGGACGCCCACGCGCGGCAGCGGCACCTCCCCCTTGCGCGCGGCCTCCACCGCCGCGCGGATGATCGCCCGCACCTCGCGCACCTCATCCGGCGCACTGACAATCCTCAATCGTCCTCGTCCCTCGTCCTCGTCCTCGACTCTTCTGTCTGCGCCTGCCGCGGTTGTGGCGAAGAGGCCCCGCTGGATGGCCGCAAGCCCCGCATCGGCGGGCGCCTCCGGCTCCTCCGTCGGAGCGAAGCCCAGGGACTTGAACCACTCGAACGTGGGCGTTGCGTATCGGAACGCGTCGGAGCCGGGCAGGTAGGGCATGAAGGCCCGTGCGGGCCGGCCCGCGGTGCAGGCGGCCACAAGCCGGCGTTGGAGCTCGTTGAAGTCATAGAAGCCGTAGACGAGGACGGCGCGGGCCTGGGCGAGCCAGCGGTCGCCCTCGGCGGCGGCGGCGGCCGTGGACATCAGGTCGGCGTCGTCGTAGAGCGACAGCTCGGCCAGACGCCCCTCATAGGCGGCCCAGAGCGCCGCGAGGTCGAGCAGCTTCGGGCGCGCGGAATGGCTTCGCAGGGGCCGTTTGTCCAGGCGGTCGCGCAGCTCGGCGACGGTGTGGCCGGCCTCCTTGAAGTCCGCGATTGTGGCCAGGAGCGCCCGCTGGAAGCCGGGGCGCGCAGCGATTGCCGCGAAGTAGGTGTCTGGCTTGCCCCGGCACGCGGCCCGCGCGATGAGCTCGCCGCCCGGAGCGGGCAGCGGGCGCCGCCCGGCCGCCGCAAGCGGCCCCTCGCCAAGCTCCCGCGCGAGATCGAGCAGCGTGAGGAAGTGGATGTTAATGATGCCGCGCTCGGCGCCCACCGCGGCCAGGTGGCGGCGGAGAAGGTTGGTGGGCACTAGGACGATGATCGGCGCGAGCCGGTCTTCGGCGCGGAGGGCGTCAAGCTCGCGCCGCAGGGCGCCTTCCAGCGCCGGAAAGTCCCCGGCGTGGAAGAGGATTCGGTCCTTCTCGCCCTGCTCGCTCATGGTGCCGCATCATACCCGCGAGGCTCGCCATCGTCAAGCTTGCAGAATATCGGGGCATGGTGTATATATTCTGGGCGAATCGCCAGGAGGTCCAATGGCAAGGCAGCACGAGGCGAAGGTCCGACGGCTCGGCGACGTGCTCGTGGAGCACGGGCTGATCACCCGCGAGCAGCGCCGCGCCGCGCTCAAGAAGCAGCACGAGTCCGGCGGACGCTTCGGCGAGATTCTCGTCCAGGAGCGAATCCTCAGCCGCGACCAGCTCAACTGGGCGCTGGGCAACCTGCTCGGCATCCCCTACGTTCAGCTCGACGCAAGGGCCATCGAGCCCGAGCTGACGGGGCTGGTCCCCCTCGATCTCCTGCGCCGCTGCCAGGCCGTGCCGATGGTGCGGCTTGGGGAGGAGCTGACGGTTGCGATGGCCGACCCGACGGACGCGCGCGCCATCGAGGAAATCCGTGCCGCCGCCGGCGCCAGGCTCAACGTGGCCATGGCCGATGCCGCGGCGATCCAGGAGGCGCTCAGCGCGTTCGCCCAGCGGGGCGCCGGGGGGCAGCTCAAGCCACGCCAGGCAGCGCAGCGCCCGCTGGGCGAGCTGGGTTTCGACGAGGCAACTCAGGCCCGGCTGCGGCGTGCGGCCCAGGCGCGGGCCGGGCTCATCGTCGTCTGCGGGCCGCGCCGCTCGGGCTGCACGACCACGCTCTACGCTCTCCTGGCGGTCGCCGCCTCGCCCGAGCGCCGCGTCGTCACCCTCGACGCCCGGAGCTCCGCCGATTATCTCGGCGCCCTGGGCAGGCTGGCGGAGGACCCTCCGGACGTGCTCCTGGCGGAACGCCTCCACCAAGCGGAGGTCTGGTCGGCCCTCCGCCCTGAGACGCTCGTCAGCACCCTCGTGCTCGGCGAGATGCGGGCGGGGGACGTCCTGGGCGCGCTCGGCCAGCTCCGCGACTGCGGCGTGAAGGGCGCGCTCCTCGCCAGCTCGCTCCGCCTCGTCGTCGCGCAGCGGCTCGTGCAGAGGCGCAGCCCAGAGGGCGAAACGCTCCCCGGCGTCCAACTGCTCCATCAGGTGCTCGAGCCCGACCAGGAGGTCCGCGACCTGATCTACGACGGCGCGCCGGTCGCGCGCCTGCGCGATGCCTGCGTCCGTGCCGGCATGGCGCCCATGAACGAAGGGGGATGATTGGATGGGTGGATGAATGGATGAATGAGGGCAGAGCGAAAGTGAAAGTGAAAGGGAAGAGCCGGTAGAGAATCACTCTCACTCTCACTCTCACTCTCACCTCTTCCACCCATCCACCCATCCATTCATCCCCTCCTCAGAAGAGGGCTTGTCGCTTTGGATATAATGCCTCTCCTCAGCTTCATGCACAAGCAGGGTGCGTCGGACCTGCACCTTGCGACCGGCTCGCCCCCGATCCTGCGGCTCCACGGCGAGCTCAAGCGCACCAACGCCCCGCCCATCCCCGCCGAAGCCTTGCGCTCCATGCTCCACGGCATCATGAACGAGGACCAGCGCCGCGAGTTCGAGGAGGAGCTCGAGGTCGACTTCTCGTTCCCGACCGACTTCGCGCGCTTCCGCGTGAACGCCTTCACCCAGCGCCATGGCCCGGCAGCCGTCCTGCGCAAGATCCCCACTGACGCCCCATCGCTCGAGAAGCTCGGGCTGCCCCCGAACGTCGGCGAGCTCGCCATGAAGGACCGCGGGCTGATCCTGGTGACCGGACCCACCGGCTCGGGCAAGAGCACCACCCTGGCCGCGATCATTGACTACATCAACCAGCGCTGCCCAGACCACATCATCACCATCGAGGACCCGATCGAGTTCGTGCACGAGAGCAAGTGCGCGCTGATCAACCAGCGCGAGGTCGGGGCGCACACCCACTCGTTCGCCAACGCCCTGCGGAGCGCGCTCCGCGAGGACCCCGACGTGGTCCTCGTGGGCGAGATGCGCGACCTGGAGACCACCCAACTCGCCATCACCGCCGCGGAGACCGGCCACCTCGTCCTCGCCACCATGCACACCAACTCGGCGGCGACCACCTGCGACCGCATCGTGGACATCTTCCCCAGCGAGCGCCAGGAGCAGGTGCGGACGATGTTCAGCGAATCGCTCCTCGCCATCATCGCGCAGACGCTCATCCCGACCCGCGAGGGGAAGGGGCGCGTGGCCGCCTTCGAGATTCTCGTCGGAATCCCCGCCGCCAGGAACCTCATCCGCGAGCGGAAGTCCGCCCAGATCAACTCCGTCATCCAAACCGGCTCCGCCTACGGCATGGTCTCGCTCGACCAGTCCCTCAAGGACCTCGTCATGCGCGGCAGGATCGCGCGTGACGAGGCCGCCAAGCGCGCCAGCAGCCCAAACCTCTTCCCGCCTGAAAACCAAGGCCGCTGAAAACCGTTCAAGACCGTTGAAAATCGTTGAAAGCCGTTCAAGATCGTTGAAACCGCCTCACAGTCTGAACGGTTTTGAACGGTTTTGAACGGTCTTGAACGGCTTTCAACGATTTTCAACGATCTTGACTTCCCCACCGGCCCCCTGCTACGATAGAGAAGGCTTGGCCGGCCATCGCGCAGCGGCGGAGAAACCCCGTTGGTGAGCATCAGGTGCCCCCAGTGCGGAAAGGTCCTCAACGCCCCAGACGGCACTGAGGCCGGGGTGGGGAGGTGTCCCCATTGCTCCGCGTCGGTTGACCTGGAGACCGCCGAGCGGGTCGGGCTGCGGGTGGGCGACGTTGTGAGCGGCTGCCGCGTGGACGCCCTGGTGGGCCGCGGCGGCATGGCGGTGGTCTACCGCGCCACGCAGCTCTCGCTCGACCGCCCGGTCGCCCTCAAGGTCCTGGCCCAGCACCTGGCGCGGCGCGGCTCCTTCCTCGAACGCTTCGAGCGCGAGGCCACGGCCCTCGCCCAGCTCTCCCACCCGAACATCGTGAACATCCTCGACAAGGGCGCTCAGGGGGACACCTACTTCTTCGTCATGGAGTTCGTCGAGGGCGAGGGCCTGCGCGACAGGTTGCGGCGCGACGGCAAGCTCCCCTTCCCCGAAGCTCTTCGCCTATTCAGTCAGGTCGCCGCCGGCCTCCAGTACGCGCACGACAGCGCCGTGCTCCACCGCGACATCAAGCCCGAGAACATCCTGATCACGGC
>VGYW01000341.1 GCA_016872875.1 Planctomycetota bacterium | reverse complement strand
TACAACTGCTCTGCGCTACACTGTGTCATTGCCAGGTCGTCCTTTCTCTTGGCTATAAGCCGTTGTTGCCACACGGATTATACCAGAAAGGCGACCTGGCACCCAGGGGAGTGGTGAGAAATGCGGGCTAGACGCTCGCTTCTCCCGCCGAGGGAGGAGCTGCCGCAGCCGCCCCACCGGCCACACTGGCGTACCCGGCACGGCTCTTGCACGCCGTCTGGCGCTCCCCACGCATCCGGGGCGGTCCCGCCATACTGTATCACCTGCGCGACGCAGGTGCTTGAACCACTATGGGCGCTTTGGCGATCCGGACGCATCCGGGGCGGTCCCGCCATACTGTATCACCTGCGCGACAGGTGTTTGACCCACTATGAGCGCTTTGGCGATCCGGACGCATCCGGGGCGGTCCCGCCATACTGTATCACCTGCGCGACAGGTGTTTGACCCACTATGAGCGCTTTGGCGATCCGGACGCATCCGGGGCGGTCCCGCCATACTGTATCACCTGCGCGACAGGTGTTTGACCCACTATGGGCGCCTGGGCGGTCCGGCGGCGTTGGCGCCGTTACCCCTGGCAGCCGCGCCATCCCGCGGCCCTTCACTCTCCGCACGGGCCTGCGACTCTCCCCCCGCGCCCGGACTTTTCGTTTTTCGTCACCCCACTTTCTCTTTTTCGTCGGCCCTTTCCCCCCGGAGCACCCCGGCCCACCCCCGCCCACCTGCATATCCATAGCGGCTTGCACGGATGTCTACCACTGTCCATCCCTAAGTATCCACCCCGCAGCATCTTACAACCCGCCCAAGGCCGCTCCCCACGCCGGCGCCCCACCCATTCAAGGCGCTCACTTTCCTCAGGCCGGCTTGACTGGCGCCCGCCAAACTGCTACGCTCTGCCTGCCGGCCAGGGCGCGGGGGATGCGGCCATCGCGCCGGGCCACTTCCCGCGCTTGACCCCAGTCGCTGAATGCTATACGATTTGAGCGTAAAGCCGCAGGAGGAGAAGGCCATGAGACAGGCGCAGAACCTCTCCGAGATTCACCAGTCGTGCGAGCCGCGCCCGCTGGAGCCCGCGGAACTGAGCGAGTTCTTCGTCGAGACGGCTCAGGCCCGTGACCCGGTCCTGAGTCGCCGCGAGGAACTCCGGGAGCTTCTCCCCAAGAAGCCGAGGGCGAAGGTGCTCCTCGCCGGCCACACCGGCTGTGGCAAGTCCACGGAACTTGTCAAGCTGTCCCAGGAGGTCAAAGACCGCTACCTGGTCGTGAATCTGAGGATCAGGGAAGAGTGCAATCTCTTCCATGTCCCGGTCGAGGACCTCCTGGTGGCGATGATGGAGCGTCTCCTCGACGCGTGCTCAAGGGACGCGCGGGCCGCGGGCAAGCTGGCCGAGGCCCAGGAGACCCTGAAGGAAATCCAGCGCTGGTTCGCCACGGAGCTCGATATTGACGAGCAAAAGGTGAGCACGGGCATTGAGGCGAGCGCGGGCGCCAACGCGTCTCAATCCCTGCTCGGCAAGGTGCTCGGCCTGCTCGGCGGGGTGAAGCTGGACATACGCCGCGGGGGCGAACGCCTGCACCGCGTGACACAGGAGAAGCCCCACCGCCTCAGCGCGCTGGCCGAGCGGTGCAACACCCTCATCCGCGCCGCGCACACGGCCCTCTATGAGTCGGGGCGGGAACTCCTCATCGTGGCGGAGGACCTCGACAAGCTGAACCTGGCCGACGCCCGGCGCATCTTCGTGGACCAGCCAACCATCCTTGCCGACCTGGGCTGCGCGGTCATCTGCACCGCATCCATCTTCCTGCTCCACTCGCCAGACAAGGGCGCCTTCGAACCGTACTACGATACCAGGGTCCTCCCCATGCCCCAGTTGCGGCATTTCGATGGCTCGCCGCACGCGGCCGGTGAGGCGGCGGTCCGCGAGATCATACGCCGCAGGGTCGCACCCGGCCTCATCCAGGAACCAGCCCTGGCGCTACTACTCGAGAAGTCCGGCGGCGTGCTGCGCAACATCTTCGAGGTCCTCCTCGTGGCGGCTCAGGCCGCCGAGAGCCTTCACGCGCGCGGCGAGCAGCCGGAGAACGCTATCATTGAGGCCAACGTGCGCTACGGCCTGAACCGTCTCAAGAGCGAATACGCCCGGTCGATCACGGTGCTCAACCTGCCCCCGGCCTGGAAGGAAGTGAAGTTGGCGGACCTGTACGCGCGCTTGCGCACGTTTGCGCAAGGGCCCCGCCGGATTCTCGAGAGCGACGAGGCCGCAATGGTCCTCCTCAACGCCAGAGCGATTCTGGAATACAACGGCGAGGGCTGGTTCGACCTGCATCCCCTCGTCCGCGAGCTCCTGCCCCTCTTCCCGGAATAGCCATGTCCACCCCTGCCCCACCACGGCCCGGCGCGGCTGAGAAGGAGCTCGAGTGGGACAGGCTGCGAGCTTACGTGTCGGCCGACGGCGGCCCGCTCGCGCTCATCGAAGTCGCCTCACGGTCCCAGGCCGAACAGGTCGCCGAAGCCATCACAGCCACCCTTGGCCCAGGGCAGACCCTTGAGGTCTTCCGGGTGGATGGGCCGGGCGACTGGGCCGCCGCGCTACAATGGCTCTCCGCCCTCCGGCACGCGGCCGACGCCAATCCCCTTCTCCTCATCCTTGCCGCATATCCAGCACAACCCGACGAGGCGCAAGAGCGCGACCTGTGGCGGTGGATGGACGCGCAGCGCGAGGCCTGGCACCCCGCGCGCGGCAAGCTCGCCTTCATCCTCACCCCCACACAGGTGGACCGCCTGGCCCGCTTCGCACAGGCGCTCTGGGACTGGATTCCGCTGAAGTTCAACCTCCTGCGCCGGCCAGGCGAGGAGCCTGGAACGGGGGCTGGCGCCACGCCTCCCCCGCTCCCCGTCGCTTCCCTCGGCTTCCGAAACCCGGCCGAAGCCCAAGCCCTTCTCCCCGCACTGCGCGAACAGCTCCTCCGCGCACGCAGCGAGGGACTGCCCGAGGCCCGCCTGCGCCACGACTATGCCTGGCCCCTCTTCCGCGGACTTCTGGCCGCGCAGGAGATTGCGGAGGCCCAGGGCCTCCTCCTCGCCGACCTACAGGGCTTCGCACCCGAGCTTCCGCCCCCGGAGCGCGCCGGCTGGCTCATGGGGCTCGGCTACTTCCACCTCTTCGTGGCCGACCTTGACGGGGCGCGGGGCGACTACGAGGCGGCGCTGCCCCTCTTCCGGGAGGTCCGCGACCGGCTCGGGGAGGCCAACTGCCGGATGAGCCTGGGCGACCTGAAGACGCGCGTGGCCGACCTGGACGGGGCGCGGGCCGACTACGAGGCGGCGCTCCCCCTCTTCCGGGAGGTCCGCGACCGGCTCGGGGAGGCCAACTGCCGGAAGAGCCTGGGCGACCTGAAGACGCGCGTGGCCGACCTCGACGGTGCGCGGGCCGACTACGAGGCGGCGCTCCCCCTCTTCCGGGAGGTCCGCGACCGGCTCGGGGAGGCCAACTGCCTGAAGAGCCTGGGGGACCTGAAGACGCGCGTGGACGACCTCGACGGGGCGCGGGCCGACTACGAGGCCGCGCTCCCCCTCTTCCGGGAGGTCCGCTCCCGGCTCGGGGAGGCCTACTGCCTGATGATGCTGGCGGTCCTCAAGACGCGCGTGGCCGACCTGGACGGGGCGCGGGCCGACTACGAGGCCGCGCTCCCCCTCTTCCGGGAGGTCCGCTCCCGGCTCGGGGAGGCCAACTGCCTGAAGAGCCTGGGCGACCTGAAGACGCGCGTGGCCGACCTCGACGGGGCGCGGGCCGACTACGAGGCCGCGCTCCCCCTCTTCCGGGAGGTCCGCTCCCGGCTCGGGGAGGCCAACTGCCGGATGAGCCTGGGCGACCTCAAGACGCGCGTGGCCGACCTGGACGGGGCGCGGGGCGACTACGAGGCGGCGCTCCCCCTCTTCCGGGAGGTCCGCGACCGGCTCGGGGAGGCCAACTGCCGGAAGAGCCTGGGCGACCTCAAGACGCGCGTGGCCGACGTCGACGGGGCGCGGGCCGACTACGAGGCCGCGCTCCCCCTCTTCCGGGAGGTCCGCGACCGGCTCGGGCAGGCCAACTGCCTGCGCAGCATGGGGAATCTGGCACTCGTGGAGAAGCGACTGGAGGATGCCGCTGGCCTATACGGGTCCGCGCTCGCCATCCACAGGGATGTGCAAGACCGCTTGGGCGAAGCGTCAACCCTGGGCCAGATGGGCATGCTCTACCAGGCCCAGGGGCGGGACCGCGAGGCGACCGAGGCGTTCGGGCGGACGCTCGAACTCTCGCGGGCGATCAACGAGCCGACCTATGTGCCTATGACTCTGAGGAACATCTGCCTCTCGGCGGCGCGGCTGCCGGACCCGGCGCTCCTGCGCCGCACGGCGGACGAACTGCTCCAGTTGGCGCTGGCGCGGGGCGCGCAGGAGCACCTTCAGACGCTCGACTGGCTGCTGCGGCGCTGCTGGCCGGCGGCGAGGGTCAAGGGCGAAGGGGCCGCGGCCGAAGCGTTCAAAGCCCTCGCCCAGGCATACGACGCGCTCCGCCAGTCCGTGCCGGAGGCCGACCGCGAGAGGCGGGCGCTGGCGGACCTCGCCATTCTCGCTTTCCAGGCGGTGGGATTGAAGGTGTAGGGTGACGCCGAGGGAGCGGCGGAGGCCGCCGGGGCGTTCGACCGCGCGGCGCCGGGGTTCGGGCTGGCCGACTTCGTCGCCTCGCTCGGTTGAGTTCCGCGTGCAGGTGTGCATGCCCTACATTATTCCCACCCGCGCGCACGCGGCCGCCTTGGGCGTAGCCCGCCTCTCCGAGGCGGAGTCTTTCCGCCCCGGAGGGGCGGGCTACGTCGGGCGACAGGTCACTTGGCGGGCCGGACCTTCAGGGCGCAGTCGGTGCGGAACTCGGGCAGGGGAATGGTGAGGTAGGCGCCCTCCGTGGCGATGGCCTTCTTCTCGATGATGCCGCCCTTCTTGGAGGTGTCCCAGACCTCGACGTCGTACTTGCCGGGGTTGAGGCTGTCGAGGCGGAGGGAGATGTCCTTGAACCGGGGGGCCAACTGCTCGGCGGGCATGCGCTCCATGGAGCTCTGGGAGTAGACCCAGACGTAGGCCTTGGACTGCCCCTGAAGCGCCAGCGCGCCGAGGTCGTAGTGGGGGCTGGGGAAGCTGGCGGTGGTGAGGACGCGGGTGACGAGGCCCTGCGCGCGCCGCTCCTCGCCCTTGTGGAACGCGGCCAGGGCCTTGAAGTTCCAGTACAGGTCGTCGCTCTCGATGAATTGGAACCACCAGAGGAGCGGGGTGCCGGAGGTGTGGGTCATGTAGGTGGACCAGAGGCCGGCGTGGAGGTGGGCGCGGAGGACGTTGGAGGGGGAGCCGAAGGGGCCGGCGCCGCCGTATTCGGTGACGATGATCGGTTTGCCGAGGCCGGCGCCGCACTGGGCCGTGCCGAGGACGTACTTGATGAGGGGCATGGAGTAGATGTCGGTGGCCACGTAGTGGATGCCGGGGAGCGAGGCGATGGAGGCCTGGACGCGCCCGTAGTTGGTGGACCAGTGGGTGCCTACGCAGTGGCCCCAGGGGTCAATCTGCTGGAGGTATTCGGACATCTCGCGGTGCCACTGGACCTTTGGTGCGGCGGCGACGGCGTCGGCGTGGAAGGGCCAGGCGTCGCCCACGAGGTCAATCTCGCTCCAGAGCTCGAAGCCGAGGATGCGCGGGTTGTAGCCCCAGCGTGCGACGACGTAGCGGAGGAGCTTCTTGTTGATCTCCTTGGCAATGGGGTTGCGGAAGAAGTCCTCGGGGCTGGCAAGGAAGCCGCCGTTGAGCTCGTTGTAGGGGTTGTCCTCCCACTCCGGGTCGCACCAGGTGGATGCCTTGCCATGGTTGTCCAGGACCACGTTGAGGTAGAGGTCGTGGCGCTCGGCGAGCTCGAGGAGGTAGTCGAGCCGCCAGGCGGAGTGGAGGTTGTAGCGGGTGAGGCCGTTGTAGTTGCGCCAGTCCTTCACCCATTCGAGTGCGAGCCACCAGGAGCACATCCAGACCTCGGCGAAGTTCTCCCCGTTGTCGGCCATCTTCTTGAAGAGGTAGTCGTAGTTGAAGGTGCCGTGGTCGGGCAGGATGGTGGTGCCGAGGGCGTGCTGGATGGCGGCGGCGCGGGGCGTGTCGTCGCTGGGCGAATGGACGTTGTGCCCGATGGGATAGAACCAGTCGCCTGAGTCGAAGGCGAAGTAGTTGGGGTCCTTCTTGCAGACGTGGATGAAGCCCTTGCTCTTGGAGGGGATGCAGAGGAAGGAGCGCTTGCCCGTGGCAAGGAGTGGCTCGGGCTTGCTGCCGCGCTGGCGCTCGGGCGTGTACTGCACGGTGAGGTAGTAGGTGTGGAGGCCCTCCACGGTGGGCGCGTAGCGGACCTTCCAGGTGCCTGGGCCGACGGGGACGAGTTCCTCGCGGTCGTTCTTGACGCGGCGGACGTAGTTCTGGTAGTAGAAGGCAGGGATGATGACGCGCTTGCCCTTGGGGTCGGCGAAGACCGCGTCGATCTTCACCTGGTCGGGGTCGAACGGGTTGGTCACGTGGCGGTTGATGCCGAACGTGGCCTCGAAGCGCTCGTAGCGGCCGACCGCGGTGCGCTCTTCGCGGAGGTTGATGACGCGGAGCGGCTCGCGCGGCTCGTCGAGCGGGTAGGCCGCAATGCGGTCCAGGTAGAGCGCGCCCTTGAACTTGTCGTCGCAGAAGAACTTCACCCCTAGCTGGTTCATCCCGTGGGCCACCACGCTGTCCCACAGCCGGTGGTGGGCGCTCGGGCGCAGGTGCGGGCTGGACGGGCTGATGTCCAGGCTCACCTCGTTCCACGTCTCCCGCTCGAGCGACTGCTCGAAGAAGTGCTGGAACCACAGCCCGTCCTTGTCCTTCATGAAGAGCATGGTCTTGACGTTCTCAGGGGCGTCCTTGGGGACGAAGACGTGGTAGGTGATGCGGCCGACGCGGTCGAGGTCGAGGTTGACCCTGCGGAAGATGGAGACGGGTCTTGGGAACTCGACGGCGATCTGGAGAGCGTAGCCGCCCTCCTTCGCCTTGTCCTTGCTGTGCGCGATGGCGGCGTCGCGCGACTCCCAGTCGTCGGTGCCGCTCTCGAAGCGCCACTGAGCCAGCGGCGTCGGCTCTGTGCCGGCCAGGGCCGGCAGGGCCGCCAGGAGGATAGTGAGCGAGAGATTGCGGATTGCGGATTGCGGATTGCGGATTGAAATCCGAAATCCGAAATCCGAAATCCGAAAAGGCCGCGAGAGGTTCCTCACCATGGCTCTCCCTGTTCAGCGTTTCTTCGCGGGCTTGCGTGCGGGCGCCTTCGGCTTGGGCTTGGCCTTGGGCTTCCGCTTGCGCGCGGGCGGCTTGGGCTTTGGCCTGCGCTTCCTCTTGGCGGCGCGGGCCGCGGCCTCGAGCTGTGCGATGCGGCCGGGCGCCGTCCGGCACTCCTTCCGTAGCGGACAGGTCCGGCAATCGAAGTCGTCCTTCGTACACACGGTGAGCGCGTGTTGCCGGAGGGCGCTGTAGATGAAGTGGGCCTCCCTGCCGGGGATGACCTGTGCCAGCCCCGCTTCGATCTCGGCCTCGGTCGCCGCCTCGCCGACCAGGCCGAGGCGGCGGACCACACGGGCGATGTCGGCGTCAACCAGCACGCGGTCGTAGTCGAAGACGTTGTAGAGGACTGCTGCGGCGACGGGGTGCGGTATCCCCTCGATGCCCATGAACCAGGCCTTGAGGTCCTCGCGCGGCAGCTTGGCGAGGGCCTCGAAGTCGAAGGTATAGAAGTCCTCGACGGCTTTTCCGAGGACGCGCTTGAGCGCCATGGCCTTCACGGGCGCCAGGCCGCAGGCCTCCAGCACCGCCCCAGCCTCGGTCGTCATGCTCACGCGCAGCTCGTTCCAGTCAACGAACTCCTCCCTGAGCCGCTCGCAGGCCTGCCGCGCCTTCGCGGGCGAGGCATCCGCCCACAGCACCGTCATCACCACCTGCTCAACCAGCGAGTCCAAGCGCTCCGGCGGCTCCGGCAGCTTGTAGGACTTCGCCAGTATCTGCCGCAGCCGCTTCGTCTTCCGTATCGAGAGCTTGTGTGCCATAGCGAGCATAGTACCTGCGGGCCGCCGGAAAGTCAACTGCGATTTCGCTCGTCCTCGTCGTCGTCCTCGTCGTCGAGTCTTTGGTCTTTCTCTCCTCACAGGTTCGACGACGAGGACGACGACGACAACGACGACGATGCGACCAGGCCCAGAAGCCCCAGCCCTGCCAGCCCGGCGAGCATCAGGCACACGCCTGGCAGCCCGAGGCTCGGGGCGAGGAGCGAGCTCACGGCCAGCGCGCCCAGGCACGAGCCGAACAGGTCCAGGCCGTAGAGCGGCCCGGCCGACCCCGCCCCCGCCGTGTGGAGCGCGACCGCAAGCGGGAACTGGAGCCCGCCCACGAATCCCGCCGATAGCGCCGCCAAGCTGAAAAGCACCCCAGCCACGGCCGGCATCCCCGCGAACCGCACCCCCGCGCTCAGCGCCAGGAACCCCAGGAGCGCCAGCGGGTAGGCGCAGATGCACAACTGCACCACGACCATCCGCCGCCACGTCGCGCACCCGCCGCGCACCCAGCGGCTCGACACCCAGGCCCCCAGCGCCAGGCCGAACATGAACGACGCGACGAGCAGGCCGACGTAGTGGTAGACGTAGCCGCAGACGACCTGGAAGCCGAGGAGGACTGAGAACTCGACGCCCATCTCGATGAGGCCGGTGGAGGCCACGGAGAAGGCGAGCGCCCCGTCGCGCCACCACCTGTGGGCGGGGCCTCCCTGCCTGTGGGCGGGGCCTCCGTGCCTGTGGGCGGGGCCTCCGTGCCTGTGGGCGGGGCCTCCCTGCCTGTGGGCGGGGCCTCCGTGCCTGTGGGCGGGGCCTCCGTGCCCCGCGTCCGTGTAGGCGGCGCGTCTCTGCCCCGCGAACAGGGCGCATGCGGCCGACATCGCGGCGAGGAGGCCCAGGAGCGCAAGCGGCGCCACAAGCGGGCGGCGGTCGAGGTATTCGAGCACGCGGCCCAGGTCGAGCGCCGAGGGCCTGGCCCCCGGCCGCCTGACCCGCTGCAAGGCGCTCCAGCGCTGGGCC
>VGYW01000340.1 GCA_016872875.1 Planctomycetota bacterium | reverse complement strand
CCTTGACGAAATCGGGGTCATCGCTGAGGACGGTCAGGCCTATGCCCAACTTCATCCACGGTATGCCGTATTCCCGCCGGCTCGACTTGCCGTCCCAGGCAACTGAGGGCTTGTCCGGCGCTACTTCGGTGAACCCCCTGGTTCGGATCCCGTGTATCGAGAGACGAACGTGGTAGTACGGCCCGGCGGGGTTCTTCCGCTTGCACGCCATCCCGCGGTCGTAGTCAATCTCCACATTAGCCTCGTACTTCCAGGCAGCAAGCTCCTTGTTGCCCGTGTCGGCGCTGGCCCCAGCACGGAAAGCCGCCACAGAGGGATGGTCCTTCTCCATCCCGGCGCAGGCCGCAAGGACCCCTTCCCACATCCGGTTCCAGTCGAGCGCCACCTGCGTGGCCGGCGGGGCAGAAGCACCTTCACCGGCCCAAGTGGCGGCGGACCCGCAGACAAGCCAGACTGCCAGATGGCTCCGCATGGCATACATCCTTTCTCCCACGTTCAGCCAGACTAATGGCATTATACGCCCGGCACCCGCTGTAGTTCCAGCGGATTTCGTTCCCTTTGTCAATCCCCCCGCAGCCCCGGGTGCGATAACGCACCCCCGGACGGCCACGGAGCCTACACGGACCGACACGGACATACACGGACAACCAACCCTCCCCTCAAGACCCGCCGGTCCGTGTTTGTCCGTGTAGGTCCGTGTCGTTCCGCGCAGGTTGCCCCGACGGGTCGGCTCTGATACGATATGCCCGGAAGGAGAACCCCATGCGCGCGTTCGCTCTCTTTGCCCTTGCGTCATTCCTCTTGGCCTCGCCTGCGCGCGGCCAGGCACCGAGGGAGTTCGACTGGATTCCCAGCGGGGCCATCGCCGTGGGCGACGAACGCTCCGAGGCCGCGGCGCGATACTGGTCCGACGCGACCGCGGCGACGCGGCTGGAGCTCCCCTATGCCGGCGGCCGAAAGGTGTCCGCCACTGCGCGGGACGTGAAGCTGGAGCGCTTCCGCGTCCGCATCGCCACCTACCGCGGCGGCCCGGCCCCCGGCACCCTCGTCATCCGCAGACGATGGGACACGCGCCAGCCAGCCACTGTGTTCTGGGTTAGGATTGACGATCAGAAGGAGCAACTCGCTCCCTGGTCCATTCCTCAGTTCAAGGGCGACCGCCGATGGGTGGACGTGTACTACGCCATCCCCATCAAGCTCCTTAGGACGCCTGACGGGAAGGGAGTGAAGAGCGAAGTCACGGTGAGCGTGTGCAACAACCCAGAGTTCAGCCCTTCAGGCTTCACCATCTTCCCAAGCCACAGCCATATCGGTCCGCGCAAGCAGTACTTCGTCCAACCCGCCACCGGGTTCGCGGAAGCCTTTGGGGTAGAGGTTCCCGACCCCACTCGTTCGCTGCTCTCGGCCGGCTATCAGTTCTTCATCACGAGGGACTGGGAGGTGCTCGGCGATGAGCGCCTGGGCGCGATCGCGCGCAAGGAGGGCGCTGATCCCACGGACGCCTATCTCACGGGCATTGCGGCGCTCGGCGAGGGCGACTACGAAGCGGCGGGGGCCGCGTTCCAGAAGGCCGCGGCGGAGCCGAAGGCCGAGCTCGCCCGCCTGTCGCGGCGAATGCTCCGCCTCGTCGCGCTCCGCAAGGCTGCCGACACCCTCGCCGTGGGCGGGGCGTCTCTGCCCCGCGACGAGGGCTTCAAGGCGCATTACCTGTTCGGCCTCTATGCCGGCGCCAACGGCTTCTGGGAGGAGGCCCTCGATGAGTTCCAGAAGGCCGTCGCCTGCCGGCCCGCCGACCCCGAGGCGACCTATCACCTGGCCGAGGCGATGGAGTACAACCGCCTGCCGGTCGAGACCTATGCCCCCCTCTTCGAGCGCGCGGGCGCGCTCCACAACCGCCCCGACACCCAGGTTGCCGACGTGCTCGTGGCCATCAACACGCGCGCCGTGAAGGACGTTTGCGGCGAGCTGTCGCTCGGCAGCCTCGAGGCCCTCTTCCGCGACTGGCGGATCGTCGAGCAGATGACCTATGGCGCCTCGCGCGGCGCCTGGAAGCTGCGCACCACCTATCGCATCTGGGGGCCGGGCTCCGCCGACTGGGTGATGCAGGCCGGCTGGCTCTTTCTTCCGCCCGACTCCGAGGTGCCCATTCGCGGCACCTACGACTACTCCATCGGCGTCGCCGAGTACGGCAGCAGCCATGCGGGCGGCATTGACTGCGGCGTCTCGGGCGCCGGCGGCGCCCAGATCGGCGCCACCCGCGGCTGGGAAGTCTTCCTCCACGAGTGGAACCACGAGTTCGACTGGACCTGCATCTTCGGCGAGCAGGCGCCCGGCTTCCCCGTCACGCACGACTCCGACGGCTGCGGCAAGCAGCCCATCGTGAACATGGGCTGCGGCCACCGCTCCGCGATGCACTACTACATCAACCCCGCCGAGTACCGCCGCCACGAGGCCGCCGCGCCCGAGCTCGTCGGCAACCACATCAAGCTCTGGGGCCTCGCCGAGCTCACCGCGCCCCCCGAGCCGCCCGCCAAGGGCGGAAGGCTCCTCGACAAGCTCGCCAGCCCCAAGGAGGCCCAAATGGTCGCCGGGCCGGGCGCCCTCGCCTGGAAGCCCATCGAGAGCAAGGCCGACTTCGTGGACCTCCTGGCCGCATTCCCGAAGGCGCCCGACAAGTGCATCGCCTACGCCCAGGCCTTCATCTTCTCGCCGAAGAAGCAGGAGACCCGTCTCTGGCTCGGCTGCAACGACACAGCGGCCCTCTGGCTCAACGGGCGCAAGATTCACGAAGGGCGCTACTACGCCTGCGCCCGTTGGGACGACGCGAACCGCACCGACATGGTGTGCAACACGGCCAAGCTCGAGTCCGGCTGGAACCGCCTGATGGTCAAGAGCGAGCGCGGCGGCGGCAAATGGGGGTTCTCAGTGGGCCTCACAACCTTCGACAACCGCCCCGTCGAAGGGCTGAAATACCAGAACGCGGCGCCCCCTGACCTCGTGCCCCTCTACCAGCCCCCCAAGGCCGGCCCGCACTACAAGTGGGCCGAGGTCAAGGACGACTACATCGAGCTCCTCCCCACCCTCACCGAAGCCGACCTGCGGAAGATCACCGGCATCGCCGACTTGACCGCAAAGGGCGACCTCTTCTTCCTGGGCGTCGGCGCGGCGCCCGCGGGGGCGCGGGCAATCGCCAAGCCCGAACCCGCCGACCGCGAGGTCAACAACTTCCTCAACTGGGACGCCGAGGCCGTCGCCGCCGTCCGCTTCCAGCGCGACGGCAAGCCGCGCGACCTCCTCCTCATCCGCCCGGAGTACTACGAGGAGTACCTCGAGCTCCTCAAAGAAGCCGACCCCGCCCTCCCCGGCTCCGGCCCCAAGGACCGCATCCTCGGCACGATGGCGATCCAGAACCCCGCCTACCCCTCCACGCCCAACCGTGCCGGCCGCCGCTACGTCCTCGTGGTCGAAACCTTCCTCGGCGACTACCCGCTCGACGAGCAAGACCTGCTCGGGGTGAAGGAGAGGGCCGCCGTCAAGTAGATGAGGTGAGCAGATGAGGCTTCTATGCTTTCACTGCGCGCTGGATCTCGGACCAGACCTCAGGATAACGTGCTCGGAACATGCGGAAGGGCTCGGTCTCCTGCCCATCACGCCACAGAAACCACTGCCCTAACCCGTAGCTGTCGTTGTCATAGACGGCTCGTCGCAGTTCAACCACCGAGCGCTGCTGATCCGGTTCGTCCGTAGCGTTGCTGTACTCTGCGAGGAAAGCGCGAACGGCTCTGGCCAGGTTGCGCCAGGCCTGAAGACGGCCCTCCGTGACAGCTTCCTCCTTGAGCGGGAGCAGCAGGGCCATCGTGGCCTTGCCCTTTGGGTGAGGGAGACCGTCCTTTGTGAAACGCGCCGTGACGTTCCCTGTTTCGGCATCGAAGAAGAGGTAGTCCCAGGGGTCTTCGGCAGTGGGGTCAATCAGCAGCGGGGAACCCTGCGCGTCGAGAGGGAAGCGCGCCCCCTTGGCTTGGTTGCAGCCGCCGCAAACCAGGAGCAGGTTCAGCCAGTCGAACGTGCGGGCGGGGTAGGTGCTCTTCGGCCAGAAGTGCTCGATGTCGGTCCCCCGCGAGTCTTCGCAGAACATGCACCGTTGGCGCTTCCTCGCCATCTCACGGAGAACCTCGGCCACCGCCCGCATCGCGACCGTCCGGCGCGCCCTCCCCCAGGCATCTTCCACTGACACGCCCCCCGACGCGCGGTCGAGCTCCTCCTGCTTCCTCCGGAGGAAACTTGCCGATCGAGGAGGGAGATCAGCCCGCCGTATCCTGCGCATCCTGATGGCCCCAGGACTCGGAGTCCGCGACGTATGGAAGCAGCTTCTGGCCCTCCCTCTCTTCCTGCGGGGTCAAGCCAACGCTGGCCTTCTTGGCTGCGAGTTCTGCATACCTCTCACGGTTCCTCACGGCCACTGGAGAACGCGTGTGCTTGAGGCCAAAAGCCGGGCTCAGCAGGATCACGTTCGGCTTCTCCGCGACGATCCTCACGCGGTCGTCCTCACCCAGCGCGAATGGAGCCACATTGCTCCCGGGCTCCGGCAGGCGGAAGAGCCCGCCGGGGTCAGCCGCCTGACAGATGAGCGGGCTATGGGTGGTCACGAGGAACTGTATCCTGGGCATGTGCTGCTTGAGCCAGAAACCGATCCGGCGCTGCCATTCCGGATGCAGGTGCGCATCAATCTCGTCGACCAGCACGACACCGCTTCGCTTGACAACCGTCCTGCCATCTTGCTCCATCGTAAGGTCCGCAAGGCCGTAGACCTCGATCAGGTGGCGCAGGATGTCGGCCATCAGCGCCAGCGCGGCACGGTATCCGTCACTCATATCCGCCATGGGTAGCACAATGTTGGCCCTGTCACGCAACCATAGCCCTTCCGAATCCACGTGGTCTACGCGCAGCCCGTTCTGGAGCAGATCATCGTTGAGCATTCCTTGCACCAGGGCAAGCTTGTCCGCGTCCTCCTGGCGGGCCTCCGTCTGCCGGAATTTCAGCTCCTTCAACCAGTTCTCGCATTCCGACAGTGATGCGTCTTCCCGGAACAGCGTGACGAACCTAGCCACCCGGCTCGGGCCGACCATCAGACGCTGAGCGCCTGGGGATGTGCCGGAGGTGCGGCGGAAGGGCCCATACCCGCACGAGAACCACCCCGTAGGCTGGTCCGCCCACGGACCCCGGTGCGCGGTCCTGCCCTTCTTGGCATGCTTTACCCCTTTTTGCAGGAGGGGCTCCTTGCCACCATTCACAACGTGGAGTTCAGCCCAGAAGGGCCCGAACTTGGTCCGCCCGGGGTCCTGAAAGCCGTCGTCGCCTTCCGTCGGAATCAACTCCAGAGCGATCACACCCTCTCTCTCCCCCGACCTCGTCCAGCCGCGGAACGACTCCTGAAGCGACCGCGCGGAGTCCGGTCCGCCGAGGGCAACGGCCATCGCCTTGAGGAGCGCACTCTTGCCCGACCCGTTGTCCCCCGTGAACACCGTCCAGCCAGCATGGGGGCCGTCGGGCCGCTCAAGCGAGAAGTCCAGTTCGCGGAACCCCCGCACGTTCTCCAGCACGATTCGCTTCACATACATGGCTTCCGCGCCCCCATGATACATGGCCTGTGGGGCAGACCTGGCGCAGACCCCATTTTGCCCGGATCACTCCCGCGAGTCAAGCGCCACCGTTCCCGCGAGTCGCGGTTCCTCCTTGCACGCTGGCACGCGCCGCAGGTATACTAACTGCCGACGTCATGAGAGCTGGGTTCCGCCCATGACCCGGAACGGTACGGCTTGCCCAGCGAGTTCGTGGGGTCCCGTTGCTCTGCTCACCAGGAGGTGTTGCGTGGCCTGTCGCCTCAACGACTTCATCGAGCGTGGCGAGCTGATCAACACGCAGAACTACTCGACCCACGGGTGGGTCAAGCTCCGCGGGCGCGAGCAGCCCGTCCATCTTCAGTTGACGGGTAACTGTAGCCCCGACCTCGCCGGCTGGCACATCCGCTTCGAGAGCCGCGGCCCGCGGGGCGGCGCCGGCGGCGAGCCGTCGCCCGAGGAACTCGCCGAAATCCTCGCCCAGAAGACCCCTGACCTCGCCCCACACCAGATCGGCGCGACGGGCGACATCTCCGCCGCACGAAAGGTGAAGACCGCCGACTGCTCGGTGCGCGAGCTGATGCTCCGCTGCAAGGCCGGCGAGCCGCCCCCCTTCCGTTGGGTCCAATGCCTCTACATCGAATGGTACAGCCAGAACGGCCGCGTCGTGACCGAAGTCCCCGACCCCATCATCGAATACGTGGACTTCCAGTCAATCCCCGGCGTCTCGTCCGACACTCTCCCGCCGAAGCCCGACGAGGAGGACGAACCCCCCGCCCACGGCGGCCTCGAGGTCGCTGAGGTCCGTCTCGACGACAGCGGCAAGGCCCACACGATCCACCACATCCTCACCCCCGACGGCGAGCACGAGGTCTTCGAGGAAGAGCCCGACGACCCCTACAACCTCTTCGCCCCCGATGCCCGCGCCGACGGCGACGAGGCGGCGGGCGGCGAAGGCGACACCGTGGGCGCCATCGTGAGCTTCCTCGGCCCGCTCCCTCTTCCCGAGGGCCTCGACGACGCCGAGGTGGAGGGCCACCTCAAGGGCGCCCTCGGCGCCCTCGCCATGTTCGGCATCGCACTCCGCGTCTGCCACCATTACAGCGTCCGCGACACCTACCGCCTCCTCCGCGACACCATCCTCCCCAACGAGCGCGCCCGCCCCGACCTGGGGCTCACCCGCTTCTCCACCGCCGACTACTGCGAGCAGTGCCAGGCCGAGCTCGAGAAGGAGCGCGACTATTGACTTCTGCATAACTAATGCAGCGATCTTAGCCCCCGAAATGGGGGCGTTTGAACCGTAGCCCAGGGCGACCGAAGGGAGCCCTGGGTGTAGTGCACCCAGGAATGAGCCCCCGAACGGGGGCGATTCAGAAGGGCGTGAATCGCCCCTTACAGGGGCTCCGGAACGGGGGGCCCGCTTTCCCAGGGCGACCGAAGGGAGCCCTGGGCTACGGCTGGATCGCCCACTTCGCGGGCCACAAGAGCGGGTCCTATGCTGCTGACCGTGTTGCATTACTTTTGCAGAAGCCAATAGGATGAGACGCGCCGGCGCGAGCCAGGGGCGGGGGGACGTGGGGAGTGAACGGCCTGTCGTCGCAGCCGCCACGACTTGACTCGCTGGGTGTGTTGTGCCATCATGAATAAATCGGCGGCGGAATGCGTCTCATACTATGGAGGTGTGCCATGTTCAAGCCGCGAGCGCGTCGGAAGCCCCTGGGCATCACACTCGTCGAAATCCTCACCGTCACCGGCATCATGTCCAGCCTCCACAGCCAGTCCAACTTCCGCTACGGCATCACCAAGGCCAACGAGCTGAAGGGCCTCAACAACCTCAGGCAGATTCACCTGCTCCTCCAGACCCAGTGCATCACGGGCGGGCTGCCCAACGCCGCCTTCTACCCGCAGGGGGACCCCAGGAAGGACCCGAAGTCGATCGTCCGGCTCATCCAGGGCGCGCCCCCCGAGCTCTTCGTCTCGCCCTTCGCCCCCGACGCCCTCCAGGAGAAGGGGCTCACCTACGCCTGGAACACCGCCCTCAACGGGAAGACCATTGACGCCGTTCCGCGCGGCACCTGGATGCTGATCGACATGGCCGCCTTCATCGCCGACCCCAACCTCCCGAAGCCGAGCCGCTACTTGGTGCTCTATGCCGACGGGCGAGCCGAAGCCGTGGCCGAGCCCCCCGCCGACATCCTCAAGGCCGTCAAGGAGGCCCAGGAGAAGAAGCAACCGGCCCCGCCCAAGAAGCCAACCACCACCCCCGCGGTCCCGCCGCAAACGCTCCCCAAGGGCACATCTCCCAAGGTCCGCCTCCCCGGCGTCCAGCCCGTCCCCAGCCCGCCCGCATTGCCGGGCATCTGATGCGCCTCGGCTCACGAGGCCCCGCGGAGAAGGAGAGGTTCGTCCTGCTATGTCGCAGTTCATGAACTCCGCAACCATGGAGGCCACGCATGCCAGAGCGCATCGCCACCGTCTGTCGTGCCCTCGCATCGGAGCCTAACCTCATCATCCTCCACCAGCTTGCCCTCGAACCTGACCTGGCATCGAGCGAGCTGGCCCGCCGAGCCAGGCTCTCACGGCCCCAGACCTCCAGCCAACTCAGCCACCTAGCAGCCCTGGGAGCCCTGAGCCGCAGGCGCTCCGGCCCCTTCGTTCACTACTCCATCGCGGACGAGCCCGGAAACCCCGGCTCATTTGCCCCCTGGCGACTCGTTCGGGAAACCCTGGCGAGCCCGGCGCGCGCCTGCCGGAGCTGGCGTGCCGATTCCATCCTCCACCTCTCCGAGGACACCGTCACACTGGTGGGGGAGCCCGTTGCGCGGGCGATGGACGTCATCTTCGACGCTGCCACGGCCTTCGGGAACGTCCGCCGGGTGCAGTTGGTTCGCCTACTGCGCCAACAGGGGCCATGCACCGGCGTCGGCATCTGTGGCACCCTCCGGATCTCGCCCTATGCCTTCTGGCGACACATCCGCAAGCTTCAGCGCCGCGGCTACGTCCGCCAGCGGAGCCCGGGTCTCTGGCAGCTCACCCGCACCCACAAGGCCCTCTTTCACCACGAGCTGTTTGGGATTGTGGTCAAGGCGTTGAGCTGAATAGCGGAGTTCATGAACTCCGCCCACACCACGCCACCCCCCCCGGCCGCAACCTCTGCCGGCTCACCATAGGGCCACGATTCGGGGGGAGTACGCTGCTCCTCGCGTACCTGCTTGTGCGCGCTGGTAGCGGAGTTCATGAACTTCGCCATCGCCGATCGGCAACCCCTCGACTGTAAGCTCTCCCTGCGCCCCCCGACGCCGCGATCCGGGCCCGGGCGCGCTCGCCGTCCCACTAGCTGCTTGTGCGCGGTGATAGCGAAGTTCATGAACTCAGCCATCGCCGATCGGCAACCCCTCGACTGTAAGCTCTCCCTGCGCCCCCCGACGCGGCGATCCGGGCCCGGGCGCGCTCGCCGTCCCACTAGCTGCTTGTGCGCGGTGATAGCGAAGTTCATGAACTCAGCCATCACCGATCGGCAGCCCCTCGACCGTGAGCTCTCCCCGCGCCCCCCGACGCCGCGTCCCGGCCCCGT
>VGYW01000339.1 GCA_016872875.1 Planctomycetota bacterium | reverse complement strand
ATCATTCCCTCTGCTTGGCGGAGGGCCAGCGCACGTGGCGGGGGGCGTGAGGAGAGGATTCCACACTTGTACAAGTGTGGGATCCTTTCCTCCGGTGCATCCTGGGGCCGAGGATGGCCGGATCCGGCGCGCGGGCCAGGGGGCGGCGCCCGGCGCAGCTCCCAGGGCGGGGGGCGTGCCGAGGGAGATCAGACGCACCCGGTTTGGCCCCGGTTTGACGGCGCGGAGGTCGGCGGGTAGGATGGCTTGGGCGCGCCGCCTACCGAGCGCTGCACACGGGCGACTTGGTCTCCGGTCGTGACTACGGCGAGCTCGGCGGGCAGTTCCTCGCCCCGACCCGCGAGCTGATGCTCGACACGCGGCTGCTGCCCTGGCTCGGGAGCCACGAGAACAACGGCATCGTCTACGTTGTCACCGGGGACGGCGGTGCGCCGACCTGTAGGCTGGTTGGGGACACCGACCCGCCCATCCCGTTCCGCGTGCAGAGCCTGGCCCGAGGGCTTCCGAGGGCTATGCACGCCCTACCGAGCTTACTGGCCCTTCACGTCGAAGCAGTAGAGGTTGGTGTGGTAGCGGAGGTAGAGGCGTCCGCCGCTGACGACGGGGTGCGCCCAGCTCGGGCCGCTGCCCTTGACCTGGACCCTGCCCTTGATCTCCATCTTGTCGGGAGAGCAGGTGGCGAGGGCGGCGCGACCGCCGCCTTCGCCGAAGAGGTAGAGCATGCCGTCGGCGTAGCAGAGGGACCCCTTGCCCATGCCTTGGGCGAACCACATCCGCTTGCCCGTCTTGAGGTCGAGGCAGGCCACGCCGCCGGTATCGCCGTAGATGTAGCCGTCCTTGACGATGTAGCCGCCGTGGTGGGAGGCGAAGTCGGTGGTCCAGGCGCGCTCGGCAGTGACCTTGCCGTCCTCGAGCTTGAGCTTGAGGCACACCCCACCCTTGCCGTAGCCGTTCGACCAGAAGACGTAGCCGTCGGCGTAGACGGGGGTCGTGCAGTTGGCGGTGTTGCCGGCGCTGAAGTTGTCGGAGAAGTGGACCTTGCCGTCGCGGGCGTCCACGCCCACGATGCCGCCGTGGGTGCCGTTGACGATGAGGGGCACGCCCTCGAAGGTGAAGGCGATGCAGGAGCCGTATTGCGCGCCGCCGGCGAAGCCCTCGCTGGCCCAGACCTTTTCGCCCGTGGCCTTGTCGAGCGCCACGATGCAGTTCGCGCCACCAGGCGTCACGACGGCCAGGTTCTTGTAGATGAGGACGGATTCGGAGTAGCTCCAGCCCGGGCGGCGGCCGCCGAACTCCTTCATCTCGCGGGTCCACTTCTTCTCGCCGGTCTTGGCGTCGTAGCAGCCGACGAGGCCGGCTCCGTTGATGATGTAGAGGCAGCCGCCGTCAATGACGGGGGTGGAGCGGGAGCCGTCCGGGCCGCCGCAACTGCCGCCGTTCTCGGCCTGCCACTTCTGCTTGCCATCGAGGTCGAGCGCCGTGACAAGGAGCTTGCCGCCCTTGTCGCCGCTGATGTAGATGGTTCCGCCGGTGACGGCGACGCTGGAGAAGCCGACGCCGATGTCGTTGACCTGCCAGAGGAGCTTCGGCCCCTCGGCCGGCCACTCCTTGAGGAGCCCCGTGTCGGGCGACTTCGCGTCGCGGTTCGGGCCGCGCCAGCCGGGCCAGTCGCCTCCTGTGCCGCCCGCTAAGACTGCCTCGCAGCACATGACCCCCAACATCAGGCCCCCGAACACCTTACGCATTTCCGACTCCTTTCTTGCGCCGCTCCACCAAGATGGAGAACTCCTTCAGCCTTGCGGCTGAGGTCGCCTACCTCTCCCTTGGGGAGAGGTCGTCCGCCGGCGGCGGACGGGTGAGGGTGCCTTCGGCGCCCTCCGTGGCAAGCCAAGCACCCTCACCCCGACCCTCTCCCCAAGGGAGAGGGGGATGAGCAGCTCCTGGCTGAACACGCCTTGAATGCAACGACTGCGCCACCCTGCTGGTCTCCCGGTCTCACGGCTGCCGCAACTGGTAGAGGCCGTGGCCGACGTACTTGAGCTGCCCCTGCTTGACCAATTCGTCCCAGACGGCCTGCGGGAACTCCCTGGGCGGCGCGATGCCGAGGATGCCCGACTTGTGGCCGCCGGTCATGGCGCCGTGGCCGCCGAGCTTCGACTCGTCGTCGAGCCGCATGGCCTTGAGGCGCTTGCGGAATGCCTTGAGGGCCGACTTGAGCTCCGGCTGTGCGGGCGCGGGTGCGGGCTGGGACATCGTTCACTCCTTTGGGCGTCCAAGAGAATGAGCAAGTTCGTAGTGCGGGCTTTAGCCCGTGCCGCTCACAGACGGCCTGAAGGCCGCACTACAAACAAGTTCGCCTTTTCGACGCCCTCGGCTCTACGCTCATTCTCCTAGACGCCCTCTTCTGGCGCGGTGCCGAGGACATTGAGGATGGCAGGTGCGAGGAGCTCGACCTGCCAGGGGAGCATTGGGCTGCACGCGAGAATCTCGCTCGCGGAGCGCGGCCTACGAGCCACGATGGTCTCGAGGGTGGCCCGCGAGGCGAGGAGCGGGGGCGCAAGGCCGAGGTCGCCCGCGATGCGCGCGCACTCGGCCATGAGCGCGCTCACCGCGTGCGACGCGGCGTCGGGCCGCCGGCTCCCGCCGCGCGCGCGGTCCTTGGGCCATTCGGGCCTCGGGAGCGCCCTGGCGTGCTCGACGGCGCGTTCGAGCGCATGGAGGCGGCGGCCGGTGCAGTTGCGCGGCAGCCTGGGGCCGTGGGCGAGCGAGGCGGCGGGGTGCGCGGCGGCCCAGACCGCGAGGTCGCGGAGCTGAGGATTGCCGAGGACCATGAAGGGCGGCCTGTCGGCACGCTGGGCCTCGCTCTCGCGCCAGCGCCAGAGCTCGCGGACGAATGCGAGCTGGTGGGCGTTCAGGCCCTTGAGGCCCTTGATGCGCCAGGCGTTCTCGGGGTCGCGCACGCGGTCGCGCGCGGTGGAAGCGACCATGCGCTGGCACGATTCGCGATACCAGTGGTAGCGGCCGAGGCGCTGGACCTCTTCGAGCAGGGCGTCGGCGATGGCGGGCAGGTGGCGCACGTCGTCCGCGGCGTAGGCCAACTGCGTGGGGGTGAGGGGGCGGCGCGCCCAGTCCGCCTTGCGGCTCGACTTGGCGAGCGCCACGCCGCAGAAGCGCTCGGCGAGTGCGGCGAGGCCGAAATCCTTGAGGCCGATCACCTGGGCGGCGATCATCGTGTCGTGCACCTCGCCCCGCGGCCGGAAGCGCAGCGACGCCCGCAGCATCCGCAGGTCGTAGTCCGCGCCGTGGAAGAGCAGGGTCTTCGCCGCCAGTACGTCCAGCAGCCCCGAAAGCGCGAGCCCCGCCAGCGGGTCCACAATGTACGCCTCGCCGTCCGCCGCGAGCTGGATGAGGCACACCTTCTCGTAGTAGCTGTGCAGGCTGTCCGCCTCCGTGTCGAGCGCCACCCGCCCGGCCCCTCTGAGCCGGGCGACGAGCGCTCCGAGGGCGGGCGCCGTGTCAACATACTGTTGGGGAGTGCAGGTGTGCTGAGTCACCCGGACAGAGTTCCTTCAGACGCGTAGGCCACGCCCATCACCTTCGGACCCCTTCTCTGCTCTAACCAATACCACGAAAGGCTGTCCTAGTCAACCTTGGAGCGTGCGTATCGGGAAGGGCGAGAGCCTGTTGGAGTGCGGCGGCTTGACGCCGCTTTCCATGCGCCTTGGGACGTTCACGAAGCTCACACCCTCAGCGGGAGCTGGCCGAAAAGCGGCATCAAGCTGCCGCACTCCGACAGGCTGTCGCACTCAATCAGGCACTTGCCGCTCTATCGTGGGGCATGCACACTTGCACGCGGAATCTATCAGCCGCCCACGGCGATGGGGAGCGGGCGCGCTCCTGTGATCGCATACGTGTGCCAGGGGAGGAGGCGATAGGACGGGGCGGGGCGCAGGTCATGGCCGGCCGTGAGGTCGCGGAGGCGGCCTGGGAGGGCGGCGTCGCGCTCGGCGAAGTTCCACAGGGTCGCACGCTCGCCCGCGGCGTCGTGCCAGAGGACGCCCTGGCCGTCCTCCTGGAGAAACCGCTTGTGCATGTGCGGCAGGCTCTCGTTGTAGTCGGCCAGCACGCGCTTGTGGCGCTCGGTCCAGATGCGGTCAATGCGCACGCCGTTGTAGAAGAGGCCAAAGCTGGGCGAGGCCATGTGGGCGAAGAAGCGGTAGAGGGTGCCCACCTCCTGCTCGATCTGGATGGGGCTGGTCGTGGGGATTGTGGTGTAGCCGAAGCCGCCGGTCACTTTGTAGCAGGCGAAGATGTTGTGCGGCTCGGCGTAGGCGGCGGGGCAGCCGTGCTGCGGACTGCCGAAGGGGCCGAAGCTTTCGATGAGGAAGTGGACGCCCGCGTCCTGAAGCTCCTTGAACGCGGCGAGCAGCCCTCGCCACTGGGTGCTCGGCTTGCCCGTGCGGTAGTTGACGGGCATGAAGCCGAGGTTATAGAAGCTGTCGTAAAGGTAGCCGTCAAGCCCGGTCTCGGCCTTGATCTTCTTCAGGCAGTCCACCCAATAGCGCCGCGCGCCCTCGACGCCCATGTCCATGATGCTGAAGACAGCGGCGTAGGCGCCGCCGTACTTGAGGCGGGTGTCCTCCATGCGGACGAACCAGCCCTTGTCGTCGCGCTCGGCGGCGTTGACGGGCGAGGAGAGGGCCTGGCCGTTGTTGGTCCAGGCGAAGATGCGGATGCCGTGCTCGCGGCAGTCGTCCACAAGGCGTTTGAGGGCGGCGGGGCCGCCGAGGCGGGGCGCGACCTCGTATTCGTGGCCGCAGCACATGTTCCACTGAAAGTCGGGGTGCGGGCAGCGCTCGGTCATGGCCGACTTGTTCAAGTTGTCCACGAAGAGCGCCTTGAAGCCGAGGGCGATGGCCGCGGGCAACAGGTCGCGGCGATAGGTGTCAATGGTGAAGTTGTGCCAGTGGTTCTGGCACAGGCGAGGGATGAGCGGCTCCTCCTTCAGCCCAAACTCCGCCCTCGCTCTGTCCGCCACTTCATCAAACACCCACGTCCACAGGTTCTTCTGGGCGGTCTCGGTCTCCGGTGGCACAGGCCTCCGGCCTGTGGGTCCCACAGGTGAGACGCCTGTGCCACCAACGCGCCTGGCACGCGAGCCGCGTGCCCCACAATTGAGGAGGATGCTCTTGGCCGAGGTCTTGACCTTGAGCGCCTGGTCGAAGATGTGCTTGTCGAAGCACTTGAGCTCTGGCTTTCCCTGCTCGCGCATGAGGATGCTGCGGATGAGTGCGACGCGCTCGAAGAGGCCGAGGAGGGTGTTGCCGCCCTTGCACTGGAAGTCGAACGCCTGGTGGGAGGCCCAGCGGGGCAGGTTGTGGGTCATGACGGGGTTGGCGGCGGACGCTGCGTCGTCCCAGTGGATCACCCCCTCGGTCGTCCACTTCGTGTCGGCGGCGAAGGTGGCCGTGGGCGCGGAACAGGACGATTGCGAGATGGCGGTCGCCCCCTCGATGTCGCCGTCAAGCTCCCAGCTCGCCATATCCATGAGGTAGAAGAGCGGGACGTCCCTGCTCTCGTACTCGTAGTGGTAGGAGAGGCCCTCGAAGGCCACGCCCCCGAAGCAATCCCTGGCGGGCTTCAGCACGATGTCGAGCCGTCCCGTCCCCGCCAGCCGCTCCCGGTCCCAGTCGCCTGTCTCGTGGATCGGATCGAAGCTGTGGTCGCGCAGGAGCTTGACGGGCAGGGGTCGAAAGGTCGCCTTTGTCCTGATGCGCACGCTTGTTCTTTTCTCCTCGATGACCAGGAGGTCCAGCCCCGCAAGCTCAAGTCCTGTGAATGTCTGGGCATAGGGCCGGAGGGGGAGGCGTCCCGACCGCACACTGGTCTTCCCGATGCGGACCTCGGCGAGTCCGACGAACGTCTTGCCCTTCGCGAGCACCTCGGCCGTGCAATCGCCCACCTTGGCCAGCTTGCGCATGCTCCGCGTGCTCCGGGTTCGCCTTCTGAGGCCAAAGCCTGAGACGGATACATTACCTGGCGCGCCCCGGCGCGTCAAGTCGCCCTCGCCACAATCGCCCAGCAGTGCGCTGCTCCCCAGCCGTCCTTCTCGCGCCTTCGGCACTCCGCCCTGGCCTCCGCGATGATGGCGTCACGGTCAATCCCCTCGATGCGCAGGGCCTCGCTGAGCACCCGCACCGCCTCCTCCTCGCGCTTCTGGACGCTCTGCTGGTAGGCCACGTGGTCGTCGTGGTGGTCCGGCTCGCCCTTCCACTCGAAGCCGCAGTCGTACAGGTCGCCCGCTATCGCGAGGACGAGTGCTCGCCAGTAAGCCATCAGGCAGTCCGCCTTGTCCTTCCCCTCCAGCAGCCCGCTCGCCTTCAGGAAGCAGCGTCCGGCCTCGCTCGTCGAGCGCTCCTCCACGTAGGCGTCTGCCCCCCGCCTCAGGAGTTCCGCCCTGCCCGCCTTCGACCTCGCCGCCGCCTCCGCCGCCTCGAAGCACCTGGCGGCCTCCCCGAACCGCCTCTGCCTCAGCCACTCCTCCGCCCTCGCCACGAGCTCCGATGGCGTCTCGCTCATCTCAATCGGCCCCCATTGCACTCTGATGGACCTCGTTCAAGCGCGTGCATTGTATGACACTCGCCCCGGCTCTGCAATCGGCGGTTGACAACGCCCGCCGCCTGCCTACACTGTGAGAAGCGGCGATTCGCCCGTCACAACCGGGCTTCACCCAGGAGGCGCCATGAGGAGGACACCGGGCCCCGAACAAGCCCTGTCGCTCCTGAAGGAAGGGAACGCCCGGTTTGCCGCCGGGCGGGGCAAGCACCCGAACCTCGGGCGCCCGCGCCTCAAGGAAACCGCGGCGGGAGGCGGACCCCCGCTCGCCGCAGTCCTTTCGTGCTGCGACCCGCGGGTGCCCGTGGAACTGGTCTTCGACGTGGGCGTCGGCGACCTCTTCGTCGCCCGCGTGGCGGGCTACGTGTGCGGCGCGGATGAGGCCGCGTCGCTCGACTACGCCGTCGTGCGTCTGGGCGTCCCGCTCATCGTCGTCCTCGGCCACACGGACTGCCGGCTCGTGAATGCCGTGGTGCTGGAGGAACGGCTGCCGTTCAGCCTGCTGAGCCTGTCGGGCAGCGTGCGCCTGGCCGTGGCCGCGGCGCGCCGAGCACGCCCCGACCTCGAAGGCCAGGCCCTCCTGCGCGAGGCCGCCGTCGCAAACGTCTGGCAGAGCATCGAAGACCTCTCCGTGCGGGCGCCCCTCGTCCGCGAGGCGGCAAGGGCGAAGAGGCTGCACGTCGTCGGCGCTCTCTACGATGTCGCGGATGGCACCGTCCGCTGGCTTGGGCATCACCCTGACCAGGCGCGCTTGTTTGGCTGACAGAGGAGAATTCATGGGCAAGCGCCGTTGCCTCTTCTTCGCTTCCAGCGTGCTCCTCGGTGTCGCGGCTTGGGCGGCAGGCCTGCCCGAGCCAAAGGCCGGCGGCAAGGGGGGCGGGCCGGTCAGTGTCCTTTTCGTGATGGGGCCGGGCGGGGCCGGACAACTCCCCCTCGACCCCGCCGTGGCGAAGCGGCTCGATGAACGCGGCTACCTGCACCGCAAGGCCAGCGACAAGGAGCCGCTCACCCTCGACTATCTCTGCCAATTCAGCGTCGTCGTCCTCGCGGGCCTCTCTGACTTCAATGGCGGCGCCTACTACGCCCCCGATGGCGTCGTGCTCCTGAATGTCGCCGCCAACGTCAAGCTCCTCCAGCAATACGTGGCGGAGGGCGGCGGCCTCGTCGTCGTCCCGCTGATGGCCGAGGCGGGGAGCCAGGTGGCCGCCACGCTCAACGCCGCGCTCGCTCCCTGGAAGATGGAGGTCGGCTGGGAAACCGTCCGCGACGACGCCAACGCCATCCCCGGACCCAAGGTGTACAATGCGCCATTCGTCTACTCCTGGACGCGCAGCATCGCCAGGCACCCCGCCACGGAAGGCGTCCGCGCGCTGGCCTATCCCGGCGTGTGCATGCGATGGGATGACGCCTACTCGACCAACCCGCTCCTGCCCAAGGACCGGGCATGGAAGCCGCTTGCCTTGGGCGAGAAGTCCAGCAAGTGCGTGCGCCTCGGTGACGCCTACAAGTGGGTGGATGGCGATTCAGGCAAGGCGCCCACCCTCGCCGCCGCACGCGAAGCGGGGAAGGGGCGGGTCGCCGTCGTTGGCCTCGGCGCCTACTACCTCCTCAGCTATGCTTTCGATGAGAAGCGCACAGAGGTCGGAGAAAACTCCACAGGGCCGCTCAACGGCATCGCCTTCGAGCGCGGCGACGGGAAAACGCCAAGCGACTGGGGCGTCCTCTTGGACAATCTGCTTCGCTGGGCGGCGGAGGCCAGCACAAAGGCGGGCCTCGGCGGCAAGCCCGAGCCGTGGGAGACGAAGCTCAAGCCTCGAAGCCTGCCCGACGAGCCGATCCCCGACTTCGCCGTCGTGGATTGGAAGAAGGTCGAGCTTCCGCCCACGTGGGCGCATCACGCCCCGAATATAGCCTATTGGCGCGGCTCGCCCTTCTACGACGAAATCCCCGACCCGCTGGTGACGAAGCCGCAGGAGATGAACAAGCTCCTCGTCGGCCCGCGCACCCGCTACTCGGAGGGGCGCGGCTCCATCGCCCAATGGGCGCGGGCGGCCAAGGCGGCGGGCTATCGGGCCGTCGTCTTCGCCGAGCGCTTCGAGAAGCTGCGCGCCGAAGACTGGCCGAAGATCATCGCCGACTGCGAGCGGAACAGCTCCAAGGACTTCGCCTGCCTCCAGGGGATGGACATCGCGGACGACTATGGCAACCGCTATCTCATCCTGGGCAACACCAACTTCCCGCCAAAGGGCATCCTGACGCCGGATGGGAGGGGGCTTCAGCAGACCTCGCGCCTCTCGCTCGGCTTCTCGGGCCACATCGCGGTCGTCCATCGCCTCGGCAACAACAAGGGGCTGCCGACCGAGCTGACCCGCCACTTCCAGGGCGTGAGCGTCTACACCTACGCCGACGACGGCAAGGGCAGCTATGGCCTGGCCGACGATGCCTTCGCCGCCTACACCTGGCAGCTCTTCAACGCCAGCAACCCCATCCCCATCGTCGTCCACGAGCTCACCGACCCGCGCCAGGTGCCCACGGCCGCGGCCACGGGCTTTCAGCAGATCGTCCCGTCGCAGGACGCCCTCGACGCCATCCGCTACTTCCGCTACGGCCTGGCCCACTTCTTCGAGAACCCGCAGCGCTACTTCATCACCGAGGGGCCGATCATAGACAAGTTCGCCA
>VGYW01000338.1 GCA_016872875.1 Planctomycetota bacterium | reverse complement strand
CGCCGCGCGCATCGCCCTGAGCACCCTGAGCGACGAGGTTCCCGACCTCGACCTCGACGAGGTGCGGCTCGTCCTCTACATGCCCAGCGACCTCGATGTCTACGCCAACGCCCTGGCCCAGGTCGCAGGCTCCTAGCGGGTCCGAGCCTGTGAAGAAATGACACGGACCTACACGGACGGACACGGACACAGGCCCATCGCCGAGGAATCTGCCCGTCCGTGCTTGTCCGTGTGCGTCCGTGTGATTTCCTCACAAGCTCGTCCCCGCCCGCCCCGAATCGAAGAGGATCGAGGACGGGGACGATTGGGGGCGGTTGAAATCCCCTCGGAAATTGGGATAATAGGGGGCCAGGTGGGACGGGGAGGGTCCGGGCCGGTTCCACCAAAGGAGGCGCGATGGTGCGCAAGGGGTTCGCCTGGCTGTGGCTGGCCCTCGCGGGGCTGGCCGCGGCGGGCGACGCGACGGGGAAGATCGCGGGAACGCTCACGCCCCCGGGGCTGGCGCTCAAGGTGGGCGTCGTCGAGCGCATCCCCGCCACGCTCATGAAGCTCAACGACAAGCTCCACTGGGGCAAGGTGGACCCCAAGACTGGCGAGTACGCCGTGGAGGGCCTGGCGGCTGGCAAGTACGACCTCGCGGTTGAGACCGCCCACGGGCGGATCGAGGGGGTCGAGCTCAAGGTGCTGGGCGAGGAGAACGAGCCGACCTACGACCTCAACCTCGGCACGGGCGAGCTCAAGGTGCAACGCTTCGACGAGAAGACGCTCCTCGCCGAGCCCGACGAGGCCCTGAAGCCCGAGGAGCGGAGCAAACGCCTCAAGCAGGCGCTCCGCATCGACAAGCTGGAGGACCACCTGAAGAAGCTGATGACCGTGGCGCAGTTCATGGACACTAACCGGCCGCTCTACGTCCACGGCACGCCGAAGCGCGCGGTGGTGCTGGTGGAGCTGGCGCGGAAGAGCGCGTTCTACGCGGACAAGGGGGGCGAGGTGATCTGGCGGATCGAGACCTATCCCTACATCTGGATGGGCGACGTGTGGCACAAGCCGAACAAGGGCCTGCGCGTCCTCCAGCGCTTGCGCCTCGACGGCCGCGACTTCGCCAAGATGGGCTACGTCTACGATCCCGCCCTCGGCGGCATCGAGGCCAAGGCGGGCGAGACGACGACGCTGGACTACAAGGTGCCCGGGAAGCTGCCGGCCAGCATGGGCAAGGTGCCGGAGTGATGCGTGACCCGTGACGCGTGACAGGAGAAGGGCAAGAATGGGTCGTGTCGGTCCCATCGATTCAATCGATTCAATCGATTCAATCGATCCTATCGGTTGAGAGCAATGGCACAGGGAAGCGCGACAACTGGCGATGGCAACGGCGTGTGGGGCCGGCTGCGCGAGAAGGCGCTGGATTTCTTCGACGCCGCGCCCGTGGTGATCGCGCGCGGGGTGAACTCGGCGCTGAAGTTCCTCATGCGCGGCAGCAGGGTCCAGCGCACGGTGCGCGAGATGGCGCCGGCCGTCGAGCGCATCAACGCGCTCGAGGCCGACATGCTCTGCCTGGACGACGACGCCCTTCGCGGGAAGACCGAGGAGTTCCGCCTGCGCCTCAGGCACGGCAGGGCGCTCGGGCCGCTCGCGGAACGCGACCTCGGCGGCCTTGCGGACCTCTGCGCCCGGCTCCAGAAGGACGCCCAGCAGGAGGGCTCGCCGCGGGGCATCGGCAAGCAGGTGTGGGACCTGTTGCCCGACGACCTTCGCCGCGCCGTCGCGGGCGGGGCGACCGAGCGGCTCGGGCCGCGCCTGGCGGAAGCCCTGAACAAGTTGGCGGAACGGCACGACTTCTTCCGCGACGCCGACGCCACGAGGTTCGCCTTCAGCACCGAGGCGGGCAAGGAGATCGCCTTCCCGCGGCACCCCGTGTGCCAGGAGCACATCGCGCGGCTCGACCGCCTCCTGCTCCGCGACTACCTGAGGCAGGGCGAGGCGGAGGGCGCGGGCGAGAGCCTGGACGATCTCCTGCCCGAGGCCTTCGCCGTGGGCCGCGAGGCCGCCGACCGCCGAATCGGCATGTGCAGCGTCTTCTATCGGGCCTTCGGGTTCAAGCCCAAGCGCGAGGGAGAGGGCCGCTGGGACCCCAAGCACCTCGAGCTTTTCGACGAGGGGCAGGCCCGCGTGGACGCCGCGGCCGAGGCGGGCGGGCTGCCGAGGGTGGGCGACACCGGCGGCGACGAGCTGGCGGAGCTAACCGCCGAACTGGTGCGGCTCGAGGAGGCCGCCGAGCGGGCGGCGGAGGGGGCGGACGCGGCGAAGGCCCGGCGCCGCGCCGAGGCGCGCGACGCCCTCGAGCGCCTGGAGGCGGAGGCCGAGGCGGCCAGAGGCCGCGCAAGCATCGCCCGCCAGGGCCTCGATGCGGCCGCCGTGGAACTGGTGCGCCTCAGCGACTCCGACGCGCACGCGCGGCAGGCGTTCGCCGACGCCGTGCGGCGGCAGGGGGACGTTGCGGCCGAAGCCGCGGACCTCGAAGAGCGGGCCAAGGCGGCGTTGGCGGAGGCCGCGGGCGCGCGCGAGTTCCTCCGCCAGACGAAGGACCCCGAGCGGAAGATCACGGCGGAGGACGAGATCAAGCGGCTGGACTCCGTGGCCGAGGCGGCGCGGCAGGCGCTCCACGACGCCCGCGCCTGCCAGCAGGTGCTCGCCGAGATGAGGCCACTCCTGGCCGCCCTGCCCGGCTTCGAGGCCGTCGGCGAGGCCCTCAGGCTCCGCGAGCACGCGGCCTGGCGCGCCGCGGACCTCGAGGAGCGCGCAGCGAAGGCCCGCGACGACGGCGAGGACGCGGCGAGCGTCGAGCGCGAGGCCGCCCACGCCCGCGCCTGCCGCGACCTGGCGGCCGAGCTCGTGCCCCTCGTCGCACACGTCCGCTCCCAGCCCCAGGCGCTCGAAGAGGCCGCGGGGCTCCAGGCGCTCGCCGACGGCCTCCCCGAGATAGAGGGACGAGTCCGCGAGGCGCGGAAGCGGGCGGCGCAGGCGCGGAAGCGGAGCGACGCCAGCGGCCCGGACCCCGAGCTTGAGAAGGCGGAGGCGGAACTGGCGCAGGCGCGGGCCGCCCGCGACGTCCTGGCGAGCCTCGCCAAGCTCCTGGACGGCCTGAGGCGTCAGCCGCGCGGGGCGGCGGAGGTCGAGGCCCTCCAGCGCCTCGCCGATGAGTCGGCCCGCATGCTCGCCGAGGCGGAGGGCGCGCTGGCGGCGGCCCAGGCCGAGGCCGAGCGCGCCCCGCAGAAGCGCGCCGAGGAGGCCGCCGACCGCGCCCGCCCGAAGCCCGGCGCCCGCAAAGAGGCCGAGGCGGAGGCCAGGCGCCCCGAAGACCCCGTGGCGGCCGCGCGGCAGCGCGTGGCCGAGGCCAGGGCGCGGCGCGACTCGCTCGCCGAGCTCGCGCCCCTGGCCGCCGACGCCTTCCGCGCCAGCCGCGCCCTCGATGAGGCCAGGGGCCGCCTTGGCGCCACGCCAGATGGCGCGGCCGCCGAGACCGCGCTCGAGGAACTCATGCGCTTCGAGGCCCAGGCCGAGCGGTGCCGCCAGGGCGCCGAGGCCGCGCGGGGCATGCTCGACGACGACCGCGTGCCAGAGGTCGAGCGCGCCCGCCAGGCCCGCAAGCGGGCCGACGCCAAGCGCCGCGAGTTCCACCAGCTCGCCGCCGCACGCGTCGGCCGCAAGGCCGCGAAGGGGCAGGACGCCCGCCTGGTGCAGGCGGAGCAGGACATGCGGCGTCTGGACAAGGTGGCGGCCGACGCGCGGAAGAATGCGGACGACGCCCGCGCCCAGCCGGGGGCGGACCCCAGGGAGTTCGATGCCCTCGACGCCGAGGCTTTGCGCGCGCACCGTGAGGCGCAGCGCGCGCGGCGCGAGTTCGCCGCCGCGCTCTCACGAATGCAGGCCGCGGCAGCGGCGAGCGCCGACGTGATGAGCACGGCCATGCGCGCGCAGCAGCTCGACAGCGAGGCCGACCGCGCGCAGGAGGCGCTCGAGGCCGCCCGCGAACGGCCCGACGCCACGCCCGACGAGCTCGAGGAGCTCCAGGCCACGGCCAACCGCCTGCGGCTACGCGCCGTGGACGCCCGACAGCTCGCCAACGCTGCACTCCGCCCGCGACTCGCCAAGGTCGGCGGGCCGGAGATCGCCAAGCTCATGTTCCCTGCCTCATTCTACAACGAGATACGCGACAGGTGCCCCGATTGCCGTCCCCCCTTCCGCATGCGCCCCTTCGACGTGCAACTGGTCGGCGGCATCGTCCTCCACCAGGGCAAGATCGCCGAAATGGTCACGGGCGAGGGCAAGACCCTTGTCGCAACCCTCCCCGCTTACCTCAACGCCCTCGCCGGCACACACGTCCACATCGTCACTGTGAACGACTACCTGGCGGAGCGCGACCGCTACTGGAACGGCCCGATGTTCGAGGCTCTGGGCGTCAGCGTGGGGCTCATCCTCGTCGGCATGGAGTCGGTCGAGCGCCAGCCCGAGTACGGCGCCAGCATCACCTACGGCACCAACAACGAGTTCGGGTTCGACTACCTCCGCGACAACATGAAGGACAATGTCGAGACTCAGGTTCAGGGGCCGCTGGAGTTCGCTATAGTGGATGAGGTGGACAACATCCTGATAGACGAGGCTCGGACGCCGCTGATCATCAGCGGCCCGGCGGAGGGCTCGATAGAGCGCTACGAGGTGGCCCAGCGCCTCGTCAGCAAGCTCACCGGCTTCGATGCTCAGCGCCTCCCGCGCGGCGAGCCCGAACAACGCGAGGAGTTCCTCCGCAACTACGACTACACCTTCAACAAGAAGGACCACTCGGTGGGCCTCACGGAGCGCGGCATCAAGGCCGCGCAGCGCTTCCTCGGCATCGAGAGCCTCTACCACGGGCGCAACGCCGACTGGCCCCCCTACCTCGAGGCCGCGCTCAAGGCCAAGGAGCTCTACAGGCGCGACGTCGAATACGCGGTCATTGACGGCGAGGTGATCATCATAGACGAGTTCACCGGCCGCCTCATGCACGGCCGCCGCTGGAGCGACGGCCTCCACCAGGCCGTCGAGGCCAAGGAGGCCGCACGCGACCGCTCCGTGCGGGTCCGCGAGGAGAACCAGACCCTCGCCACGATCACCCTCCAGAACTACTTCCGCCTCTACAAGAAGATCGCCGGGATGACCGGCACCGCGCTCAGCGAGGCCGGCGAGTTCATGAAAATCTACAAGCTCGACGTCGTGCCCATTCCCACCAACCGCCCGCTCCGCCGCACCCAGTGCCACGACCTCGTCTACGGCCTTGAGGACGAGAAGTGGGGGGCCGTGGTGGAAGAGATCGCCACCGTGAACAAGATCGGCCGCCCCATCCTGGTCGGCACCATCTCGGTCGAAAAGTCCGAAAAACTCTCCGCGCTCCTCGAACGCCGCGGCATCAAACACGAGGTCCTCAACGCCAAGAACCACGAGAAGGAGGCCGGCATCGTGGCCCTCGCCGGCTGCTTCGGGGCCGTGACCGTGGCTACGAACATGGCCGGCCGCGGCACCGACATCGTGCTCGGCCCCTGCTCGCCCGCCGAGGCGCTCGCCTACTGGCAGGAGCACGACATGGCGCCGCGCGACCTGCCGCCCGGCCTCGCCCTCAGCCCCGACCTCGACCCCCACGAGCTCCAGCGCCGCCGCGAGGCTCTCCAGACGCACCTCGAACGCCACTGGTTCGACGCCTGGGGCCTCCGCAAGAAGGGCGAGAAGGACGTCTCCGACGAGGAGACCCATCGCCGCCTCCTCGCCTACTGGAAGGAGCGCGGCCTGGCGCCCATGGTCCTGCCCAACAGCGTGGCCGAGCTGGGCGGCCTCCACATCGTGGGCACCGAGCGCCACGAGGCACGCCGCATTGACAACCAGCTCCGCGGCCGCGCCGGACGCCAGGGCGACCCAGGCTCCAGCCGCTTCTTCGTGTCGCTCGAAGACGAGCTGATGCGCATCTTCATGGCCGAGTGGGTCCGCCGCTTCATGCTCAGGGCCGGCCTGGGCAACGGCGAGCCCATCGAGAGCGGCATGGTCACCCGCTCCATCGAGCGCGCCCAGAAGAAGGTCGAAGAGCACAACTTCGAGGCACGAAAACACGTCCTCGAATACGACGAGGTTATGGACGAGCAGCGGAAGCTCATCTACAGCCAGCGCCAGGAGGTGCTCGAGGGCGGCGGCCGGCGAGACCCGGCCGACACGCTCGGCCGCGCGCTCCGCCGCTTCCTCGCCCCGGACCTCCAGCCGCCGTCCCGCGAGCTGCCCGAGCGCGTCTTCGCCCGCCTCCTGGCCTTTGCCGACGCTCTGGGCGTCAACCTCTCCCGCGCCGAATGGGAGAAGGTCTCCCGCGACGGGCTGGCGGGCCTCCTCGCTGCCAAGGCCGAGGATGCGTTGACCGAGGGCTTCACGCCCGAGCTCCTGCGGGCGTGGGCCGCGTGTGTTGTGAACGACTGCCGCGGCCTGGCCGCGGGCGAGGCCAGGGCCGGCCGCGCCCCCTTCCCCGAACAATGGCACCTCGCGCGAGCCGTCAGATGGGCCGAGGGGCTCGGCGCGCCCTGCACCCTTGCACAACTGGCGGGGGTGGCCCGCGACGCGCTGGCCGCGGCCGTGGCCGCCGCCGCCGGCCGACACCACGCGGACGCCGACCTTGACGACTTCCTCCACAGTTGGTTCGCCATCGGCTACGAGCAGGACACGCTGCTGTTCGGCGACACGCTCCGCTGGGAGATCAAGACCTTCCACGAGTGGCTCGACGCGATGGGGGTCGGGGAGGCGGCGGGCCACAGCCGCGTGGCGGGGACCAGCCCCGACGAGTTGCGAAAGCGCTGGCTCGACGCGGCCGGCAGGACGTTCGGCGGGCGGCCCGTGGCCGAGGTCGCCGCCGGCCTCGCCCGCCGCGCGACACGCCTCTACCTCGGCTCGCCCGCCTTCCTGCGCCGGCCCGATGCCGAGCGCGTGGCCGCCTGGGCCGAGCGACGCATCGGCGTCAGCGTGGCCCCGCGCGACATCGAGGCGGCCTTCGACGCCGCCACACGCGACCTCGTGGCAGCGCTGGCCGGGCTGCTCAGCGAGCGCCTGGGCACGCTCCCGCCCGCCGAAGCGCGCTCTCTCTGGGCGAAAGACGTCACCGCCTGGCACCTCGACGTCCACCTCGCCTTCCCAGGCCACGACCTGGCGGGCCTCGCGGCGTTCCTCGGCGCGCGCTTCCGCGCCCCATTCGAACCCTTCGACCTCGCGAGGCTCCCGGGCGACGGCCTGGCCGACCACTTCCTCGCCGACGCAGCCGCCCACGTCGGCGACGCCCGCCGCGGCGAGCACCTCGAGGGCCTCGAGGACATCATCTACCAGATGATCGACGGCGCCGCGGCCCGCGTGCTCGAGCTGCACCTCGGCGGCGCCGCGCCCGCCGAGCGCTGCTTCGCCAGCATCGCCCAGTGGGCCGGCGACCTCGGCCTCGGCATCACCGATGCCCAGTGGCGGGCCTGCGAGGCCCAGGAGCTCGCCCTCCACTTCGCACGCGCCGCCGCCGATGCCTATCCCGCCGAGGAGACCAAGGGCCTCCTGGACGGCTTCCTGTCGCGGTTCCTCCACAAGACCCTCGACCTCTTCATCGGCTCGGAGAGCTTCCGCGCCCAGCCCAGCTACGGCGGCCTGGCCGCCTGGGCAGTCGCACGATTCCCCTTCCTCGGCAACGAGGGCAAGCTGGAGGGCGAGCTGCGCCGCTTCGCCGAGGCCAAGCTCAAGGAAACGCGCGGCCACATCCTCAAGACCAAGCTCGAAGACCTCCAGCAGGCCGGCGCGAGCGTCGAGGACGCCGCCAACGAACTCGTCCCCGCCACCCTCGACGCCTATCTCGCGCTCAACGAGTCCGAGGAGCTCCCCCTGCCCGGCCTGGCCGCCTTCGCGCGAAAGGTCTTCGCCGTATCCGTCTCCCTCGAAAAGTTCGAGGAGGACACCGAGGGGGAGGCTCGGGCCGGCGTGCGCCTCCTCACCGAGCTGGCCCGCGGCCGCTACGCGCGCCGCTCCCCCGCCGACGTCGCCCGCGACGCCATCGAGGGCGTCTTCGCCCTCTGCCTCACGCCAGACCAGTTCCCCGCCCAATGGCAGTGCGCGGCCCTCGACGGCTGGCTCCGCGCCGCCGGCCTCAGCGGCTCGGCGGGCGCGGAAGACATCCGCTCCGAGACCCTCGCCGCCATCCACGCCCACTTCCTGGGCGCCCTCGCCGCCGCCTACGCCCCACGGCCCGTCGAGCAGGTCCGCGCCGAAGTCGTCCGCACCGCGCTCGGCGTCTTCCTCGAAACCGACCTCGCCGAGGAGGGCCGCAACCTCACCGGCCTCGCAAACGCCGTGGCCCGCAAGTTCGGCGTCACCCTCGACCCCCTTGACCTCGCCAAGCACGGCCCGGAGGACTTCCGCCAGCTCGAAGCACTCATCCGCAACCGCGTCCGCGACGCCTACGAGGCACGCAAGCGCGAGCTCGGCTCCCAGCGCATGCTCTGGACCATCCGACAGCTCCTCCTCCAGACCATTGACGTGAAATGGAAGCAACACCTCTACAACATGGACCTCCTCCGCGGCACCATCGGCTTCCGAGGCTACGGCCAGCAGGACCCAAAGGTCGAATACAAGCGCGAAGGCTACAAGATGTTCGACCTCATGACCAAGTCCATCGAGGACACGGTCACCGACTACCTCCTCAAGGTGAAGTACGAGCGCGACGAGGAGGAAGCTCGGAGCATCTGGCAGGCCGACCGCTACGTCCACGAGGAGATCGCCACGTACCGCCAGCAGCAGGAGGAGCAGCAGCGTGCCGCCGAGGCCGCGCGGGCGCCCCAGGGCAAGCCCGGAAAGCCCGCCGTCCGCCCCATCATCAGCGGACGCGAGCCCGGCCGCAACGACCCCTGCCCCTGCGGAAAGACCAGGCCCGACGGCAAGCCCGTCAAGTTCAAGAACTGTTGCGGGAGGAGACGTGTGGGATGAAGCCAGACACATCTTCTTCCCCGATCGTCCTCGTCCTCGTCCCTCGTCCTCGTCCTCGACTCTTCTCCCCCCAAGCCGAGAGAATCGAGGACGACGGACGAGGACGAGGGACGAGTACGATGGCAGCCACCACTCCAGTAGGGGACGCGCAGTGACTACCCGAACCCTCGCATCGCTGGTGCTCTTCCTCATCCTCCTCGCGGCTCGCGCGGCCCAGGGACTCACTGTCGTGGTCACGACCGACACGGCCCCGGTCATGATCGGCGACAAGACCCTCGCCACGGT
>VGYW01000337.1 GCA_016872875.1 Planctomycetota bacterium | reverse complement strand
TGCCGGTGGCCATGTCGATCAGGAAGAGCTTGTTCGTGCCGTTCGCGCTGACCAGCGTCTGGTCGTCCAGCGCCGCCAGGCCGCGGTCAACCGGCGCCTGGGCGTTCGGCCGGCCGTCGGCGAACGGTGACAACTGGCCGTCGGCCAGGCTGAACTTGGTCAGGTTGCCTTTGTTGCCGAAGTAGCCGAAGCCGTTGCGCAGGGCCAGCGCAAGGCCCGCCGCCGTGGTGCCGTAGAGCTTCTTGCCCTCCAAGTCCGTGCCGATGGTCGGTTTCTGCGCCTCGGCGTTGCAGGTGCCCATGACCACCCGGTCGCCCTCGGTGGCCACATACGTCGGCGCCCAGTAGTCGCCGGCCCAGCCGCCTGTGCCGTCCTCGGTCTGCCAGGGCGGCGTGCCGCTCACGCCCACGTCACAGACGAACTTCAGGCCGATGCCGTCGTGCGTCAGGATCTTCGCCTCGTACGTCCCGGCCGGAACCGGCTGGTCGAAATCGTCCAGCCCGTCCCACATCCAGACCTGCTCGCCGGCTTTGTACGGCACCGCGCCGATGCCGGTGCGGATGGTCCTGCCCGCGGCGTTGCGGATCGAGATGCTGACCTTGCTGTCCTTCTCCAGCGTGAACTTCACCGGGATATGCCCACCGGCCCTCTCCAGCCCGCCCTGTGCCGGCGAAAGGTTGCCCTTCTCCATGAAACGGCCCAGGCCCCAACCGGCCGGTCCCATGTAGTTCAACGAGTTGCTGTTAGGGTTGCGGACGTCGCAGATGCCGCTCTTGAGCTCTGTGCCCCGGTCGTTGCCCCAGTGGATCTCCCAGCTCAGTTGGATCGCATCGCCGGCCTTGAGTGGTCGGGGCGCGCGCAGCACTGACCACGGCACGCGGTACTCGAAAGTGCAGCCCTTGCCGTCGGCATCCTTCAGGAACGCTCCCTGCTCACCCTCCGGGTTGACCACCTCGTCCTTGAAGCCCAGGGTGTACACGGCCTGGTAGCCCGCCTTCCGGTCCTGGGTCGAGTACCATAGGGTGATGTGGTTGACGAACTTCTGTTCCTCCGCCGGCATCCGCGCCCCGGTCATGGTCGAGGCATTCGACCGGATCTCGGGATTGCTGACAAGGCGGATCTGGATCGCGTCGGCGTTCCAGGCCGATCCGACGTCGCCACCGAAGGCGGTTTGGTTGACCATCGGCGTGGGGTCTTTCCACTGGCCACCGATGTAGAGGTAGTCCTTGTCGTACATCATGGCAGCGCGGACGGAGTGCGTGGTCTTGCTGGCCTCGTCAATGAACATGAGGATCGCGCCCGAGAGGTCCCAATCCTTCAGGTCACCGTCAATCGTCACCTTGCCGGGCGCGGGGACGATGCGGATTTCCGTGTGGTCGGCCTTGTTCAAGATGGCAGAATAGGCCCGAACCCTCTGCTGGGAGGCCAAGCAGGCCAGCACGCCGGCCGTCAGCATCGTCTGGAGTGTCTGCATTTTCAATGTCGTTACCCCTTACACGGGCACCGAGCCGTGACTTCCCTCCTCAGCGCGCACGGACCGCCGCCTTCCTTTCTCTCGGATGGACCGTGACGGTCCAGGTGCCTTGCCCTGGCCATACTGGTAGCGGTCAATCGTCCGCGGCTGGTCGCAGACCGCGCGGTCGAAGGCGACATAGGCGTTGCCCGGCAGCGCGATGCCGCGAAGCGGCCGGCGAAATACTCCTGGCGCGCGCACTGATCGAGGAAGGGGTCGTTCTCGAACTTCTTGCCGCATTGCAGGCAGAGGTGGTGGTGGATGTCGTTGGGCGTCGCCTGACGCATGTCGCCCTTGCATGCAGGGCAGCGATAGGAGTTGCCCCAGTGGGGCGTGCCGCGCGGCCTGGTGCCAGGCGTGGGCCACCAGTCATACGCGGGGAAGTCGTACTTCAGGGCTTCGTCCGCCTTGCGGAGTGTGTCGCGCTTCCACCCATCCACGGGCATGACCTTGGCGGCAGCCGCCACACGCTCCTGGAACGCCGCAGGCGTCCAGGATGGCCGGCTGACCGGGACCACTGCCCACCGGATGAGCCGCGGGTTGCGGAAGACGGCCTTGCGCCACTGCGGCTCGCCAGGGTAACCCAACATCCTGCGGCCCAGATTCATCCTCAGGACGCCTGCCTGAAAGCAGGGGAACCGCTGGGGGTACAGGGCGCCGTCGTCGTCCACGCGCAGATCGAAGCGGGCGGCCGCCCACTCGCCCGTGCCGGTTTGGAACTTCGTGTACCAACTGCTCAGTTCCTTTTCCGTCGGCGTGCCGAAGAGCATGGTGTGCAGCGCCACCTGCGAGCCCAGGGGCTTGAGGTCGAAGCGCAGTTCGACATAGTCCTTCGGGTCCACGCCGAGCTTGCGGAGATCAATGTTCAGAGTCTGCGCCAGGCCATCGGGCAGCGACCATTCGTACTCGGCCTTGCCGACCTCCTGGATCTGCACCTTGTCTGTGGCCTCGCGCTGCGCCACGAGGTCCGGCGGAAGGACCCGCTCGGCGGCCCCGGCCGCCGCGGTCGCAAGGAGCACCGCGCCAAACGTGCAGCCCCATGGCCTCGTGTGGTTCATCAACTGTTGATCTCCTCCCGATGGTCAAGCTTGCTCACCTCGCCGCAGGAACCGCACGCAGAACCTGACGGCCATGTGGTGGAGCCGGGCGAAGCTGATGGCGCAGAGCGAACCCTCTTCCGCTCGGCCAGGAGCTTGAGGTGCCGGAACACGCAAGACCGTCCCCCAACACCCTTCAGTGAAGCGCACCAGGCTGCATGCGTCAAGCCCCTCAGGAGATCAGCGCCTCGGGCGGCTCGCGGTTTGCACCGGTGTCCATCGGCGCGAGTGCGGATGCCTGCCCCTGCCGGCCATGCCGGAGCTGGATTTCTGTGGCGGCAAATGGCAGAATTGCGGAGGGAGACCTCAAGGAGACGCGCTTTGCGTGATTTCGCGTTTCATCGGGTGATATTGGTGGCCGGAGTGTTGTTCTTCTCGTCACTGAGCACGACAACGGCGCAGGAGCTGCCAGCCCCGGCCAAGGTCACACCTCCGCCCGACAAGCCGACGAACTACTACGAGCCACGCCAGCTCCGGGGATGGACGCTCCGCATCCACAAGGACCTGCTCGAAGAGAAGAACCAGCAACTCCTGGCCGAGACGCTCAAGGAACTGGACAACCACCTCTACCGAATCGAGCGCGTGGTGCCCGACAAGGCAGTCGGGGAACTCAAGAAGGTCGTCCTCTGGCTCGAGCATGACAACCCCAAGGGACGCCACGCCCACTACCACCCATCGGTCGAGTGGCTCAAGGCGAACGGCTACAATCCCGACAAGGCCAAGGGGGTGGAGTTCGGCAGCGCCCGGGACCTGCTCGACTCAGTCCGGCACCAGCCGTGGATGGTGCTGCACGAGCTTGCCCATGCCTACCACGACCGCGTGCTCGGCTTCGACCACCCCAAAGTCAAGGAGGCCTACGGAGCAGCCAAGCAGAGCGGCAAGTACGAAAAGGTGCTGATCTGGAACGGACACGTCGGCCGACACTACGCCATGACCGACCACAAGGAGTACTTCGCCGAGAGCACTGAAGCCTTCTTCGGCACGAACGACATCTACCCATTCGTCAAGGCCGAACTCAAACAGCACGACCCTGCCATGTATGTCCTGCTCGCTGAGCTTTGGGGCCTTAAGGAGGGCTCGGGCGGGAGCAAGTGACAGGCATGTCCTGGTTCCGGATTGTCGGGGATATTGAGCGCCTGCTCGTAGGCGCCCAGAAGAGCCTTGTCAGCGGTCGTCTGCGCCAGCTTGGCGCATGGGCGAAGCTCACGGCTGCTGCTCCTTTCCGGCGGCGAAGCGGATGTCTGCCACGTGGGCGTTGGTCCGCAATCCCATGCCTGCCGCGTCCGTGACCAGCTTTCCGCCATAGCGCAAGCCCTCGATCAGGACACGCTCGACCCGTTTGTCCGGCGCGTGGCCGGTGAACTCGCTGCGAGGGCCGCCCTTCTGGTTGCCCACGGACACGTTGCGGATGGTGATGTCGGCGATCGTGCCCGGGAAGCTCAGGTCGCCGGGTATCTTCCAGATGGATTGGACGAAACGGAAGCAGAACAACTGGTCCTCGCAATGCTCGACGCGGATGCTGTCGTAGGTGACGTTGCGGATTTCCGTGCCGTGCAGCGGGATGATGCCGAAGACGCCCAGGCCCATGCCGCCCGAGTGGTAGACCACGTCGCAGTCGCTGAACCTGATGTTGCGGATGTGCCTGGCCCGGGTTTCGCAGCCGATCACGAGGACCTCGTTGTGGTCGCTCCAGAATGTGCAGCCGCGCACCTGGATGTTCTCCACCGGCGGCTGCGAGTTCGGTGGCACGTGGGGGTGGGTGAGGACGCTTGGGCCAGTGTTCCCTTTGATGGCGATGCTGTCGTCGCCGGAACGGATGAAGCTGCGCTCGATGGTCACGTCCCGGCAGTTGCACGGGTTGAACCCGTCAGCCGACCAGATGACCGACGCCAGGACGTGATAGTCGCGCACCTCCACACGGTCGCAGTTCCGCGCGAGACTGCACCAGCCGCCGACACCGCGGGTCTCCACGATGCCGCTGATCGAGATGTCCTGGCAGTTGGCCAGCGCGATCCCGGCCGGCGCGGTCGCCCCGCCCGCATAGTCCTTGCCTTCAGGCCGGCGCTGACAGAGAACGCCTCGGCCCATGATGCGGATGTTCCGGGCATTATTCGCCCGGACGATGCCCTCCACCCAAGCGCCGGGGGCGAGATAGAGCGTCTGCCCATCCTTCAGGTTGATCGGGTTCTGGTAGCCCGGATCGTGAAAGCCGGGCCCGAAGACGACCGCGCCCTCCGGTGGCTTCTCCACCGGCGGGCTGAAGAACACGTGCAGCGGCCGGTTCCTGTGGTTGCCGTTCACCAAGAGCGTCACGGTGCCCGGCCGCTCGACGGTGAAGGTGAAGCGCGGCCCGTCGCGCCTCACGGCCAGGCCGAGGGCCAGCGGGTGGGCCGTCACTGAGCGGATCTGGCCGGCGGGCAAGAATGCCACCTCGACGGTCACCGAGGCGGGGCCGGCGATGTCGGCGCAGGCGAAACACATTGGCTCGCCGTACCGCGTAGGCATGCCGTACACGCTGACAGGCTTCTCCGACACAGTCACCTTGAAGTCAGGCGAGAGCGGCACGCTGACTGAGCTCTTCTCCATTGCGGTGGTTCCTGCGGATGCCAGGCCGGCCAGCATGATAAGGCATAGCAGGCCGGCGTTGCGATGCTGACTTCGGCTGTCCATGTCGATCTCCTTGCGGTTCCGACGGGCCTGCGGCCGGCCGCTCGCTGTTGGAGAAGCGGCCACGGAGCGGCATCCCTAGCTCGCATTAGCCATGATCCAGTTGTTGAGCGCCCAAGGCCAACTGCCTATGGATCGTGGCCTCAGACGCTCGCCCTGCCGCAGGATCTCGACGGCGGATCGGTGCCCGAACTCCTCTCTTGGTGCTAACGCGCCAGGCGGATGCGGTGATAGTAGTGGGGGGCGAAGGCCGCTCCCGTCCGGGGATACCAAACGGCGTAGGACACCTTGCCGTCGGCCTGCCGGCGCGCCACGCAGAGCTGGAACGCCACCTCCATACCAGCCGCCGGAGCAATCCCAAGTGCCGTCCACGGCAGCCGCGCCTCGAGCAGATAGCCGCCATCGAGTTTGGTCCGCGCGGCCTCGACCTTCAGTTCGATCTTCTTCAGCTCCCTCTTCTGTCGAAGATCGTTCACCCACAGACGTAGTTCGGGATGTTTCGGGTCCATCCCCGGCGCGACGACGGCCTGCACCCTGTCCATCGAGCCGACCCTCGGGCTCAGGTACATCTCGGTGCAATCCCCACTGTAGAGCTCGGTGTCCTTCTCCGCCTCCTTGAAATCGGGCGCCATCACGCGCACCCGGACCAGCAGGCCCTTTTCGTCCCAACCGAGGCGGAACGAAGGGTCAAGGCCGGCCGGCGGCTTGGCCTCGCCGTTGCCGCCCACCAAGGTGTCCACGCGGAGGCCCGCCTCGCCCCAGTCGCCGTCCTTGCCGTCCACGACGACCTCTTTCAGCCGCGGGACGTCGAAGACCGCCGCGAACTCCTTCCCCTCACTCAGGAACTCGTCGAACGTCCAAGTCCAGTAGCTGAAGCGGCTGAGGGCCAGCGGATCGTCTTTCATCTCTTCCATGGCCTGGCGGCGGAGCTTGTCCATCTGCGCCACCACCTCCGGCGGCCAGGTGTCGAGGTAGATGGCGGAAACCCGCGAATCCGCTCGTGGCCATCTCGACCTCGAGGTTGTCGGGGAAGCTGATGTCCTCCGGGCAGAGCGCGTAGTTCCAGTACGGCAGGTAGATCACCTTCTTGTTCGGCCAGCGGCGTTCAACCTCCTCGCAGGCCTTCCGGACGAAGGTCCCCGTGAGCTTGGACGCCGGGCTGCCGGCGGCCCCGTGCCACGGCGCGTCCGGCTCGAGCACCTTCTGGCAGTCGGCACACTGGCAGTTGATGGGGGCATCGCCGGGCGAGATGCTCAGACACACCCATCGGCGTAATGTGCCGGCGCCACGCGCAGGTGGTCGCTCTTCACGATGGCGCGGCCGCCCAACTGCGGCGGCCAGTACCAGCGCACGCCCACGAATCGCTCCAGAAAGTCGGCCACCGCCCACGCCGTCCCGTCGTTGGCGTAGGCGTCGGGGTGACACTTGTTGGATGGCAGCGGCGCCGTGCTGCCAACGAGGTAGACACGGTTTGGCGCGGTCTTGACCTCAAATCCCTCGATGGGCAGCCTGGCCGCATCAATGCCGGCCTTTCGCGCTTCCTCGCAGTCGCCGACGATGATTGCGGCTCTGTCCGCGGCCGGCGGATCAGTCACCACAGGCAACTGCGCCCCCGTGCTCAGCCTGACGGCCTCGACGAGTTCCGCGACCAGCAGCTTGAGGCTGGCGGAGGGAGCCGGGTCAGCCACGTAGACGACGCCCTGTGCCTCCCCCTTCTGAACCAACTCCACCGGTGGGCGCTTCGGCGCATCGAGCATCTTCACCGGCATCAGGTCAGGAGCCTGCGAGGGTTCGCCAGCCGGTGACGCTGTTGTGGCGGACATGAGCAGGCCGAGCGTTAGTGTGGCGGCCAGAGAGACGCGTGCGAGACGTAGCATCAAGGGGCCATGTCCTCTCGTTGAAGTGCCTGGACGAAACACACGGAGAAACCCACAACAGAACCGGACGGCGGGATTATAGCAGAGACGGGGAGACCCGCTCAATCGCCGGGCTGGACTCTCAGGACCGTGGGGGTTTCGCCTGCAATGGGCCATGGGTGAGTTGCCGGCCAACCAGGCGCGGACGTGTACTGTTTTCCGGGACCGTGGCGCTTTCCACCCACTCGTCATGCTCCCTGACGGATTCCGACCCGCCTCTTGACAACCGCGGGAACCCCATGATACGATTACCACTAGGTAAAGTGGTAATGTCATGAGGGGAATGCATATGCCGGCTGCCTTCAGGCTGGGGCGACGGTCACACGCGGTTCTCGACGCCCTCGAACGGGAGATCGATCGCGGCGATCATGCCGTAGGGTCCACCCTTCCATCAGAAAGAGCGCTGGCGGAGCGGTTCGGGGTCAGCCGGCCGACCATCCGCCGCGCCGTGGCCGTGCTCGAGCGGAACGGGCGCATCCGCACGCGGCACGGTTCGGGGATGACGGTCTGTAGGCCCAAGCTGCCGAGGAAGCGGTCGGCGACGATCTCGGTGATGTGGATGTTCGACGAGGGGCGGCTGCGGCTCTACCAGGCCTGGCTGCTGCGCCGCGGGTTCATGCTCTGCGCCTTCTCGGTCACCGACCGCCAGTTCGACCCCGAGGTCGAGCGCCTCTTCCTGGAACAGGTGCGGCGCGAGAAACACCATGGCCTGGTGGCCTTCTGCTCGCCGCTGCCGCCGGTCAATGCCGGTCTGCTTGACGCGCTCGCGTCGGAGGGGACACGCGTCGTGCACATCGCCCCCTTCCGCCAGGCCCGGCCCGATCAGGAGTACCTGATGCCCGACTTCGAGGCGACCGGGCGACGGGCCGGCGAGCGCCTGAGGGAGGCCGGTTGTCAGGCCGGCGTCTTCGTCCGCATGAGCGAGGCCCCGTACGAGATGCAGATGGAGCGCGGGTTCCGCAAGGCGTTCCCCGGTGTCGAGGTCTTTCTCCACCCGCCGAGCGCACTCACTCACCCGCCCGCGCGGGAACAGGTGACCGCCTTCCTGGCCGGCCTCCGGCCCAACAGCGGGGTCTTCTGCCGCTCGCGCGATATCGCGGCCGAATTCGTCGTCCTGCAACGGGATAGCGCGTCCCGGAGACCGTTCCGCCTGATCGCCGCCGACGAGCCGGACTGCGGATCGTCGCCTCGCACCGACACCCCGTTTGACCGCCTCGTCATTGCCTCGCAGCAGGAGCGGATCGAGCGGGCTCTGGAGCACCTCGTCCGGCCCAACGCGGCACCCGCTCACGAACTGCTGGCCCCGACCTGGGTGCCGGCCCAAACGATGGGGACAAACGACCATGAGTGATTCGCGGCAGCCTTGAACTGAAGCCGGAAACACAAATCAAAGGAGACGAGCCCATGAGCGAGGAGAACACGATGAATGCAAGAAACCCAATGCAGACGATCCCCAAGACATTCGCCCTGATACTCGCCGGGCTGCTGGCCGCCTGGCTCCCGGTAACGGCGAGCGGTGCGGAGCCGCCGGCCGGTGATCTGACCTTGGAGCTTGGGGGCAATGTCGCGATGAAGCTCGCCAAGATCCCCCGCCTGCCCACCGAGGCCGAATTCGAGTACGCCACCCGTGCCGGCACCACGACGCGCTACTTCTACGGCGACGATCCGAACTACAAGCAGTTGAGCGAGTACGCCTGGTGGGCTCAGAACTGCAACATGGACACCCATCCGGTCGGCCAGAAGAAACCCAACGCCTGGGGGCTCTACGACGTGTACTCCAACGTCTGGCAGTGGTGTTCGGACTGGTTTGGGGACTATCCGAGCGAGAAGCAGACGGACCCGAGGGGTCCGGCCACCGGCCAGTACCGTGTCCTGCGCGGTGGCTGCTGGCTGATCGGCCACCACACCATGGACGACGGGCAGGGTCGGATGCTCAGCCGCTCCGCCCTGCGCGGCACGCCAGGGTACTACGAATGGGATCGCCCGAACGCGAAGGATGTCGGCAGGATCGGCTTCCGCGTCGTCGTGGAGGAGAGATAGCCCCGAGCCTGGAATACAAAGCAATCTCAAGCCTATGAACAAGGAGAACACGATGAAGAAGACCAC
>VGYW01000336.1 GCA_016872875.1 Planctomycetota bacterium | reverse complement strand
GCTGTTGACGCGCCCCGGACGCCGCTATAGAATACTCATGTCGAGCGGATGCGCGCGGGGCCTGTGCCCGCGTTCTCACCTGAACCCCGCTCGGATAGATGAGGTGTGAGATGGCTTCAGCGAAAGAACAGATGCAGGCTGTCCTCGAGCAGCAGCCCGACGACAGCAGCTACGACGAACTGCTCCGCGAGCTGGCGTTCGCGCGGATGGTCGAGCGCGGGCTCGCGGATTCCCGCGCGAAGCGCACCATCCGCCACGAGGAGATGGGGCGCAGGATCAAGACGTGGCGAAGATAGGCTGTAAGGAGAAGATCCATGGGAGCGCCCGCTGACAGGAAAGCCCGGGTCAGGAAGATCGTCGCCAGGCTGAAGAAGGAGTATCCCCACGCGAGGTGCCTGCTGGACTACACGAGCCCGCTGGAGCTGCTGGTGGCGACGATTCTGGCGGCGCAGTGTACGGACGAGCGGGTGAACAAGACGACGCCTGCGCTCTTCGCACGGTTCAGGTGGGCTGCCGACTTCGCGGCCGCGCCGCTGGAGGAGCTCGAGGGGATGATCCGCTCGTGCGGGACCTTTCGCAACAAGGCGCGGGCCATCATGGCCTGCTGCAAGGAGCTTGCGGAGAAGCACGGCGGCCAGGTGCCCGCCGATATGGAAGTGCTCTCGAACCTGCCAGGGGTCGGCCGCAAGACGGCCAACGTGGTGCTCGCCAACTGCTTCGGGGCGCCGGGGATCATCGTGGACACGCACATGATCCGCGTGGCGGGCCGCCTGGGCCTCGCCGACCCGCACAACGTGGAGAAGAAGTACGCCGAGAAAATCGAGAAGGAGCTGATGGAGGCCGTGCCGCGGAAGGACTGGACGCTCTTCTCGCACCTGATGACGTTCCACGGGCGGCGCTGCTGCTACGCCCGGAAACCGGAGTGCCCACGCTGCGTCGTCAATCCCCTGTGCCCGTATCCCGACAAGACGAGGGAGTTGTAGGGGTATAAGCCCAGGTCCGCCCCGTGTTATCTTGATCGTCCTCGTCCCTCGTCCTCGTCCTCGTCCTCGACTCTTCTCCCCCACGAGGGAAGAGAATCGAGGACGAGGGACGAGGACGAGGACGAGGACGATTGAAGACACCCGACAGCGGGAGATGTTGCATGTGGCAGAAGTTGCTCATAGCGGCGGTTGCCTTTGTTGTCCCGGCTGGCGCCGGGGAAATGGCCTCCAGCGAATGGGGGGCGGGCTACGGCGCCGCGCAGGCCGCCGACGGCGCGAGCGACGAGAACGACAACTACTGGCAAACCGTCCAGAACCGCGACAAGGGGGCGTGGTGGCAGCAGGACCTCGGGCGGCCGTTCCCCGTCAAGGCCGTCCGAATCGTCTGGGCACGATACCAGGACAAGGTTCACTGCCCGCCGGCGAGAGCCGTCATCCAGACCAGCCTGACGGGCGAGGAGGGCTCGTGGAAGGACGCACTCGCCATCGGCCCGGCCGACCTCCCCCGCGACGGGCAGCCCTACGACGCGGAGCGGCAGTGGCGCTATGCGCTCCCGGACGGCGTCTCCGCTCGCTTTGTTCGCATCCTCTTCCCCGACGGGAGCCAGCCCGGGGCGAAGTATCCCGGCTATCTCTGCCTGGGCGAGGTGGAGATCGAGGCGCCCGGCCGCTCGCCCCAAATCGTCGCGCTCGAAGGGGCGTTCGGCAAGGCCGAGGTGAACACGACCGCGCCCGCGCTCGTGCGGCTCTACCTTCGCGGCCCGAAGGGGCTGACCGCCCAATCCCTCCTGGCGCGGAGCGCCATGAGGCCCTGGGCGAGGGGCGGCTACTCCTACGTCGTCGCTCAGGACGGCCGGCGCTACGAGAGCCGCCTCACCGCTCCCGACAAGGCGGAGCTGGACCGCGCCGTGCTGCGCATCTCCGGCGTCAAGCTCTCGGCCGCGGGCGATGCCGAGCCTGTGGCGACCGAGGACTGGACGCTCTCTGCGCCGGGCGACGGGGCAGAGCTGGTCTGGACGATTTCCCGCCGATGGCAGAGGGACGCGACGTTCGTGCTGTCGGGCAGCCCGGCGCTCTTCTTCGGCTTCGACGCCCGCCGCTGGAAGAACTCCGTCACCAGCACCCTCTGGCACGACCCGCTCCGCCTGGCCGCGCGGCCCAGCGGCCTCTATGCCCTCGAACCCGCGCCAGGGCGAGTCTCGGACAACCACCTCGTGACGGTTCGCGACCGCGACACCTGGGCGGTCCTCAAGCTCTGGACCACCTGGCAGGCGCCCGTGGACCTGCGGCTCGAGGTGCGGGGCGGACACCTCTATCGCCGCGGCAGCTTCGCGCGCCTCAGCGAGGCCGGCGCCTGCACGGGCGTCGCCTCCTCCGAAACGCGCCGGAAGGGCCAGAGTGAGGAGATCGAGCTGAGGATCCGGGCGGCAGACAAGCTGACCACCGGCTATCAGCTCGCGGTCTCACTCCCCGACGTAGCGGCGGAGGCGGCGCTGAAGGACTTCTATGCCTCGGTGCTCAACGGCGGCGCGGTCAACGACCAGAAGGGCTTCGACTTCGGCAACGAGAGCGACGGCTGGTACTACGCGGGCTCGAGCTGGATGTACGGCCTCGCGCTCGCCGCAGGCACACCGGCCGCCGGAAAGCCATCCTCCCACCCCTACGACGCGGCGAGCGCGTTCCGCGAACACCTCGCGCACATCCTGAGCGTGGTGGACAAGGAGGGCCGCGCGCACTTCGGCTACAACCAGGGCGGCGAGTGGGTGGACGACAACCTCCACACGATCATCGGCGCACGCGCCTACCTCCTCCACAGCGGCGACCTGCCCTTCGTCCGCCAGGCGCTCCCCACCCTCGAGCGGATGCTCGGCTACTTCGCCAGGCGGCGGAACGACCGCGGCCTCTTCCGCCTCGACGCCACGGGCGCGCACTGGTACTACGACGCCATCACCACCAGCGGCGTGAACGCCTACTACAACGCCTTCTTCTACAAGGCCGCCTGCGACCTGGCCGACATGGAGGCGGCCGCGGGGCGCGACGACAAGGCCCGCGAATGCCGCGACCTCGCCGCCTCGCTCAAGGCCGCCTTCAACGCGGTCCTCTGGAGAGATGACCTTCCAGGCGGCCCGCGCTACCTCGACTGGATAGACGCGGGCGGCAAGGAGGTGGCCTACTTCTGCGACCTGTGCCAGTGGCCCCCCATCGCCGTGGGCATCGCCTCGCCGGAGCAGGCCCGCAAGATCGTGGCGACCGCCGACGCCCGCATCGCGCAGCTCGAAAAGGACCACGGCTACCAGGGCTTCGCCGGCCTCTCCGCACTCTGGCCCGTCCCCGCCCACCTCAACCCCCACCGCTGGCAGGCCTTCGGCACGTATATGAACGGCGGCAGCCTCCTGTGCCAGACCTACTGGGAGGTCGTGGCCCGCGCCCGCGCCGGCGACGCGGACGGGGCCTGGCGCCGCCTCCGCCTCTTCGCCCAGCGCGCCGCACAGACCGGTTGGGCCGGCGACAACGCGGCCAACATCAAGGGCGAGATGCAAAGCGGCGACGGCGAGCCCTACCTCGCCGACATGGCCGTCGTCCCAGCCGCGGCGGTTCACGGCATCCTCGGCATCGAGCCGACCTGGGACCGCTTGGAGGTCACGCCCCACCTCCCCGCCGCCTGGCCCCGTGCCGAGGCCGAGGTCCTCTACAAAGGGCGCCGCCACCGCGTCACCATCGAGGGCGGCAAGCCTCGCGTCGAGCCCCTCGGCCAGCCCGTTGCCCCGCCGCTCCTCTGGGTGATGGACTTCAACCTCCGCGCCAGCTTCGGCGCCGCGGCCACAGCCACGGGCATTGACTTCCTCGGCCCCTACGGCAGCTCGGTTGTCCTGAAGCCAACCGCCCCCTCCGGCACCTACCAGAGCCCCATCTGCGACTGGACCGTGCCTGCCGCCCCGACCCAACTGACCGTCGCCGCGGACCTGAATGGCGGCCGCACGACCGCCATCGTCGAAACCTCAAACGACGACTTCAAGACGACCGAGGGCCGAACGCAGCTCGACATCCGGGATGGCGTGAACGCCTATCCGCTCGATGCGCAGCTCAAGGTTGGCCGGCTGGTGCGCATCCGCTTCGACCTCAGCCGTGGCAAAGAGGGCGCCGCCTCCCCCGTCCTCGACGCCTTCCGCCTCGCCGCAAAGCCCGCCTTGCCGTAGCTGACCTGGCCAGGAGTAGCGCCGGGCACAGCTCCTCACCCACCGCCCCCGTCCCCCATAGTGAATCAACTCCGCGGCCCTGATACTTGATCCAGTATGGGCGCTTTGGCGATCCGGACGCTTCCGGGGCGGTCCCGCCATACTGTATCACCTGCGCGACACAGGTGTTTGACCCACTATGGGTGTTTTGGCGATCCGGACGCATCCCTGGCCGTTTCTCCCATACTGTATCACCTGCGCGCGGTCGTTTGACCCACTATGGGCGCTTTGGCGTACCGGGCGGCTCCGGGGCCTTCCCGCCATTCTGAATCAACCTCGCCCCCACCGCGGGGGCGTGATACAGTATGGGGCGGCCACGACTTCGGCGTAGGGACGGGCGGCTCGCCCGTGGGCGGGGCCTCCGCGCCCCGCGTCCCGGCTGTTCCATCCGGCTCTCGGTGCCTAGAGCCAGAAGCAGCAAGAACATCCTGCCGCCCTAACCGCTTGAAAGGCAATGGCTTATGGGTGTCAGGCACCGAAACTGCTGCCAGATCAAAGCAGCCGACAGGCCATGCCCTTGACGGCGTGTTGGGCGGGACGTATAATCGGGCAAGACGAAAGGGGAAACCCATGGCGTTCACCATAGCGAAAGAAGCGGCGCCTCTGGCCAAGGATGCACATGGCGTCGTGCGGATCGGCGGAACACGCGTCACACTCGACAGCGTCGTGCGTGCATTCCTTGAAGGGGCAAGCGCCGAGGAGATCGTCGCCCAATACCCTGCTCTGGACCTCGCCGACGCCTATGCGGCCATCGGCTACTACCTCCGCCACCAACCCGAGGTCGAGTCGTACCTCCGCGAAGCCGAGCGGCAGGAGCGGAAGGCCAGGGAGCGAGCGGAACGGCGTTGGCCGCCCAACGGCATTCGGGCGCGCCTGCTCGCGCGCCGGGCGCGGAGCAAGTAGCCCATGCTGCGCTTCGCGGCCGACGAGAACTTCAACAACCACATCCTGCACGGCCTGCGGCGGCGGAAGCCCGACCTCGATGTCGTGCGTGTTCAGGACGTGGGCCTCTCGGGAGCCGCCGACGGCGATATCCTCGACTGGGCCGCTCGGGAGGGCCGCATCCTCCTCACCCACGACCTCAGGACCATCGTGCCGGAAGTTGAGCGCCTTCTCCGAGCAGGCAAGCCGGTGGCCGGCGTGCTCGCCGTGGGCCGCAGAATCGCCGTCTCGACCGCTATCGAGGAAATCCTCCTGATGGCGGAGTGCAGCCTTGACCGGGAGTGGGCGGGAACGGTCACCTACTTGCCCCTGGGTTGAACTCGTCCCCCGTTCTCGCTGTGCCATGCACCACACTCAGGGCAGGGCAGAAGAAGGGGAACGTGAAAGAGACATGCGTGAGCGCCCGCCGCGATAATTGATATTTGAAGATTTGACACCACCGGCCAATGGCTTCTAACCGCTTGAAAGGCAATGGCTTATGGGTGCCAGGCACCGAAACACTGCCCCGCGCTCTCCGCCGCGGCTCGCTCAAGGTTCAAGGCCAGCAGCTTCTCAAGAATCTCCTCGTTGCCCATCGCGGCGTCCCAGCCGTAGGCGGCGAAGACGGCCGCGTCGAGTCTCCGGTGTGCCAGGTCAAGCCAGGTCGGGCGCTCGTTGTAGAGATTCGTCAGCGTCCGCGCCTTGAGCTTCGCCGCACACTCGCCGTCGCGGGGGACGAGTCGGGGGTAGCGGACGAGGCCCACACCCACTTGTGGGCGGGGCGTCTCTGCTGTGGGCGGGGGCTCTGTCCCCCGCGAAGAGGGAGAAGCGGAGACGCGGGGCACGGAGGCCCCGCCCACAGATTCGGGCACTATGTAGCGCGTCCACGGCCCCCCCACCGTGCCGGGGAACTCCAGCACCTCGGTCCGAGTCCATTCCGGCGGGTTGAGCCACGCCTCGCGCAGCTCGTTCAGCTCCCGCGCCGCCTCCCCTATCGCCGCCTCCTGCTCCGGCGTCGGGCGCGGGAAGGGGAATGTCTCAAAGCAGGTTGTCGGGGTGTAGCGGGGCCTGGTCTCGAGGCGTGTCCCCAGCCTCAGCGCCCACACCTCGTGCAGCCGCGAGTGCAGGAGGCCGAAGAAATAGTCGTCCGAGCGGGCGAAGACGAGAGTGCCCTGATTGCACAACACCTCAGGTCCGCGCCACACGAAGATGCGGTGTTTGGCAACGCCGGGCGTGGAAGCGAAGCGAGGGACGTCCGAGAGTGCTCTTCGCATATCTACCCTGGGTCGTTCGTATTGCCACCAATTCTTGTTGGTCTGCCTCGGGTTCTCTGCACGCAACGGGTAGACAACCTTCCGCGCATACTCGAAGGGGGCTTCATAGAGGGAAGCGACCTCTTCGGCCATTGATCCGAAGTCGATGGTCCAGACAGAACGGTCCTTCTTCACGAGGTCCACTGCGCTGGCCACCCGCCTGATCACATCCGAGTTGGGCAGGCCATGCACGTTACCGCCTGCTCGCAGCATCTGAACCGCCAGGCTTTCTGGGATGTCGAAGGGGGCTTTCGCCGAAGGCCCCATGAAGCAGACGCCAAGGCTAGATCGCACAGCGCACGCCGTTGTTACATCGGCGACCGCCGTGAGATTCGGATTGATCAACGGCACAGCACGCCCGTCGAGGGAGATGGCCTTCTCCTGGCCCGTGTCGAAGGCCACCATCGAGACGTGGACATTCGCTCCGTCGAGCACCCAAGGCCTGTCGCTTTGGGCGAAGAAGATGCCGCCCGTAGCCTTGATTCCCTTGAGCACTTCGCGGTTGGCTCCGCCGCGGATTCCTTGAGTCGCCAGCAGGCCGGCTCGCCGGCACTTCCCTTCCTCGATCTGCTTGCGGGCCTTCTCAAACCAGTAGCAGCACAGATCGGCGAAGGGCGGGACCCGCCCCTCATAGACCCTGAACAGCGCCTCGACGTATTCGTCGCCCAATTCCTGGCGTACCTTATTCCCGCCCAGGAAGGGGGGATTGCCGACGATGAAGTCCACGCGCGGCCATTCGGGCTCGGCGTATGTAGTCCCGCCTTCAGGCGGTCCTTCCTGGTTTGTAGTTCGGCCTTCAGGCGGTCTTGGGGGCGGGGAGGGGGCCGAAGAGGAAGCGCCGCCTAAAGGCGGAACTACGTGCGGGATGAGAGCGTTCGTAGTGCCGCCTTCAGGCGGTATCTTGGCCTCGCCGGGAGACGGGCTAAAGCCCGCACTACGAACGTCGAGGATGGCGTCCTTGCACTCGAAGTTGCGCATGGGGCGCAGGATGGGGGTCTCGCGGGTGTCGAAGCCGTTGTTGCGGTTCCACTGAAGGTGGCCGATCCAGACGGTCATCTGGGCCAGCTCGAAGGCGTAGGGGTTGATCTCGATGCCGTAGAGTTGCGTGGGCAGGACATAGGGGAAGAACGACCCGAGATCGTGGTCCGCGGCATAGGTGATGACCGCCTTCTCAAGGTCTTTGAGCAGTTGGAGGGTCACATAGAGGAAGTTCCCCGAGCCGCAGGCGGGGTCGAGGACTTTGACCTGCGAGAGGCGGATTCGGAAGCGGTTGACGAGTGCAGCGGCCTCGTCGCGGGCCTTCTTCAGCGCCGCGCCCCGGAGCGTCTTCACGTTCGTAGTGCGGCCTTCAGGCCGTGGCTGAGCGACAAGCGAGCCGCTTGTCGCTGCGGGAAGAGACGGGCTGAAGCCCGCACTACAAACTGGGGGCTTCTTGCCCGAGGCAAGGAGGGAGTCGAGCGTGGCCCGCAGCTCGTGCCACTCGCGGCGCAGCGGCTGCATGACCACCGGCTCGACCAGGGTCACTATGTCCTCCCGGCTCGTGTAGTGTGCGCCGAGTTGGGAGCGCTTCGAGGGGTCGAGTCCCCGCTCGAAGAGTGTGCCGAAGATGGAGGGCTGGATGGCGCTCCAATCGAGCCTCGTGGCGGCGTAGACGGCCTCGATCTCGCCGGCGGTAAGCTCCATGGCAGGGCCGCCGGCGGGCTGGGGCTGTGGGCGGGCCGTCTCCGGCCCGCGGTCTCTCTCCTCGCGGGGCAGAGACGCCCCGCCCACAGGCAGAAACAGGTCGCCGTTGAAGTGGGGGATGCTCTCCATGCCGAAGTCGCCGCCGTGGGCCATGGCCTCGAAGAGCTGGGCGAGCATGCGGCTGAAGCGCGGCGGGTCGTCCCGCGTCCTCTCCACGATGCGCGAGAAGAGGCCCTGGGGCAGCAGGCCCACGTCTTCGGCAAAGAGGCAGAAGACGATGCGGTCGAGGAACCTCGCGACGGCGTGCGGCTCGAGGCCGCGATTCCGGAGGCCCTGGGCGAGTTCCGCGATGTGCCGCGCCGCCTCCTCTGTCACCGCGTTGTCCGGCCGCTCGGGGCGCAGCCGCTCGACGTCGAAGAAGACGGCGCGCAGCAGGTCGAGGCCCTTCGCCGACGCCAGGTCGTCAAGGGCGATCTCGTGGGCCGTGGTGGGGAAGCCGCTGAACTTGGTATGCACCACCATGCGGTCCATGTCGCACGCCACGAGGAGCGGCGGGTTGTCGAGCGCCTCGTGGTATTGGAGGAGCTGGGCGTAGGCGGCGTCGAGGTCCTTGTGCTTGCCCTTGTACTCCCAGCCGAAGAAGCCCTTCTTCCAGACGTCGGCCCAGCCGTCCCCGCCGCCGCGTTTGGCGGCGCCGCGCTCGAAGGTGAACGAGGCCCCCTCGGGGTCGGCGGCCGCGGGACTCGGGTGTCCCAGCAGCGCGCACAGGTCGAGGAAGTGCTCCTGCGAGGCCGCGCGCTCGGTGAGCTGGACCTTGCGCCACTTCTGGATGAAGTCAGGTGCGTTCACTTCACGAGTGCCGCCTTCCTTGTTACCGTCGCCGAGGGGCCACGGGAGCATTGTACCCGGCGCCCAGCGCGCGTCAAGCGGCGACTTGGGGTGCATAATCGTCCTCGTCGTCGTCCTCGTCGAATCGTCGGGACAGGAAGAACCCGGAGAATCGACCACGACGACGAGGACGAGGGTTGGCCTTTGGGATCAGGCCGTAAGAACCGGGTTTTTCCCCAGCCGGCGTTGGGATGCGGGGTCGGCCATTGCCAGGTGTACGTTACCGATTCTGTAGTTTCCAGCATAAGAAACAAAACAAGAACGAAGCTGGGGTGAGGCCAAGAAGAAGCC
>VGYW01000335.1 GCA_016872875.1 Planctomycetota bacterium | reverse complement strand
CGCCCCGCTTCGGGGGCTCTACGCTGGCGGGGCCTTTTCCCAGGGCTCCCTTCGGTCGCCCTGGGCTACGGCTCAAACGCCCCCATTCGGGGGCTAAACCCCAGCCCCCAGAAGATGTGGGCAAAGACCAGGGCGAAGCCCCGGGCTGATATAGTACGACCCCGTGGGGGCTGCCGAGGAGTTCACCGGAATTGGGGGCCATACCCCTCTTGGGAGCGCCGGTTGATTCCAAGGCCGCCGGCGCCTAGAATCATGGGGAGAAGAGGCCCCAGGAGACCCATGGCGTGAAGCGGACCATCGCTGAAATCTCTGCCATCGCGTTCCTCATCCTCGCCGTGGCAGGGATCATCATTCCCTCATACCTGCGGCGCTCGCGGGCCAAGCAGGAGCTTGGCGAGGCGGCGCGCGAGCTGGCCGTGGCGCCCTCCGCGCTCATCAAGCAGCTCGGCGACCCGGCGACGCGCCTGGCCGCGGCACGCGAGCTGGGGCGCCTGAAGGACCGCGAGGCGGCCGACTTCATCCCCTACTGCCTGACCGACGCCGACCCGGAGGTCCGCCGCGCCTGCCTGTGGGCGCTCGGGGAGATCGGCGAGCCGAAGGCCATGCCACACGTCCGCTGGCGCCTGAGCGATCAGGACCTCGGCGTGCGCGTGGCCGCCGCCGAGGCCCTCGCCAAGGTGCCCGACGCAGAGGGGACCAAGGAGCTCGTGACCCTGCTGCGCGACCCCGAGGCCGAGGTGCGCGAGGCGGCGCGCAAGGCCCTCCTCAAGATCGGCGCGCCCGCCCTCGACGACCTCGACGCCGCGGTCCACGGCGGCGGGATGGACGTCCGTCCAGCCCTCGTCGAGCTCGTCGCGGCCATCGGCGGCGCGCAGACCGTGCCCACCCTGGTCAAGCTCCTGGCCACGGCCGACCCCATCTCCAGAGAGCGGCGGGACGCGAAGCTCGACGACGCGGTTCGCCGGGCCGCAGTCGCGGCCCTCGGCAAGCTCGGAGCGCCGGCGGCGGAGGCCCTCGGCCGCCAGTTGGCCAACCCCCGCTGCTCCTTCGAGCACAAGAAGACCCTCGCCGAGGCGTTCAGGCTCCTCGGCAAGCCGGCCATCGAGCCGGTGGCCCGCCACGTCCTCGCCTGGAAATCCTTCCCGCGCGAGGACGAGCTCAGGCTCTGGGCGGGCGTCCTCGAGGCGATAGGCAAGGGGGAGGCCCAGGCCGAGGCCGCGCTCCAGCGCGCCACGGAGCAATTCGCCGCCACCACGGATGTGGGCGGGGCGTCCCTGCCCCGCGAGCCAGCGGAGCTTCGCATCGTGGAGGTCCCTGACCTCACGCCCTATTCGCCCGTGGAGCTCCCGCCCGTTCCAAAGGAGCTGCCGGCGAACGGGCAGGCGAAGCTCCTGCTCCACAACGCCCTGATTGGGGGCAAGCGCAGCCGCGCCCTCCCCGGCCACACCCTCGAGCTCAACCTCCTCCGCCACCGCGGCCAGTGGCTCAAGGACTTCTGGGGAAAGTCCACCACCTACAACCAGGGCGACCACGAGGGGGAGATCGTGGAGAGGGGCGAGGGAGAGAAGCTCAGGCTGGAGGTCTGCATCGCCGACGACAACTGGGTGCAGGGCGGGTTCGGGAAGTATGAGGTCGAACTCAGGGAGACCGAGGCCGGCTACGTCGGCTCGCACCACGGCGGGTTCAACGGCCAGGACGTGAAGGGGGATGTCACGGTGGTCCCCCAGGAGTGGCCGGAGAGCGCCTTCGCCCCCTGGGCGGTCGAGCCGGGCGAGCACCCGCGCCTGCTCTTCCGAAAGAGCCAGTTGCCCAGGATGCGCCAGCGCGCCCAGACCGAGCTCGGCCGCGCCATCGTGAAGGCACTGCGGGCCAAGGTGAACGAGGACGGCCAGGGCATTGACCACGCAATCGCCTGGGGACTCCTCGGCCTGCTCCTCGACGACCCCGGCTACTCGCGGCAGGCAATCCAGGTGCTCCGCCACGGGATGAAGGCCTACACGGTCGGGCACCAGCACGACTCTGCCCGCAAGATGCTCCCCGTGTCGCTCGCCTACGACCTGGCCTATCCCGCGATGACGGAGGCCGAGGTCAAGGAGTTCAACGACTACGTGGTGAGAGAGGGACAGGCCCTGGGCCGCTTCGGGCTGGGCAACAACTGCCTGAGCGCGAACAGCAACTGGTGCGCGATCAGCTTCGGCCCGGCCGTGATGATCACGCTGGCCGGCCTGCGCGAGAAAGGCCCCTTCGACCTCGCGGAGCCGAAGGCGCAGCCGCCCGCCGCCGTCGTCGCGCCTGTGGGCGGGGCCTCCGCGCCCCGCGATGGTGGGACGCCCACCGCCGACTTCATGGATGGTGAGCTTCTGAGGGAGTGGCTGGTCATTGGCCCGTTTGCAGGAGGCGGGGCGGAGACGCCCCGGTTGCCCGACGCGCCACAGGAGGGCACGGCGGTCGCGTGGGAGGGGAAGACCCTCAAGTTCGCCCGGCTTCCCGAATCGGCCATCCACAAGACGCCGCCCTTCCTCAAGCTCCCGGGCGTCATCCGCTTCACGGAGGCCCCGGCCGGCTCCCGCCACTACCTCTTCGGCTTCCTGAAGACCGCCAAGGAGCAGGGAGCCCAGATTCGGATCCCCGTGGGCGAGAATGCCTCGGCCAGCCTCGCGATCAACGGGCGCCGGTTCGCGGACGGCGACATCGTGGCGCTCCAGCCGGGAACGCACCGCCTCCTTCTGGAGGTCGCGGGGCCGGCGGTCAGCCCGTGGCTCACCGCCGCCGACCACGGCCAGCGGCTGGGGCTCTGGGAGCGCTACCAGCGCGAGAAGCGCCGCTGGGACGCATTGAAGGCCCAACACGAGAAGACGGGCGAGGCCCCCCAGGTGCCACTCGGCCTCACCACCAGCAGCCGCTACGTCAACCTCTGGTTCACCCACGCCATCGGCGACCACGCCTGGAAGACCGAGCCAGAAGGCTACACGATGATCTCGCTGGACATGGTGCTCCCCGCGGCGTCGGCGTATCCGACGGTGACGGGGCACCCGCTGGTGGCCGGCAGCGGCCTGGCATGGGCGATGCCCCTCCAGTTGATGCGCACCTGCGGCAGCGGAGGCGGCGGCTACAGCGGCTCGGACGCCCCCTTCAGCACGCGGCACCTCTGCTATGCCACGCATCTCTCGCGCCCCGAGCTCCAGCCCGCGCTCGTCTGGGAGTTCAACCGGCGGCTGCTGCCCGACAAGCTCGGCACGCTCTCGTGCCAGGAGCTGGCCTTCGCCCTCGCTTACTTCCCGCTCGACGTGAAGCCGCGTCCGCCCGAGGAGGTGATGCCCAAGGCCATCGCCGACCGCCGCAAGGGGGCGTTCCTGTTCCGCAACGCCTTCAGGGACTTTGTGGGCGGGGCCGTGGGCGGGGCCTCCGCGCCCCGCGAGAACGGTGACATCGTGGCGACGATGTTCTACCGAGCCGAGTGGCCCTACGGCGGCACGTACTTCCATCCCCAGGCGGGCAGCTTCCGCATCTCGGGGCTCGGCACCGCCTGGGCCAACGGCATCGTGGGCAACAAACGCCAGTGGGACTACGCCGATGAGGTGGCCCTCCACGTCGAGGGCAGCAACGGCGACGGCTTGGGGAAGGTGACCTACTTCGAGGGCAAGCCCGACGGCTCGGGCGTCGTCGGCGCCGACATGTCCGATGTCTACAACCGAGCTGTGGGCGGGGCGTCCCCGCCCCGCGTCCAGGCCGAGCGCCATTTCGCGGTGGACTACAGTGGCGCGTCAGGCGCGCCGGCCCTCTTCGCCGTCGTTGACCGCGTGAAGGGCGGGGGGAAGAAGAGCTGGCGGCTCCACACCGAGGGCAAGTCCCTCGCCGCCAACGGCGCCACCTTCACCATCGAGGGCGGGGCGGGCGCCACGCTTCAGGGCCGCTTCATCTCGCCCGCGGGCCTCCACATCGTGGCCTCTGGCAACACCCTCTCAGCCGTCACGGAGGCCCCCGAGGCCGATTTCATGGTGGTCATGACCATCCAGAAGGGAGCCGCGCCGGAGCTCAAGGCCGATGGCTCCGACCTGGCCGCCACCGCCTCAGTCGGCCAGCGAACCGTCAGCTTTCAAGGGGGCAGGCTGCTCATAGCCGGGCCTCGATGAGCGCGTCGCCGCCAAGCTGGCTCAATGACCACTCCCTGGCTCGGATGGCCTGGGCGATGGCGGCGATGCCTTCGCCCCCGACGGGCGTGGGTGCGTCGCGTCCGCCGATGAGCAGGGGGGCGACGAAGGCGAGCACCCTGTCCACGAGGCCGCCGGCGAGCGCGGCGGCGCACAGCTCCCCGCCGCCCTCCAGGAGCACGTTGGTCATGCGCCGGCGGCCCAGCTCCGCCATGAGCGCCTGAAGCGGCACGCGGCCCCGCTCGGCGGGAAGAGCCAGCACCTCGGCGCCCGCGGCGGCGAGGGCCGCTCGGCGCTCGGCGGGCGCGGCCTCCGTGGTGGCGACCAGGAGGGGCGCCTCGGAAATGGAGCGGACGAGCCGGCTCCCGAGCGGCAGGCGCGCCCGGCTGTCGGCCACGATGCGGACGGCGGTTCGCGGCCCGGGCGGCCGGGCCGTCAGCAGCGGGTCGTCCGCCAGCGCGGTGCCCACCCCCACAAGAATGGCATCGGCCTGGCCACGAAGGGTGTGGACGACTTCGCGGGATGCTTCGGAGGAAATCCAGCGCGACTCCCCCGTGCGGGTGGCGCTCTTGCCGTCGAGGCTCATGGCCCACTTGGCGGTGACGAAGGGGAGGCCGCGGGTGGTGAGCTTGGCGAAGGGTGCGTTGAGGCGTTGGGCCTCGCGCTCCAGGAGGCCCGCTTCCACTGCGATGCCAGCCTGGCGAAGCTGTTCCAGCCCGCGCCCCTGGTTTCGCGGATCGGGGTCGATCATGGCGGCCACGACGCGCGCGAAGCCCGCGGCGATCACGGCGGGGACGCAGGGCGGAGTCTTCCCCTGGTGGGTGCAAGGCTCGAGGGTGACGTAGAGGGTTGCGCCGCGGCAGGCGGCGCCCGCTTCCGCGATGGCATTCGGCTCGGCGTGGGGGGCGCCGAACCGCTCGTGGAACCCCTCCCCCGCGACCCGTCCGGCCTGGACGACGACGGCGCCGACCATCGGGTTAGGCTCGACCCGCCCGCGCCCGCGCTCCGCGAGACGCAGCGCGCGCCTCATGAATCCTGCTGGATCACTTCCCTCGGCAGCCATGGGCAGGCGGCTTCAGAGTCCCTTTGCGGCCTTAATGTACGCCAGCTTCCGGGTCACAAGCTCCAGCGGGTTCGGCGGGATGGCGTTGGAGACGACCTGGACGCTGCCGCCCACGAGGTCGGAGACTCCCTTGGTCACGCCCTTGATGAGGCCGATGGTGGAGCCATAGAAGATGTTCTTCTGCCTGACGCCCTTGAATACCTGCATGGGGAGCTGGAGCGGCGAGGCGGCGGCCTTGAGGGCGCCGCGCGTGATGCCGGTGAACGGGCCTGAGCCTGGCGCGGAGGCGGCCTCACGGGACGCCATGCTGTCGGCGACGGGTCACCCGCTGCCCGCGGCGAAGGCCGCGCCGCCCGACGTGAAGAGCGCCAACACGGCCAGCGCTCCGGCCGCAACGACCCATCGGCTTCCAGCGTTCACCTCTGGTCTCCTTGACTGCTTTGCTGGCCGAGCCGTTCGCCGTAGGGCGGGGACGCGGCTGTGCGTCCGCGCGGCTCGACCGACCGTATCCGCCAACTCGTCCCCTCCTTCACGACCACGTAATCGAGCAGCTCCGTCTCGTCCTTGCGGAACAGGCTCACCGGGAACCGCAGGGCGCCGTCTGGCGCCGGCTGCGGCGGACCCCACTGGAAGCCCAGGATGCCCTCGGCTGCCGCTCGGAGCTCCTTTTGGAACGCGGCGCGGCCGAGGCGTGCCAGCCTGGCCTCAGCCTCCTGGCGGGCCTGGCCCGTGAAGCAGGCGATGTACGCCGCGTCGTCCCCCTCGGCTGCCGCCCGCCACGAGGCGTTGATCGGCCACCACCCCTCGGCGGGTGGGGACGCTCTCCTGGCGAGCGCCATCCCCACGGCCACCGCGAGGCCCAGGGCAACCACCGCCAGCACGGCCTGCACGCGCCAATCGGTCGCCAACCGCGCGAGCCGCGAGCGACCCTCGTGGCGCTCGCCACTTGTCTGAGACATTATACCACACCCACACCTGATGTCCAGTCAATTCCACCTGCGAATCGGGCCACGCCTGGCCGGAGCTGCACTAGCCACGCCGGCCGCGGCGTGGCTCGGGGACCCCCGCAAGGGGGCTCCCGGCCCGACAGGCTGGGTTGATTCCCCCTGGCCGCTTCGATACAATAGCCGGCCGTTGCGGGAGCGGTGGCATGGGCCCACCCGTAGGCACCTTACTTCTCAAGTGCAGGGAGAGACATGGCATGGTGGAGATCGTAGGCATTGTGATTGGCCTTCTGGGCATTGGCATATCATGCCTCGCGATCTGGCTGTCAGTCAAGTTCTACTTGATGGGCAACGAGCTCTACGCCAAGCTGAGCGAGATCATCTCACGGATCGAGGCATCCTCCAAGACAACAGAAACAACCCTGGCCAGCGTGACGGCGCGCCTGATCGAGTGGGTTCTGGGCGAAGCCGGCAGATCGTTGCGCACGAAGGCCATGACGACCGAAGAGGTCGAGCGCCATCGGATCACTTCCGTTCTGGAAGACGTCCTCAAAGACCTCCCTGCGGAGAGGCAGTATGAGGTGAAGAGGCAAGTGCTGGAGGCGCTCCAAACGGCTTTCCTGCTGCCACGGCAGGAGGCCAGCAAGCTCGAGGCACTGACCAGCTCCGGGGCCAGTACGCGTCCGGCTCCTCAACTTGGTGGCGTCCATGTCCCGGCTGGCGAGGCCACTCATGACTGGGCTGCGTTTGTGCAGTTGCTGGATACCGTGGAGGCAACCAACCGGTTTGTATCCCTCAAGTGGCTGCACCAGAAGAAACTGGCGGGCGAACCCGGCCTGCAACAAGCACTGCAGAAAGCCATTGACCTCGGCATTGTCGAGATGGAAACCGTGGAAAACCCGAAGAACCCCAAGTGGCCTACGCGAACGTGTAGGCTGAACCGGAAGCACCCCCTTGTGAGGGCCATCCTCAGCGGAAATCCTCGCGCGCCGGCTTGACAGGCGGCCTGGGGGAGTGTATAATAAACACAGCTAAACTTAGATCACTTAAACATTGGACCAGGGTTCCGCAAGGGACCCTTTTTTTGGGCCCCTCCGAGGGTTTGCCGCCGTGCCGGAACCGAGCCTGAAGTGGAGCTTGGTCGCCCTACTTGCGGACAATGAAGTCGATCTTCTCATTTTTCGGGCCGACGAGCTGGGCGCAGGCGCCCCAGTCGCCCTTGGTCTGGCAGACCTTGAGGAGGAGCTTGTTGGCGCCAGGCTTGAGGGCGGCCTTGTAGCGGAACTGGCCGGGCCGCAGGCCCTTGGTGCCCTGCGCCTCGCCGAGCTTCTCGCCGTTGAGCCAGGCGGTGAAGCTGTCGCGGGCGCCGATGAGCACCTGGACGGGTGTCTCCTTCTCGACGGAGAGCTCGGCGTAGAGGTAGCCGCCCACGGCGTCGGCCTTGGAGACTTCGTTGCGGAGGTTGACCATGCCTTCGTCGTCGCTGGTGACTTTCTTCCAGGCGATAGGCTTGCCGTCGGCCTCGAAGCCCTTCTCGAGGTCAACTCCGCTCTCGGGCGGGTAGGCTCTGGCGATCAGCTCGCTGTCCTTGTTGGGCAGCGGGCCGGCGACGAACCAGTGTGTGACGAAGCCCGGCGGGGCATAGACCGGGAGGTCAGTCACGCCGAGCTGGGTGAGCTGGCCCTTGACGAGCTTGCGGAGGTCGCGCTTGTTCCCGCAGCAGGCCAGGGCCTTGCGGAGCGCCTCGACCTTCTGGTCTTTCGGGAGGTCAGGACACGCGGCGGCGATGGCCTGCGCCGCGTCGGCGGCAAAGGAGGCCGTCTTGCTCGTGGGGTCGAGCAGGGCGGTGACAGGAGGCAGGGCCTCCGGGCTCGGCGCCACAGCCACGAGGTCCAGCGCGTCAATCCGCTCCTCGTCGGTCTTTGCCGCCAGGAGTTTCGCGAGTGCCCGCGCCGCAACCACCTTCGGGTCCTCCACCTTGCTCGGCTCCACGGGCACCTCGATATCGCCCAGCGCCCACTGCATGGCGAGCTTCATGTGCTCCTGGAACTCCGGCATCTTGAAGACGTTGCCGCCGTGGCCGTGGGCCTGGTAGAGGACGCGGCCCTTGCCGAACGTGCTGATCCAGCAGGTCGCGTAGTCGCGGTCCTTGCGGTTGCCGCCGAGGACGTTGACGCTCGGGCGGTAGATGCTCATGAGGATGCGCGCGCGGGTGCGGTCGTAGTTGCGGAACTGGTAGATTTCGTCGCTGACCTCCCACGGCCCCTTGCCGAAGGGCTTCATGAGCGGGTGGTCGGGCTCCTCGATAGTCACCTTCACCTTGCCGCCCCAGGGATGGCCGGAGAACCAGCCATTGACCATCTCGTTGAACTCCTTGAAGTCGTACAGCGAGTCGGCGGCGGAGTGGATGCCGATCCAGCCGGCGCCCTCCTTCACCCGCTCGATGAGCGCCTTGCGGCGGTCGGGGCGCTGGACGGTCTGGTAGACGGGGCGCTTCTTCCCCTCCTTGTCAACCTCCTCCTTCACCAGCTTCCGTTCGGCGGTCGGGTCGCCCGTCGTGTTGTTGAAGATGAGGAGGCTCCAACGCTTGATCGCATCGGGGTCGAGCGTGGCGGGGTCCTCGCTCACGACCGCCTCGTAGCCGAGTCCCTCGGCGATCTTCTGGAGGATGGGGCTGCCCTCCTTGATTGCATCGCCGTGGCGGAAGCCCATCGTGTTGCCGAAGATGAGCACGGCCTTCTTCTCGCCCGCCTGGGCCGCGGCCATGGCGAGCAACAGCGCCCCAATGGCCAGTCTTCTTCTCACAGCATGGCTCCTTTCGTGTGGCAACCTCTCGCGCTCTCCCCATTCGTAACCAACACTCTACAAACAACCGCTTGGGATTTCAACCGCCGAGCCGGATGAGAGTATGGCCCCGAAGTCTGGTAAGGTCCTTCGGCGCCGAAGCTCCGAACGGAGCGTACTATAGCAGCCCAGGGCGAAGCCCTGGGACAGGCGAGCGGCCAGATTCAGCCCTGTAGGGGCGTACTACCCGCCCTGGGCAGGATGTGGCGCCCGGAACCGCATAGTACGCCCTTTCAGGGCTGGCCTACCTACCGCCCCCTTCCCAGGGCTTCGCCCTGATCTTTGCCCACATCTTCTGGCGGCTGGGGTTTAGCCCCCGAATGGGGGCGTTTGAGCCGTAGCCCAGGGCGACCGAAGGGAGCCCTGGGAAAAGGCCCC
>VGYW01000334.1 GCA_016872875.1 Planctomycetota bacterium | reverse complement strand
CGAGAGCTGCGTCCCCGAGTGCCCGGTCGAGGCCATAAAGGTCAAGTGACCCCGCGCCCAAGGCCCCGGAACCAGGCCGTGTCCCCTCCGGGGCCTCTCCATGCCCAGGAGACCCCAACGCGCTCGACGGCCGACGGTGCCGCACTCTATGGGATGGGCATGGAGGGGGCGATGGTGCCGGGAGGGGGATTCGAACCCCCATAGCCTATGTGGCCACTAGGCCCTCAACCTAGCGCGTCTGCCAGTTCCGCCATCCCGGCGTCGGCTCCTTCATTATACCACCACCCCACGTTTTTGCAAGCGAAAGAACGGGCAAATCCGCGAGACCCCCTGCTCCGGGCGATGTAGCGGCAAGCGTCCCGCTTGCCAACCTCTCCCACTGTTGCGGGCATGGATGGCCTTGCACTTCGGCGGGGAAAAAGGGAAGATGATAGGACTGGCTGTTGGCGAGCAAGGGGACGTCCGATGTGGAACGAGCCGGTGCCCGAGGGGCTGAGGGTGGAGGGGCCGGTGCGGCTGGCCGTGGAGGCCGACCTGCGCCCCGACGGCGCGTTCGGGCGCGAGCTGCTCGTGGTGACGGCGGACAAGGTGCTCGTGGTGGCCCTCGACGAGGGGGCCGCGCCCGCGGTCCGCCTGGAGGTGCCCTTCGCGGAACTCAAGGAGCCGAAGGCCGAGAGCTACTTCGGCGGCGGGGCGCTCGAGGCCTCCCACAACGGAGTCCGCCTCGAGCTCGTGCGCTACTCGGCGGCTCGCTTCCCGCGCTTCGCCACCGCCGCGAAGGTGCTCGAGAAGTGGCTGAAGGGCGAGAAGGCGGAGCTGCCCGCCGACGAGGCCAAACGCTGCCCCACCTGCGGCCTGCCCTTCGACAAGGGGACGAAGGTCTGCCCCATCTGCGTGCCGAAGAGCCGGGCGCTCCGGCGCCTCCTGGGCTACCTGAGGCCCTACCTCGCCTCCGCCGCCGCGCTCGCGGCGATGGCCGCCGTGGGCACGGCGCTCGGCCTCTTCATCCCCTGGCTCCAGAAGCCGCTGCTCGACAAGGTGCTGATTCCGGGCGGGGACCTGCGGCTCCTGGGCATCATCGTCCTGGCCGCGCTCGTGGCGCACCTGCTCATCACGCTCCTGGGCGTGGCGCAGGCCTGGCTCGCCGCCTGGCTCGGAAACCGCATCACGCACGACATCCGCTGCCAGCTCTACCGCCACCTCCAGTTCCTCTCGCTCAGCTTCTACGACAAGGGCGAGATGGGCACCATCATCTCGCGGGTGAACCAGGACACCGGCCAGCTCCAGGCGTTTCTGGTCTGGGGCTCGCAGGAGCTGGTGATCAACATCCTGCAAATCCTGGGCATCGCGGCCATCGTGTTCGCCATCAACTGGAAGCTGGCGCTCTTCATCCTGGTGCCGGCGCCCGTGGTGATGGCGCTCTCCGGCATCTTTTGGAAGCGGGTGCGCCACTACGTCCACAGGCTCTTCCACAACTGGGGGCGGCTCAACGCGCTCCTGAGCGAGACGCTGAACGGCCTTCGCATCGTCAAGGCCTTCGCGCAGGAGCGGCGCGAGATCGCCCGCTTCGACGCCCGCAGCCGCGACCTCGCCGACACCGGCGTCACCGTCGAGCGTGTCTGGGCCGTCCTCTTCTCAGGCGTCGGGCTCCTCATCACCCTCGGAACCCTCCTCGTCTGGTATCTCGGCGCGCGCGACGTGCTCCGCCACCACATGACGGTGGGCGACCTGATCGTGTTCGTGAGCCTGGCGCGGATGTTCTACGAGCCGCTGCGCTGGATGTCGCAGCTCCTCAACTGGTGCAGCCGCGCCCTCACCGCCACCGAGCGGGTCTTCGAGGTCCTCGACCAGCGGCCGGAGGTCCAGGACGCCGACGATGCGGCCCCGCTGCCCCGCATCGAAGGCCGCGTGGAATACAAGGGCGTGACCTTCGGCTACGAGCCGCACCGCCCAGTCCTCAAGAACGTCTCCTTCGAGGCCAAGCCGGGCGAGATGATCGGCCTTGTGGGCCAGAGCGGCGCCGGCAAGACCACGACCATCAACCTCCTGTGCCGCTTCTACAACCCCGACGAAGGCGAGGTGCTGATTGACGGCGTGCCGAGCCGCAAGGCGCGGATCGAGGACCTCCGCCGCCAGCTCGGCGTCGTTCCCCAGGACACCTTCCTCTTCGGCGGGAGCATCGCCGACAACATCGCCTACGCGCGGCCCGGCGCCACGCGCGAGGAGGTCATCCGCGCCGCCAAGATCGCCAACGCCCACGACTTCATCCTGCGGAAGCCCGACGCCTACGAGACCTGGCTCGGCGAGAAGGGCGGCGGCCTGAGCGCGGGCGAGCGCCAGCGCCTCGCAATCGCGCGCGCCATCCTCCACGACCCGCGCATCCTCGTCCTCGACGAGGCCACCTCCCAGCTCGACGTCCAGACCGAGAAACAGGTCCAGGAGGCCATCGCCCGCCTCGTCCAGGGCCGCACCACGTTCGCCATCGCCCACCGCCTCGCCACGCTGCGGAACGCCAACCGCCTCGTCGTCCTCAAGAACGGCGAGATCGTGGAGACCGGCACCCACGACGAGCTCCTGGCCAAGGAGGGCGGCGAGTTCAGCCGATTGGTGAAGACCTATCAGGAGATCTCGAAGGTGAGGGAGGTGGAACGCTAACAACCGTCCTCGTCGTCGTCGTCGTCCTCGTTCTCGATCTTCTCCCTCCCAGGCCCCTGCTTGAGAGCGAGACGCAGCGCCAGAGGATTCGAGGACGACGACGACGACGACGACGACAGGAGCGGAGCGCAAATGGGCTTTCACGAGCATCACATGGGCGGCGAGGCGAAGGCGGCCGACTCCGGCCCCAGCCTCCCAATGCCCGAGGAAACCTCCAGCGAGCTGCGCTTCCTCGAGCCCGAGGGAGTCCAGTTCCGTTTCGAGGCCCCGAGGCTCCAGTTCCGCGAGGGCGACGCCGCCGAGTGGCGTGAGGTCGCCCTCGTCAGGCTCTTCCCCCTCAGCGAGCCGGAGCGCTGGATTTCGCTGATCGCCAAGGACGGCAAGGAGGTCGGCATCGTGCGCGACATCGCGGTGTTGGGGCCGGGGAACCTCCACCTCGCCCGCCAGGAGCTCCGCCGACGATACCTCGTCCCGCAGATTCAGCGCATCGTGGCCTGCCGCGCGCGCGGCGACGTCGTCGGCTGGGTCGTCGAGACCGACCGCGGGCGGCGGAAGTTCCTCACCAAGGGCATCCGCGACCAGGTCAAGGAGCCTGCCCCCCGCCGCCTCACCATCATTGACGTCGAGGGCAACCGCTACGACGTGCCTGACATCCTAGCCCTCGACCCCGAGAGCCGCCGGCGCCTGGAGGCACAGTTGTGAACCCCACCGCTGTCAGTTGTGCGCGTCGCAGGCGGGGATGAATGAATGAATGGATGGGTGGATGGGTGTCAGACAATCATCCATTCATCCACCCATCCAATCATCCCCTCGAGAGGGTATGGCGCCGTGGCTTACTCCCCACCGAACCAGAAGCCGGAGGCCCCTCCTCGTCGTCAGCGCCGCTGGCTCAGGCGCACGCTCTGGGCCGCGGAGGCGGCCTTCACGCTCCTGGTCCTCCTCGTGGCCGTCGTGCCGCCCCTGCTGCCAGAGGGCTTCGTGGGACGCATCGTCGCGCGCCGCATCTCGGAGGCCCTGGGACGCGATGTGACGGTGGAGGGCGCGCGCTTCAGCTTCCTCTCGGGCCTGCGGGCGCGCGGCATCTCCATCAAGGACCGCCCCGGCTTCGGCGATGAGGACTTTCTGCGTATCAAGTCTCTTGTGGCCGGCCGCCCCTCCCTCTTCGCCGGTTGGAGGGACTTCTCGATCGTGGAGGCCGAGGACGCCGAACTGAGATTGGTCCGCGACGAGCAAGGGACCCTCAACACTCAAGACCTCGCCAACAGGCCTCCGCCGGAGTTCCGCTACGAATGCCTTCGGATTAGTGAGCTCCTGGTGCGTTACCATGACCGTGGAAGCGGCGCCCAGGTGTGGGCCGTCGTGCCGGACGCCGAGGTCGGCCCTCTGGAGCGTGGCAGGCGCCCGGTGCGGCTCTCCGCGGGCCACCTCTTGTACGGCGACGCAACCCTTGTCGGCCACCTGGAGTTCTCACCCGGCACGGAAGCTTTCGAGAGGGCGAATGTATACCTCGAAGTGCAATCGCTTGCAGTGGGGACTCTGGCCGCGGCACTCGAGCCGCGGCGGGCCATCCCGAGTGTGCTTAAGGAGGCGAAGCTGAATGCGTATCTGCGCCTCGACGCATGGGCCGAGCACGGCGTGAAAGGCAAGGGCACGCTGGAGCTCTACGGGCTGCCCGAGGTTCCACAACTCGGCCTTGTCGGGCCTTCGCGCACCCTCGCCGCCACCTTCGCTGGCGAGTTCTCGCCCTTCAAGCCACACTTCGACCTCACCATCGCCACGCAACCAGGCGGAGCGGCGCAGCTCACCGCCTCGCTCAGGCAGATTGTGGCCGACGGCAGCGCGCCGACTTTCTCGATGGACAACTACCTCCTGGACGTGCGGGCGACGGCGCGCTGCGACTTCGCGAAGGGCGGCCTGCCAGGCACCCGCCTCGCCGCGGGACAAGGCTCGCTCGACGTCTCGCTCAAGGGCGAGATGGCCGAGGCCAGGCTCACCGCCACAGCAACGCTTGCGGACGGCGCGGCCAGGCTCGACGACGGCTCGCTCGCACCCCTGCCACCCGCACGCTTCGACCTGGAGAGCAAGTTCTCAATCAAGGAGTTGTCCGCTGAGCTCTCCCTCCTGGCCCTCGAGACGGCCGGGGTGCGCGTCTCAGGCAAAGGCTCGGTCCGCCAAGCGGACCCCGCGAAGGGGAGGATCGACTCAGACGGCTCGCTTCCGCCGATGGTCGGCGGCCTCACGGTCGGCGCGGAGGCTGATTTCGCGCAGTGGCCCGATGGGCTGAGGGCGCTCGCGGGGCTGCCGAGGGACCGCCCGGCGAGCGGCACCCTCGCGGCCACCTGGCGGCTGGGCCTCGACGCCGAGCATCGCCACGAGCTCGACCTGGCTCTCGACCGCGTGCCCCTCGACCAGGGCATCCCCGCCGCCACGCGGCTGCCCCTCATCAGCATCATCACCGCCGTCGTGGGCGGAAAGCCGGAGGCGATGGACTTCCTTGCCTCGCTCAAGAGCCGGTTCACCGCGTCGGGCACCAGCCCCGCCCAGGTGCGGGCCACCCTCGCGGGCAAAGGCCAGCTCGACCTGGCGCGCCTGCGTATCGTCGGCTCGCCCCTCTTCAGGCTCCTGGCCGACTGGAGCCGCCGGCCCGAGCTCCGCGACGTGACCTTCGAGCGGATGGAGGCCCCCTTCGAGCTGGCCGAGGGACGCATCGGGGCCACCGCCACCCTCCCCTACGGCGGCGGCGCGCTCGTCTTCCAGGGCTACAGCGTGCCCGGCGGCAGCGTGGACTACTCGATGCGCGTCAGGAACCCCCGCGAGGTCGCCTTCATCCCGAAGGACATCGTGCCGTATCTCGAGGCGAACCTCCCGCTCATCCGCGTCACCGGCCCCACCGACGAGCCGGCCGCGCGCATCCTCACCGAGGCCATCCTCGACTTCGCCCTCAAGCGCAAGCCGCCACAACCGAACGGCGGGCAGAAGTAGGACTGCGCTTGCGCCAAGACGCACGGACGAACACGGACTGACACGGACTGAGGCCCCGGGCGACGGGGTGTCCGTCCGTGCCCGTCCGTGCATGTCCGTGCGATTCCTCACAACCCCATCGTGTGGCGCTTGTGTTCCCCCGCAGACTTGCCACACAATGTGGGACGAGAGGAGCCATTCACTGCGCTGTGTGCGCCAACGGGGCTCTCCTCACGCACCGGAAGCCGATCAGGCCGTTGCGGTCGGCGGCGAAGCAGACGTCGGTGAACTGGGGATACTCCTGGTCGCGGTAGGCGGAGCGGCACTGGGTGGGCTTGGAGCTCCACGCCCCGCCGCGGATGACGCGGGTGTTGCCCTTCTCCGGGCCGCGGGGGTCGCGCTCGGGGCTGGCCTTGTAGTAGTCCTCGGCATAGAAATCGTGGCACCACTCCCACACGTTGCCATAGAGGTCGTAGAGTCCCCAGGGATTCGGGCGCTTGAGAGCGACGCCTTGCGGGGTGCGCATGCAGTTGTCGCGGAACCAGGCGTAGTCGCCGAGCGTGATGGCGCTGCTGCCGAAGAACCAGGCGGTCGTGGTGTCCGCGCGGCAGGCGTATTCCCATTCCGCCTCGGTGGGGAGGCGGTAGCCGTCGGCCGCGAAGTCGCAGGCCCACGTCTTCTCGTCATAGGCCGGCTGAAGCCCTTCTTCCCTCGACCGCGCGTTGCAGTAGGCCGCGGCCTGGCGCCAGCGGATCTGCTCGACAGGGTTCTTGGGGTCCTTCCAGAGCGATGGGTTCCTGCCCATCAGCCGCTCGTAGTCGGCCTGAGAGACCTCGTGGGTGTCCATGTAGAAGGCGCTCACGGCGACGCGGTGGGCCGGCTCATCTCCCTCGTCGTTCCTCTCGCTGCCCATGGTGAAGGCGCCGCCGGGGAGGATGGCCAGTCTGACGCCGCCCTTGGTCGTCAGGTCGGCGCGCGGTGGCGTCGGCGGCGCCGCCTTCTCGCCACACGAGGCGAGAACGAAGGCCAGGGCAACCAAGTGGTAGGGCGTGCACACTTGCACGCGGAACCCCTCATTCCGGAGGAAGCCAATCGTAGTCCCAATGGTGGCCGACCCAGCCGGGCGGGCTGAGGGTCATCGTGGCGCCATCGGCCACGCGCACGATGCACAGGGGGCTGTGGACGCGCCAACTGCCCTTGGGCGGAATCCTCACGTATGCGATGTAGCGGCCGCAGTGGGACCAGCGCCCGCACGGGTCCTGCCCGATGGCCTCCTTGGGCAGTGTGGTGATCTTGCCGTCTGTGCAGTCGGGCAGCGACGGGTCGAAGCGGCGGACGGCCAGGCTGTCGCCAGCGTTCCAGCACATCCAGGCCCCGTCGGGCGAGAAGGCGGGGTGGCATTCGCCCTTCTTTTCGGGGTGGTTTGGCATCTTGCGGATGGAGCCCCCCTCCGAGGGCATCACGTCAATCGTGTACTTGCAGCCCAGGTAGTCGCGGATCTCGAAGATGAACCACTTGCCGTCGGGCGAGAGGTCCACCACGCTCACACGGCGCTCGACCTTGATCGGCTCGGTCGCCTTGCCCGTGGCGACGTCCTTGTAGACGATGCCGCGCTTCTCGCAGGCCACGGTGCGCTTGCTGTCGGGCGTCCAGACGTAGAAGCCGTCGTATGGGCGGGCCTTCAGCGTCTTCGCGTCCACCAGGAAGTCGCCGTAGTTGTAGGTGAACATCGAGCCGTCGGGCGCGGTGCGGGGCGTGCGCTCGTCCTTGTCCGCCGTGTCCGTGAGCTGCTTGAGGCCCGAGCCGTCGGCCTTGATGATGTAGAGGTCGCGGGGCGGATAGGCCCCTTTGGGGTCGGGCGGCTTCTCGGGGTGGATGGCGATGGCCAGGCGGTAGCCCGTCTGGCGCAACTCCTCCTTGAGGTCCTTGATGCGCGGCTCGCCGAAGGGGTCGCACTTGGCGGGCACTTCCCAACTTGCTCTGAGGGAGGAGATCTCTGCGGCCTGGGAGGCCAGGACGGCGCTGAAGACGAACAGAGCTAGACTCGCTTGAGCTTTCATCCGTGGTTGCTCCTCAGGGGATGACTGGATGGGTGGATCAATGGATGATTGTCAGGCACCCATCCACCCATCCAATCATCCATCCATCCATCCATCCTCATCTGCCCTTGTCCGCCCACCGGAAGTACACAAACAGCCGCCCCCAGTTCTTCGAATCGTGGTCAATGTTGCGCGTGACCGCCTTCACCTGCGGCTCCTTAAGGAAGCGGTCCACCCGCCGCTTGAGTTGCCCCGTCCCCTTCCCGTGGACGATCTGGAGGCATTTTACCCTGAGCCGCTGTGCCTCCTCAAACGCCTCGCGCAGCTCCCGCTCGATCGCTCGCGGGTCGCGCGCCACCTCGTGAAGGTCAATCTTGAGCTCGTCCGGCACGGAGCGTGTCCTGAGGATTCCGCTTGCGACTCATCTCAATGGTCGCCGACGATTTCGTTCAGGCCCTCGACCACCTGGGTCACTTCTTCGGGGGAGAGGTGGCCGAGGCGGGCGCCCAGGCGCCCCACGGACAGGGTGCGAATCTGGCTGATCTTCACCCACGACTGCTTGGGCGGCCTCGCGCTCTGGATCTCGAGCGTGAGCGGGAAGCCTAGGCGCGGCTCCTGGCTCGTGAGAGCCATGGCGATCACGATCCCCATGCGCTCGTTGAAAACCTCGCGGCTCAGGACCAGCACAGGGCGGAATCCAGCTTGCTCATGGCCTCGTACAGGACCGAGATCGGCCCAGAAGATGTCCCCTCTCAGTATTCGGGCCATTCCTCCATGTCCTTGGCAAAGCCCTCCTCCGCCATAGCTTGCTCAAGCTTCGGGTCGGCCTTCGCGCACTCGCGGGCGAGGCGGGTGTGCTCCAGCCGCTCGATCTTCTCCCGGAGCGCGCTGCGCACCGCTTGGCTGCGGTTCGGAAAGACGCGGCTCTTGACGAGGCGATCTACCTTGGTCAGGAGTTCCCTCTCCATCGAGATCGCGATCTTTGTGCTGCTCATGGGGTTTCTCCAGTATTCCAAATCATCATACCACATTCCACCCCGAAGTCAACCCCTCCTTGTGCCTCACGGCTTGTGCCCTTGACTGCTGCGCTCTCAAGGTATATGATGATGCTGGTCTGAGCCCTGGACTGAGGAGATGCGGATGCGTCAGCCCGATCAGTTGCTCCGTGAGGTCGTCGCGCGGATTCGGCGGACGGTTGACCCGGACCGCGTAGTCCTGTTCGGCAGCCATGCGCGGGGGGAGGCCGGGCCGGAGAGCGACCTGGATATCCTCATTGTCGCGCCGTCGCAGCTTCCGCGCTGGAAGCGCACCGTGCCGCTGTACCGCGCCCTCGCCGGCCTCGGCGTGCCGAAGGACGTCGTGTGGTGGACACCCGACGAGATTGACGAGTGGCGGGGGGTCCGCTCCCACTTCATCAACACGGCGCTGCGGGAGGGGAGGGTGCTCTATGAAAGGTCCGCGTGAGCACGCCCGGGATTCGGATCGAGGGTCAGACCTTGGAACCAAAGCCAAGGACGCGAGTCCACGAGTGACCTCGCGGCCCCCGGGTTACCTGGAATCCTCACGTGCCATCGAGCGACTCTCCCGTTTCCAAGACTTAGCACTACAACGCTAAAAAAGGCCTAAAGTTTTCGAGGATTTCCCCGATTAAGTACTCCGGGGGGACTGTTTTCAGGCCAGAGAGCCCCGGAGAGAACGACCATGGATGCACGGCGTCTGAAGGCGTTG
>VGYW01000333.1 GCA_016872875.1 Planctomycetota bacterium | reverse complement strand
TACTGGCAGGAGTCTAACCAGCGGGCCGATCGTGGCCACTGCAAGCGGCGGCGTCGTGAACTCAGACTACGAGGCATCAAACTGTCCCAACTCAGGAAGTGCTTCAATGTTTTCTAGCGTTGTAGTGCTAAGGGCGAGAGCACGCCCAAGCACGATGGTTGCAGAGTCATATGACTCTGCAAGCATGTTCCTAACGCGTGGTTGCGGGTTCCAGCCTGGAATCGTAGCCGGCCACGTGGTACAGACTCGCTCAGCCCGTTGAACATGGCGGCGAGCGCCGCGGCTGCCGCCGGGAACCGTTTCAGTCGCGGCTCCGTTCCGCGCCGAAACTCGGCGACCTGGGGCCGAGAACGAGAGGTGGCAGAGGTGTTGCAGAGTCATATGACTCTGCAATCATTTCTCCACCGTGCAAGCGCGGATTCGGCGCCGGAATTCGGTCACGTGAGAGCGAGAACAAGCGCGAGCACGATAATTGCAGAGTCATATGACTCTGCAATCATCTCTCCACCATGCAATCGCACATTCGGTGGCGGAGCTCGGCCACCTGAGGGCGAGAACAAGCGCGAGCACGATGATTGCAGAGTCATATGACTCTGCAATCATCTCTCCACCATGCAATCGCACATTCGGTGGCGGAGCTCGGCCACCTGAGGGCGAGAACAAGCGCGAGCACGATGATTGCAGAGTCATATGACTCTGCAATCATCTCTCCACCATGCAATCGCACATTCGGTGGCGGAGCTCGGCCACCTGAGGGTGAGAACAAGCGCGAGCACGATGATTGCAGAGTCATATGACTCTGCAATTATCCTTCCGGCTGGCAGCACCGGGCTCCGGCGTGGAATCGCTGCTGGCCGCGTGGCCCACGTTCCTTCAGGCCGTTGGCCGCAGCGGCAGGGGTCCCGGCTGCCGACCGTAACCGGGTCGGCTGCGGTCTACGTTGCGGTGCGAGCCTGCGGAAGCCCGCTACTGCGCCCGCGTCATCGCTTTTCCTCGGTCGCCCTTGCCCCTCGTCCTCCTGTCCTCTCCTTCCCTGAGCCAAGAGAATCGAGGACGAGGACAAGGGACGAGGACGATGAGAAGAGGGGCGGCTTCTTGATCCGTCTCCCCCAATGCGCTACCATCCCGTTACACCGTTCCTGCCCCCGCCGACCCTGTGTCGGTGGGGCAAGGGATTGGCAACTAACTGTGAGGGCCCTCACCCCGCTTCCGCCTCTCGCTCCGCCCGCCGGCGGCGGGCGGCGGAAGAGGGGGGTAGGGGTGGCCGCTGCCCGTAGTGTCCAGTCCTTCGCCCCACCGACGCAAGAGCCTGCCCTGAGCGGAGCCGAAGGGTCGGTGGGGGCGGAAACAATACGCAGGCGCGCCTGCGTTTGAGTCGCTACGTCTAGAGGAGCTTCCCGATGCTGCGCCTGAGCATGGTGGGCGGGACGATGATCTACCACGGCAAGTACTTCGCGCGGATGTACAACGGCTGCGAGCCGGAGCTGTGGGCGAAGCAGGGGCTCGGGGGCGACCCCGCGGCAGGCCGCCGCTTCGAGGACGCCCGCGTGGTGAAGGTGTGGGACGAGAAGGCCGACGACGCGCGGGCACTCGCCGCGATATGCCGCATCCCGACCGTGTGCTCCGACCCGCGCGAGTGCGGGCGGGACGTTGACGGCATCCTCTTTCCCGACGACTGCTCGCTGCGGCACTACCGCTTCGCTGAGCCGCTCTGGGACACCGGGCTGCCGATGTTCATTGACAAGCCGCTCGCCGGCACAATCGAGGAAGCGGAAGCCGTCGTGGCCAAGGCCGAGAACCACGGCGTCCCGCTCTTCTCCGCCTCGGGCCTCCAATACACCCGCGAGATCGAGGAGGCGAGGCCGAAGATCGAGGGGCTTGGCCGCATCCTCGCCGCCCAGGCCGCCTCGCCCAACGAGCTCATCTTCTACGGCATCCACGGCCTCGCCATGCTCTGGAGCGTCTTCGGCCCTGGCATCGAGAGCGTGCAAAACGTCGGCGAGGGGGACGTTGACCTCGTGAAGTACCGCTGGCGCGACGGGCGGCTCGGCGTCCAGTTCGGCCTCGAAAAAGGCCGCCCAGGCTGGCGCGTGACGCTCTACGGCGAGAAGGGCCGCCTCGACGTCGAGGTGGCCGACGCCGATTACTTCTACTGGAACCTCAACCGCCATTTCCTCGAAATGGTCCGCACCCGCAAGCAGCCGCTTGCGAACGGCGAGATGCTGGAGATCATTCGGGCGCTGTGCCTGGCCAAGAAGTCCAAGGCAGAAGGTGGAAGCGTGATTCAGGTCGCGTGACCCGTGACGCGTGACGCGTGACAGGAAAAGCCACGAGCAACGAGCCGCGAGCTTCGAGCATCAAGAGTGGCAGCCGGAGTCGCTTCTTTCCCGCCGGGGGGTGCGAAAAAGCGGGCGAAGGGAATGTGATAAGTGAAAGGGCGGGTTGGCGCAAGGAGTGAGCGTGGAGGATCCCAGGGTGACTCAGATGAGGTCGCCAGGGCGACGGTGCGGGTGGTCGGCCCAACCTGCGCGGAGGACGGTGAAGCCGGCAGAGATGGCCTTTTCGGCGAAGTGAGAGCATTCGCAGGAGAGGAGTTCACGGCCGTCGGGGGAGTAGCGGAAGAGGAACCAGGGGGGCGGGACGGCCTCGAAGACGCGACGGTGGAGCCTGGCACATAGCCAATCTCGTCGGCGGGGCGGGCGGTCTTGAGGAGCCAGGTGGCGAGGGCGGTGGAGATGGAGTTGTCGGGCCAAGTGAAGACGATGGCGTGGGTGTGCAGGGGGTCGCGGGGCATCGGGGTAGGCTCCTAATCGGTGCGTTCGTAGAGGCCGACAACGTAGCCGGGCGGGATGTGCTCGGCCTGGTCGTGAGTGATGGCGCTGAGGTCGGGATTCTCGGCTCCGGTATTGTCGGGGCCGTGGTCAGCGGTATTGGCCTCGATGCCGGTGCGGTCGCCGAGGCCGAGGCGCGTGGCGAGGGCTTCGGCGTCGGTGGCGAGCGCGAGGCGGCGATTGGAGCCGAGGAGTGCGGCGAGGGTGGCTTTGAGGCTCATTGGCTACCCCCCAGAAGCCCGGCCTGGCGGTCCTTGAGGATGGTTGGGATGGGGCGCTCGGTGGAGAGGGAGAGTGTGGTGGTGAAACCGCGGTCGGGGCTGAGGTTGAAGGCGATGGCGCGGACGAGTCCGCTGAGTCGGGCGTCGGCGATGCCGATGATGGTGTGTTCGCCGGACTTCTGGGTTCCTTCGACCCGTTGTCGCGCGCGGATCAGGGCTTTGGCCTCGTCGTCGAGGGCGAGCTGGCAGACGTCGGGGGTGATGCCGAGGGTGCGGCGGAAGCTGAGGGCGTCCAGGATGCGGTAGTTGTTGAACGTGGCTCGAATCTGCATTGTCAGACCTTGTAGACAATCCAGGCATTGACATCGAGGGGTGCGGAGCTTGGGAGCGGGCTGAGGTGGAGGCCTGGGTTGCGGTCGAACTCGTAGGTTCGTGACCAGGCCACCTGGTATTCTGGGGAGCCGTCGCCCTTGCGGGAGACGGATTGGGTGAGCTGTGCGCCGGGCTTTCGGTTGCGGGCGGGATAGGGGTCTGCTGGGGGGTTCATGCCTGGTCGCCAGGCGGAGAGGCGGCCGGATTCGTTGACGGTCCAGGGCCGCTGAACTGTCTCCTGCCGCACCGGTGGGCCGCCGTCGAGGGCGGGGATGTGGACGAAGTCGACTCCTCCGCCGACGAGTGTGGCTGTCTGCTCGTAGGAGGCGAGCTGGGCGGCGGCGCCGGAGGTTACGACGGTGCGGTAGGTGACGGTGTAGGAGCCGTCGTAGAGGTTGGCGGCGGCGGAGGAGGCGATGAGGTGCCCCGCGGGGCAGAGGCGTTTGCACTCGGCCTCGGCGGTGATTTCGTAGTGGTAGAGGGTGGCGAGCTCGGGTCCCTCACCCTTGGGGAGGGCAGGGGCCTTGGTGATGAGGAGGCCGTTGAGGGTGGAGGCGTTGGTGAGGGATTCGAGGACGGTGCCGCCGGCGCTCTGCTTGAGGTAGAGGTCGAGCTTGTTGGTGGCATAGGCGGTGCGGAGCGCGGCGATGGCGGCCTCGCCGTAGACGGCGGGCGCCTGTGGGAAGCGTTGGGCGTATTGCGCCCAGAGTGCGGGCTGGAAGCGCTTGATGGTGTCAATGCCGCCGACGCCCTCCAGGAAGCGCTGGGAGTTCATCATGCGGGCGAGGTCGTCCACGGAGGTGAGGCGCTGGAGGATGCCGATGGCGGCCATGGAGCGTGCGCGCTCGCCGGGCCTCTGCATGGCCAGGCGCTCGGCCAGGCGGTCGTTGAACTCCTTGGCCTTCTGGTTCTCCTTGATCTGGATTTCGAGGGCTTCGATCCTCAAGCCCAGAAACCTCTTGGGAGCGTCCCGAATCCTTGTGGACCCCGTGGCGCACTCGTCGCGTCTGGGGGACCAGTCCCCCAGACCCCCTGGGATTTATCGCTTTAGGGGCGAGGGCAGCCCCTGGCATGACAGAGGGGACGACCGCTGTGGGCGAATCGTCCCCTGCTGCCCTGCCGCCGCCGAGGCGCTCGGGTCGGTTCCCACCGGAGCCCTATCCTCCTCAGCGGCAAGGCCATTTCAGCTCATGCTGCCCGCGCCCGCAAGGCGGAAAATCCTGGGGGTCTGGGGGCAAAGCCCCCAGCCCCTCCGTCGTCAGGCAGGTGCCGAGGCCCGCAACGGCGCGGTCGGACACAGGACTTGGCTGCCAGCCCCAGGAGGCCGTGAGATAACAAAAACCACCCGAGCACAAGAACTTGGGACGTTCCCAAACTGTTGCGGCCGCCGCCGCGGTGCCGCCGGCCTTCCCGAGCCCGGCCATGCCTAAGCCAGTGCCGAGAGCGCCGAGGCCGCGGCCCGCGTAGAGTGCCAGGATGACCCGCCCGAAGGGGCGCTTGGTTGCGGCGGCGAGGTCGCCGGCCACGCGAATCCAGCGCTCGATGTTCAGGCCGCCGGTCTCCAGGGCGAGGGCGCCTGGGACGATCTCCCGCATGTTCGAGCTGAGCTGCGAAGCCGACGCCCTTGGAGACGGCCCAGCCCGCGAGGCCGACGCCGACGGCGGCGACCCATTTGCCGAGGGAGAGGATTTTGGCGCCCAGGCGGTCGAGGACGCGATAGAGGCCCTCGACGCCGCGCGTGGCGGCGTCGCCGATGCTGGACTTGATGGAGGTGCCGAGTGAGGCGACCTTGCCCTTGCCCGGGGTGTGGTCGATGGTCTCTTCGGGAATCTGGACGGCGGGGAGAGTGAAGGCCAGGGCGTAGGAGCCGTTGGTGAAGGTGGCGACGAGGGCGGTGGCGGTGGCGGAATCCACGACGGCGACGAAGTTGGCCCAGGTGTCGGCGTTGAAGTTGATCTCCAGTTCGCCTTCGACGCCGATGATGCCGCGAGGGATGGTGAGGCGGGTCTTGGAGTTCTGGAGGTGGTCGCCCTGGAGGTCATTGAGGAGGGCGAGGCGGAGGCGGGATGCGTAGAAGGCGTCGCCATCGGCGGTGAGCGCGGCGTGGCCGAAGAGGAGGGGCGCCTCGGCGACGAGGAAGGCCGGGGTGGTCCTGGCGGCCGCGGCGGCGTTCATGGCGAGGTATTCGCAGGTGACGCGCAGGATTTGCCCGGCCTGGCTGGCCTCGAAGGTCAGCTTGTCCACGTAGCAGCCGCCGTGCTGGCGTTGCTTGACGTCGGCCATGTCGAGGCAGGCGGAGAAGGCGGGGATGGTGGCCTGGGGGGTGAGTGGGCTGGACGACTCGCCCACGGCGAGCTCGAGGAGGAGCTCGGTGTTTGTGACGTTGCCGATGACGGTGAAGGCGCCGGAAGGGGTGTCGGTGGTTCGCAGGTCGAGCTGCTTTGGGCGGATGGAGCCGCCGAAGATGCCGGCCCACTCCTCGCGGTCGAGCAGGGAGGCGATGATGACGGTGGAGCCTGCGTTGTGAGAGGCGGCGGAAGCGGCGCCGACGGTGACGGCGTTGCCGTCGAGTGTCTCACTGTTGGCCTTCATGTCGAGCGCGAGCTTGCGGAGGACGGCCAGGGGGTCGGTGTCGGGCACGTCGAGCGCGGGGGCGATGATTTTGGCGAGGAACTCGTCGCACCAGCCCTTGAGGGACTGCTGCCAGGAGCCGGTGACGGTGGAGATCATGGAGCGGAAGTCGCCGAGGAGCTTGTCGGCGATCTTGCGCTCCTCGGCTGTGTCGTTGAACTCGCCGGCGAGCTCTTCGGCCAGCTTGTCGAGCGAGTGGAAGATGTTGCCGCCGGAGGTGAAAGTCACCTCGTCCTCGAGGTCCTTGAACTGTAGCCAGGCGAGGACGAACTTGCCGAGCTGAAGGAAGTGGCCGGTGTCGCTGTAGTCGATGGTCATCGGGTTATCCTTCATTGATCCGACGGATCGGTCGGATCGGTCGGATCGGTCGGATCAGTCGGATCATCAGAGATACAGGCCGCCGTCGCGGACGTCGCGCCAGACGCGGCAGATGATCTGTCGGCGGATGCCGGCACAGACGCCCAGGCGCTTCTCGTCAGCCAGGTCGGGGACCATGAGATAGGTGCCACGGCCGACGATGAGCTGTGTGAGCCAGGAGAGGCCGAAGCGGTTGTCGAGTTGGTTGAGGAGCGGGGTTGCCAGGACGGCGCTGGCCTCGATGAGGCTCTCCTGTTTCGGCTCGGCGAGCCAGGCCTCGGCCTGGAACTCGGCAGGGATGTCGCCCTGGGCGTTGTTGGCCCACTGGCTGAAATCGTCGGCCATGATGCGGAGGGAGCCGTAGTCGCGCTGATTGGCGGCGCCGAAGAGCTGCTGGAAATCGGCGTCGGCGCGCCACGCCGCCCAGATTTGCTCGGCCTGGATGTGGAGGACGGTCTTCTTCACCAGTTGGCTCCGTAGGGGAACGGCCCGGCGCCGCGCGGCCCGCGGGGGCCGAAGCGGTCGAGCGTGCCGTCGACATTGCGGTCGAGGATCGTGCCCGTCTCCTTGTCCTATTGGGTGCGGCTGAAGTCGGGCTCCGCGTCCTCGGTCGTGGATTCGATGGCGTTGCCGTGGCGGGGGGAGACGCCAGGGATGTTTTGTTTCCCCTCGGCCATCTCGTCGAGGGCCTTGTCGGCCTCCTCGAACTCCTCGCGCATCGAGGCGGCCTCGGCGCGGCTGTAGCGCCAGGCCAGGCGGTAGAGGGCGAGGACGATGTTGATGTCGGCGATGGCCCCCGGGACGGGGGAGAAGGGGACGGAGAAGCGCTTGGTGAGCTTGCGGTTGATGCGGTTATAGGCCCAGGCGATGGCGGCTGTGACGTTCTCCACCTCATCGGTGGAGAGGACTCCGTCGCCGTCGTCGTCGGCCCAGCGCGTGACGAGCTTGGGGTGGCCGATTTGCTCCAGGTCGGCCTTCTCGCAGTAGTAAGCCATCGCCTATCCCCTCACAGGCCGGAGGCCTGTGCCACCGGCTGTGGCTGTTGATTGGCGCCGCCGATACAGAAAGGGCGGGGCAGGCTTGGTGTCCTGCGCCCGCCCAGTCTGCCCCGAGCATGGCGGCGCTCTCGTCTCGCTTGTCAGGGGCCTGGGCCTGCGACGCTCGGGGCACCGCCTGCCCGCCCGTTGGTGTCGCTCCTATCAGCTCGCGCCCACGCAGTTGGTGTGGAGCTGGCCGGCGGCGGCCATCATCAGGTAGTCGTAGAACCAGCGGTGGACAGTAACCTGTCGGGCGAGGCGGGCCTGGCCGAGCTGCTCGCGCTCGACGATGACGCCACGCTGGCCCATGTTCTTGGGGACGGCCGAGTAGCCGAGGGCGGGGGTCTTGCGGCTCGGCCTGGGCGGGCGGTAGGAGACAAGCATGTACTCGGTCGGCCACAGCCTGGTCATCGTCGGCGTGGCGTCCTCCTTCGCCGAGTTGTAGGAGGCGCGGCCGACGATGTAGTCGTCGAGCTCGGAGAGGTTCTTGAGCATCTGCTCGGTGATGCTCTGGCCGCTGACGTACTTGAGGTTGTCGCGGACGACCTGGCAGATGGCGGTGTGGACGGCCTGGCCGACGAGGACGCAGTTGGCCTGGCGCTGGACTTGCCCGCCTACGTCGGCCTTGGCGTCGCGGATGATGTCGATCGGGTTGTCGGTGGGGGTGGCCTTGTCGAAGCGGATGTCCACGATGCGGGCGGGCGCGCCCGGCGCGCGGAGGGTCTGCTCGAGGCGGAAGCGCGTGCGCTTGGGGTCGACCGTGAAGATCTTCGCGGCGATCTTGGGCGAGTCGACACTGGGGAACACCCTGTCGGCCACAAAGGCCTCGTTGGTGTAGCCGGCCGACACCTCGGTGAGGGCGACGTTGACGAACATCGTGCCAGGATTGGCCATCGGTTGCCTCCTAGGGCGGCAGTGGGTTGCGGTTTCTCGTCATCAACCTCCCGAAGGCTCGGAACCTTCGGGAGGATCATCATCTGTCGGGCTCATCAGGCGGCCGGCGCGTAGAGGTGCGGCGAGATGAGCAGGCTGAAGGTCGAGCCGTCGCCCGCGGCGTCGGTGAGCGCGATGCCCAGGCAATAGTCGCCCTGGGTGGTCGTGGCCACGAGGTCGCCGGAGGCGGCGCACTTGCCAGAGGCGGCGGGCTTGACGAGCGCGCCCTTGGAGATGGCGGCGGAGGCCACGGCGCGCGTGAGGCCGCACACACGGACGGTCACTGGCTCGTCCGCGTCCAGGGCGTCGGCGAAGGCGAGCGTCCGGCCCGCCTTCTTCTCCTCCTCCACGAAGGCGCGAGCCTTGGCGGCCAGGTCGGCGTCCTCGACCACCGCCCCCTTGGGCACGGGCAACGGAGACGGCTTCGGCTTGCCGTCGTCGCCGCCGGCGACCTCGGCCAGCTCGACGACCTTCTTGAGGCCGGCCAGGTGCGCGCGGAGGAGGTCGTAGGGGCGCTTCGCCACCTCGGCCTGGTCGGCCTCGGCGAAGGTGACGGTCTGGCTCTCGGGCAGCTCGCGGAGCGCGACGAGGAGCTCGGGGATGCCGGCGGCGGGCGCGAGCTTGCCCTCCTTCACCAGCGCCTCGACGAACGCCCGCTCCTCGGCGAAGATGCGGGTGCGCGTCTCGGTGGCCAGGCGCTCGGCGAGCTTCGCGGCGGCGGTGTCGCTCGCCTTCGCCCGCTCTTCGAGCTTCTTGATCTGCTCGTCGCGGGCCTTCAGCTCCTCCTGGTGTAGATTTCCAAACAAACAAAACAAAAAACCGGGCGGTCGGGCGGCGAAGCCGCCGCCCTAGGCCGCCCGCGTTTTGTTTGTTTGCTTGGAACTTCCGCTGTCGCGTTTCAGGTTGCCCCATTTGACTCGGCGGCACGGCACGGCCTTTGCACTGTCGCCAGTTTGACCAGTCCCGCCGCCTTCCTTCTATCCCCCCTAGCCCGCCCTCTGTCGGGGCTGAT
>VGYW01000332.1 GCA_016872875.1 Planctomycetota bacterium | reverse complement strand
TGCAAGAAGTGCCGGCGCCGTAACGAGGCCACGCCGACCCGTTCCGCCTACTCGATCGCCCTTCCGAGCGGCCTGGACGTTTGCGCTCTTGGCCTGGCCGAGCGCGACGAGTGGTAGAGAGACCCAACGCGACACCCCCGCCAGGTTGTCGCCTCACAGGGCGCCAGAGGCACCCCCTCCGGCGCCCCGTCTCTTCAGGTGCGACCGTAGGCTGCTCCCGCAGCCGAGAGACAAGCCCTTTCACTTTCCCTCTCCCTCTCACTTTTCCACCCTGCTCACCTTGCAGGCAACGTCGGGCACGCGGTCGGGCACGCGGAGGAGGAGCGTGCCGCCTGCCGTCTGCTCGCTGGTGTGGGTCAGGGGCGCGCCAGTGTAGGTGTCCCACCACTCGACGCGGTAGCGTCCGTCGGCGAGGCGGGGGAGCTCGACGGTGGCCCGCCCGATGGCGACGGGGTCCCGCCCCTCGATGAGCCTGCGGTGCCAGGTGTTGGCCGCGTGCTGAATCCAGAGGAGCGCGGCCTCCGCGCCCTTGTAGCCGACCACGCGGAGCTGGCTCCCCGCCTTGCTCCGCACGGGCGCCCAACGCGGGCCGGGCAGCTCGGTGCCCCGCAGGAAGCCCGCCAGCGCCGCGTAGTGGTAGTAGAGGTCGTGCTCCGCCAGGTAGCTGTCCCACCACCAGTGCATGGCGGTGCCCGCGCAGCCGCCCAGGGCCGAGGCCCACAATGCCGAGTGCAGGTGGACGCCCGTCTTGTCCGCCTCGTTGAGGGGGTTGAACTCCTTTGTGCCCAGGAAGCCGAACTCGGCCACGAGGACCGGCTTGCCGTGGCCCTCGAGGGCGTCGCGCTGGGCGAGGATGAGCGTGGGCGAATCGCTCTCCTGCGGCGTCGCGCCGTCCGTCGGGCGCGGGATGTAGGTGTGGGCCTCCACGAGGTCTATCTGCGGCAAGCGCCAGAGCGCGTCCCAATCCGACCTCAGCCCCACGCTTATGGTCACAGGGTGCCCATAGGGGTCCAGCTTCTTGAGGTGCGCGGCGGAGCTTCCCGCCCACTCGACGACTGCCGCGTCGCGCGGCCCGTCGCCCGCGTGCGACACCTCGTTGAAGAGCTCCCAGGCCAGCAGGCTGGTGAACGGGGCGTAGCGCGCGGCCAGATACCTCAGCCGCCGCTGATACTGCTCTCTGGCCTTCGGATTGCTGAAGAACTGGGAGGGCGTCTGGCACGGGCCGCCGTTGGCCGCGAGATACGGGTTCCGCTCCGCCCCCTTCTTCGTCGTGAAGTCCGCGAAGTTGTCGAGGCAGAGCTGCACGTAAATCCCGCGCTCCCGCGCCGACCGGAACACAGCGTCGAGCCGCCAGGCGTCGTCCAGCCGATAGTCGTCAGGCTCCTCCCCCTCGATGTGCAGCCCCCAACTGCACAGCCAGAGCCTCGTGGCGTTCATCCCGGCCGCGGCCATGCGCGCGAAGGCGGCCTCGGCCGCGTAGGTGCGCTCCTTCCCTGGCGGCCAGCAGTAGTTGTGGCCGATGAGGAAGCAGGGCTGCCCGTCGGATGTCTCGAGGTAGAGCCCTTGCGTCTTCGGGGCGCGGAGGAACCTCTGCCCGTGGGCGGGGCCTCTGCGCCCCGCGTCCGCGGTGAACGAGAGTGGCTTCGACTCCGCGGCGCCGCCAGGCGTCCGCACCTTCACCACATACGTCCACGCCCCCGGCTCCGCGGCCGCCAGCCGCACGCGCCAGCGTCCGTGGCCCACTGGGCTGAGCCGCTCCGCGTCCCCTTCCCGCGACCGCACGTAGTCCCGCGTGTAGAAGCCAGGAAACGCTGTCCCCTTCTCCGTCTCCGCCCACACCGCCACCTGCGCGGGATCGTAGGGATTCTCGAACGGCGCCCAGAAGGAGACCTCGGCCTCGTGGAGCTCGCCGCAGCCCACCGCCGCCTTCCCCGGCACCACCGCCGCGATCACCGGCCCCTGCGGCGCCGCACCCACTGTCACCAGGAAGCTCACCGACCTCCACCCCGGCGGGTCGCCCGCCGCGCGGCGGGCGTAGAGCTGCACCTCGAGCCACGGGTTCCCCCAGTGCCGCCCATCCTGCACGATGATCTTCCCTGCCGGCCGCCGCTGGAACGCGATCCTGCCGCCATCGCGCTGCACCGAAAGGCTGGTGCCACCCTTCTCGATCAGTCTTGGCTCTGCCCCCTTCTGCGCGGGGACTGCAACCGGCTTGTCTGCATCAACGCCGAACGTCGCGTCGGCAAACGTCCCCAGCGGCAGCTCGAAGCACGCCGCCACCTCCTCGCCATCGTCAAGCTCCCCCGCCGCGACGGCGTATTGCACCATCAGGCCGCTGGGCACCGGCGTCAGCGTCTGCCAGAACTCCACCCGCCGGCTCCCCACGCGGAGCTCCGCGTGGAACGCCCTGACTGCCGGCCCTTCGCTCGGCGGCTCGACGGCCCGCGCGCTCGCCTGATTCTGAAGCCCCTCCTTCCCCCACACCCTCAGCCCGCACCGCGACAGCAGTGTGCCCCCGTCGCACCCCAACTGCCACACCCTGCGTTCATCAATCACCGCCCGGTGCCCCGCATCGAGCGCCACGGGCGCCCCCGCGATGGACTCTGCCTGCAACAGAATGAAGAGGATTGCTGCGGCGGGTGCCAAGCGGGTCATGCCCCCATTTCACCATTTCCGCCACGGCCATGCAACGGTGCCTCTCCCCATCGCTCGCCGTTCGTAGTGCGGGCTTCAGCCCGTATCTTCTCTTGCGGCACCGCGTGGTCGGCGGAAGCGCCCTCCCGAATAGCCTGGCCCGAACGGCGTTGGCCGGAGGGCTTCCAGTGCGCTCGGGAGGATGACGCCACGCGCCCCGGCGCCGCGGGACAAGACTATCCTCCCAAGTGTATTGACAGCGTCCCAAGTCCTTGAGATCGTGGGTGTGCCTGCGGCCGGTGCGTCGGGGGCTTTGCCCCCGAACCCCCAGGATTTTCCGCTTTCGGGCCACCGGCACCCCAACAGGAAAATGGCCGCGCTGGCCTCCAGGAGACGTGCCGGTGGCCGAATGCGATAAATCCCAGGGGGTCTGGGGGACTGGTCCCCCAGACGTGAGTTTGCCTTTGCGTTCCCGCGGCGCGGAGAGCGTCGCCCGGGGAGGCTCAAGAACTTGGGACGTTCCCAGTGTATTGGAACCCTTCGGCTACGCTCAGGGCAGGCTCTTCGGGAGGGATGGTGCTCAGAACTTGATAATGCCCTTCTTCCGGAGCTCCAGCGCCTTCTCCAGCACCTCCATCATCTCCGGCGTAAACCGACACCCAATGTCCCCACCATCGCTCGCTTTCTTGCGGCAAGGGCTCGTCGGCTTCAGACGATAGTCGAAATTCGCCGGGTCGCGGAACTGGGGGTCCGCACTGAAACAGCCCTTGCCGGGTCGGGCGAGCCCCTGGTATAGTTGCTGCTTTGTGAAGAGGTTACAGTGGTCAACCTTGGTGTTCGGCTGAGCCGCCCCCACGCCTCCGAGGATGATACAGTCCCTAACTTCATTGGGCTGTGTGCGAAACGAGAGCGACCCGAGAACGGTGCAGGAGATGAAGTCGCACGGTGAGCCGATCTCAAGCGTGTCCTTGGGAATGAGGACGTTCTCGAAAGCTCCGCCGTGGTTGATGGACGATGGCCCATTCCTGAGCCAGATTGTGTTCCTGCACGTGACCTTGCCCCGGTCGCAACGTGTCTCGCCGGCGAAAACGCAATCGCGCAGATCCACATCGGCCCAGGCACTCAGACTCTCTTCACGTTCGGAGTGAACGACCGCCGCAGCAAGGCGGAAGCCCGGTGCACGGACGAAGATGACCGCGTTGGATCCGATACCAGGGCCAAGCTCCGAGAGCACCATGCCTTCAAACGAGACGCCGGCAGCGTTGACGCGGACAAGGCACCGGTCCTCAGCCTCGCTGCCCTGCCCCTTCGCTGTCCGCCTTGAGCACAGCACGATCGGCCAAGAGCCTTTGCGGCCCCTCAGGGTGATTCCCTCCTTTTCTGCCGGGATGCGGAGATCCTCCTCATACGGAGCCCCGGGCTCCACCAGGATCAAGCTGCGTTTTGGCGCAGCGTCGATTGCGGCTTGGATGGTCTTGAAGTCACCCTTGCCGTCCTGGCGGACGGTGATGAATATGCCGAGGGTTTCGGTGGACTTGGCCATTTCGGAGAACGGTGGTTTGCGGGTTTCGTCGGTGACAGGGCGGGTCTTGGGGAAGTCGGCCTTGAGCTTTTCGATGATCGGCTTCAGGTCGAAGAGTTCTTTCTTCTCGAAGAGCTTCGCGGCTTCGGCGTAGAGCTTCTCGGCTTCGGACTCGGCGATGCCGCTCTTGGCGGTCTCGCGGGCGGAAGCCACATCATCTTTGTGGGAGACAAGCCACGGGGTCGAGGCATACTTCTTCTCAAGCTCTTCGAGGGCCTTCATGCCCTCCTGTAGGCGGGGCGTGCCCTCGGAAACCCTCGGGCCAGGCCCTGCCCCGCGTCCCCCCTCGATCAGGGCCTTCGCACGGGCAAAGGCGGCGGCGGCCAGAGGATCGAGATATCGGTCAATCGGGGCGCCGAGGGATCTGGCCCTCTCGAAGGCTTGCTCCGCCGCGGAAGAAGGTGTTGGGGGTTGGGTGCCAGGTGTTGGGGGACCAGAACAAGAGAGGAGCAAGATGCCAGCAGAGAGCCAATCGTCCGCATTCTGCTTGTCGAGGGTGAGGTCGAGGAGCTTCTGGACCGTCTTCGGGCTGAGGGACGGCCAGTCGTAGGTCTCGGACTTGTCGGTGCCCGCGACCTTTGCGGTGATGGCCTTGTCGTCGGCCTTCACGACCGGGCCGTTGAGGCCGGTGAGGAGGAGGGCACGCTTGTCGAGCGGCGGCTGGGCGGAGGTGATCTTGGAGATGAAGCGGGACTTGAGCTTCGCAAGGCGCTCAAGCTCGTCGCGGCGGGTCGTGAGGCGGCGCTCGATATCGTCGCTAAGCACCCTCACCCCAGCCCTCTCCCCGAGGGAGAGGGAGTCAGGGTTGAGCTTGGAGAGGGTGTCGAGGGCGGCGGCGAAGTCCCAGGAGGCGACGAGGGACTCGATGGGCTTCATGGCTTCGGCGAACTTGGCTTCGGCCTCCTCGCGCTTCTTGCGTTCGGCCTCGATGCGCTGCCGCTTTTCTTCTGCCTTCTTCTTGGCGTCCTCATCTTCCTTGGCGGTTGGTTGCTCTTTCTCTTTGGGCTTCGGCTCTTCTTTCTTGGGCTCGGGCTTTGGCGGCTCTTCCTTCTTCGGCTCCGGCTTCGGGCTGGGCATGAGGATGGAGTTGGCCTTGGCCTGAAGGGCCTCGATGGCGGCCCTGTTCGCGGCATAGTAGGCGGTCTGGCCATACTTGAGGTGGAGGCGGTCGAGGAATGCCTGGGCGTCCTGCCAGCGGCCGCGCGCGGCCATGGTCTGGGCGTTGCGGAAGACGACCTCCGCGTTCGCGTCCTCGCGCGAGGGCGGCTCGGGGGAAGGTGTTGGGGCATCGGGGATTTCGGATTGCGGATTTCGGATTGCGGATTGGGAAGAGGGGCCGGGGCGAAGGGCGAGGATGAGGACGACGACGAGGACGATTGCGGCAGCCGCACCGGCGAGAATCAGGACCTTCTTGCGCGATTGCGCCTTGACAGCGCGGCGCTCCTCCGGCCTCTTGTCCCTCTCCCCTGGGGAGAGGGTAGGGTGAGGGTGCTTCCCTTCCGCCGCCGCGCCGGGCACCCTCACCCCAGCCCTCTCCCCGAGGGAGAGGGAGCCAGAGGGGGAGAGGGAGCCAGGCACCCTCACCCCAGCCCTCTCCCCGAGGGAGAGGGAGCCAGAGGGGGAGAAGGAGCCAGAGGGGGAGAGGGCGTTGAGGCGCTCGAGAAGGTCCTGGGCGCTCTGGAACCGCTCGTTGGGGTTCTTGCGGAGGAGGCGCTGGATGACGCCTGCCAGCGCCGCAGGCACATCCGGCGCGGCCTGCCTGAGCGAGGGCACGGGGTCGTTGGCGTGCTTGACGGCGAGCTCGGCGGTGGAGGTGCCCTCGAACGGCGGGCGGCCCGCCAGCAGGTGGAAGAAGGTTGCGCCGAGGGAGTAGAGGTCGGAGCGCGGGTCGGCGTGGTGGCCCCGCGCCATCTCGGGCGGGAAGTAGAGGGGAGTTCCGAGGGCCGCGCCCGTGGCCGTCACCGTGACGTCCATCCCCTCGCGCTTCGCGAGGCCGAAGTCGGCCACCTTGATGAGGCCCTTGGCGGTGAGGAGGATGTTGGAGGGCTTGATGTCGCGGTGGACGATTCCCGCGGCGTGGGCCTCGGCGAGCGCGGCGGCGGCCTGTCTCATCCACTCCACCGCGCGGTCGGGCGCGACGCGGCCCTCGCGCTTGAGGACGTCCAACAGGCTCTCGCCGTCCACGAGCTCCATGGCGATGAACTGGAAGCCCTTGTCCTGGCCGACGGCGTGGACCTGGATGATGTTCGGGTGGTTGACTGCGGCGGCGGCGTGGGCCTCGCGGCCGAAGCGCTCGACGAAACTGGCGTCGCGCGAGACTGCCCGCGGCAGGACCTTGAGGGCCACGAAGCGGTCGAGCGAGGGCTGGCGGGCCCTGTAGACGGCGCCCATGCCGCCGCGGCCGAGGAGCTCGACCACCTCGAACTCCCCGAGCGATTGGCCGATGAGCGGGTCCACCTTGTCGGAGAGCTTGTGCTTGCCCGGCATGCTCAGGAGCAGTTGGCAGCCGGGGCAGAGGAGCTTCTCGTCAATCGCCGACTCGAACTCGAGCCGGCTCCCACACTTCGGGCACTTCGCAGGATGCTTCGCCACCGCGCGGGCCTCCCTACCGGATGGCAGGAACTTGGGCCAGCCCCCAACCGGGGGGCATTGTAGCGGGGGACAAGGGGGGAGTCAAGCCCCAATCGCGGCAGCGCCGGGCCGTTCGCACCGGCGCCAGCCACTCCCTCTACTGGGCGAGCATGGCGCGGCACTCGGAGAGGGCCTGGAGGACGTAGGCCGTGGCGAGGATGGGGTCGTTCTCCATCCAGCGCATCTCCCTGTTGATCCAGAAGCCCTGGGGGTCCTGAAGGGAGATTAGCCTCTCCGCTAAGTCCTTGGCCCACAGGCGCTTGGTGCCATTGGGCAGGTCGAGGGTGGGCGTCTTGAGGAGGGAGAGGGCCTTGGCCATAGACATGTAGTAGTAGAGGATGCCCTGGAGCTTCTGGTCGCCCTCCATGCCGGGGTTCTGTTCGAGGGTGTAGTTTTCCGTTATCCATTTCTGGGCGGCCTGGACGCGCGGGTCGTCGGGCTTGAGACCGACGAGGATGTAGCCCCGGAGGAGTGCGTAAGTCATTGAGCCGTAACCCTTATAGATGACCTTGCCGTCGGCGAGCTTGATGACCCCCGCCTTGCTCGAGCCGGGGTAGTAGATGCCGCTGCCGTCGTTGGTGGCCCAGGGCTGGTCGTTCGACTCCGAGCGGTTCTGGCAGCGCTGGAGGAACTTCAGGCAGTTCTGGAAGGCCTCCGAGTCCTCCTTAAGTCCAGCAGCCCTCAGGGCTTCGAGCGTGAACTGCGTGTTGGAGAGGTCGGCGCGCTTGTCGCTATTGTAGCCGAAGCCGCCGGCGTCGAGCCCCTCCTTGTGCTGGATGCTGAGGAGGAAGTCCTTGGCCTTGTTGATGATAGGCTTGTGGGCCGGGTCGCCGAAGGCGGCGAGGGCGGAGATGGCGGCGGCGGTCTGGTAGTTGGCCAGGCCCTGCTCGCCCGGGGTGTTGATCGAGCCATCCTCCTGCTGTTTCGAGACGACGTAAGCTACTGCCTTCTTTACCCTTGCGTCGTCACGAAGGGCCTTGGCGTCGGGCGAAGCAAGGAGAGCCGAGAGCACGAGCGCGGCCTTGCCCACCTCGGCCGGCCCCCCAAATGTCCCATCCTCCTTCTGCTGCTTGAGGAGCCATTCCGCAGCCCTGCGCATGCTGCCGTCCGACCGCTTGGCCAGCTCGGCGGTCGCCGCCTCCCCGAGCGCCCGGCCACCCAGGAGAGAAGCAACAAGAAGAGATGTCAGGAACGTCGCGCGCATCGCTCGGAGTCTCCTGCGAGTTGACCTGGACCACTCCCTACATCAGTCAAGGAGCAACTCTCGTGCCGTGGCTTGGGCGGAAGGGATGAACCCATATGTCTGGACTGGTCCAACACTTATGGCGACCGCCACAGTCTCAGCCGATCGGCGGCGCTAGAGGTCTGGACAGTTGTTGTCCACTGCCTGAACCGCTGCTGTGCGCCGAGTGGAGGGCGCGAGGAGCCATGCGGCCCCGTGCAGCAGCAGGGCGCAGCCAGCGTAAATGCCCGTCAGGAAGAGGGTTCTGACCCAGGCGGACGCGATGGTGGCGCCGGGATACCGGAAACCGTAGTAGATGATCACCGACCATTCGTAGAGGTCCTGGCTTCGCAACGGGTCGGCCTGGAGGATGGAGCCGCCGACGATGAGCCAGGGATTGGTCCAGAGGACCGCATCAATCGCGAGCATCTTGCCTCGCTCGCTCGCCGCCGCCTCGATGAGGCCGTTGGCGAAGAAGACCTGTCCGAGCATGAGCAGGGCCACGGCGGTGGCCACGGCCTGAGAAGTCGTCGGGCGGAAGCGCAGGCGCACCAGCAGGGTCGTGAGGGCAACGAGCACCCACGCGAAGGCGAGAAGGAAGATGTGGGACCAGAGGAGCCCGGCCAGCGGCGCGCTGCCCCGCGCCGCCAGGGCAATGATGACGACGCTCGCGTATGCCATCGCAGCGAGCGTGCTGGCCGTCCAGGCCAACCGCGCCCTGGCCGCAAGGAATGGTGCGGCCACTGCAAGCCCGGCGACCTCGATGGCGAGCAGGCAAAGCGCGAGGCGCATCCCGTGCGTCTTCGCGGCAGGGCATGGGAGGAGCGCCGCTGCGGCGATCAGCGCCCCAAGGTAGAGCGCCAGGACCGCGCACGGCGTCCTCCACGGCTCGGTTGTTCGGACGGAATCCTGCATGGGCGCCTCGATGGCGGTGGAGAAAAGCCTTCGTCCCAGTATAGGCTGTGGAGCAATGGAGTCAAGAGCGGGGCGAAGCGCGAGTATGGCCCCCGATTCTGGCAAGGTCATTCGGCGCCGAAGCTCCGAACGGAGCGTACTATAGCAGCCCAGGGCGAAGCCCTGGGACAGGCGAACGGCCAGGTTTGGCCCTGTAGGGGCGTACTACCCGCCCTGGGCAGGATGTGGCGCCCGGAACCGCATAGTACGCCCTTTCAGGGCTGGCCTACCTACCGCCCCCTTCCCAGGGCTTCGCCCTGATCTTTGCCCACATCTCGGGGCCTTGTAGCCCGCCGACGCGGGCGACCCAGCCGTAGCCCAGGGCGACCGAAGGGAGCCCTGGGATCGCGCGTCCCCCCCATCCAAGCCCCCGAAGGGGGC
>VGYW01000331.1 GCA_016872875.1 Planctomycetota bacterium | reverse complement strand
TTTCACGCCCATTGAATCGCCCCGCTTCGGGGGCTCTACGCTGGCGGGGCCTTTTCCCAGGGCTCCCTTCGGTCGCCCTGGGCTACGGCTCAAACGCCCCCATTCGGGGGCTAAACCCCAGCCCCCAGAAGATGTGGGCAAAGATCAGGGCTTCGCCCTGGGCTGTTATAGTACGCTCCGTTCGGAGCTTCCGAGTTGAGGAAGAGCGACACGAGGGAGGAGCCATGCACTCACTTCGTCTTCAGCCGGTCGAGTTCGGCTTGGGCGAGGCGGCGGAGGGGAGAGTCGGGCGCGGCATCGGCGAGCGCCGTGCGGAAGAAGTCGGCCGCCTCCTTCGGCTTGCCCAACCGCAGGTAGCGGCGGCCGAGCAGGTAGGCGAGCGGGCCACGAGACTTCGGCTCCAGCGACGGGGCCAGGCCGGCCCAGCCGAGGAAGTTCGTGGTCCCTTTCCAGGTCAGGAACGCCTGCGCCACCTGGGCGACACTCAGTCTGCCTTCGCAGTACAGCCCAACGAAGTCCTGCGCCACCCCCCACGCGAGCGCGTCCTGCTCCTCCGAGGGGGTGCCGCCAAGCGCGTCGGCCCGCAGCACATGGTTGAAGCACAAGGCAACGGGGAGGCGGATGAACTCGGGGTATGAGAGCTCGCGGAACGCGATCCTGCGGGCCAGGTCGCGCCCCCGGGCGCTCCGCCACATTTCGCGCAGTGCGGCGTAGACCGATGGGGGGCGAATGCCCGCGAGAAGCGACACGGCCGAGTCCCGCGGCGCCCTCTCGACCCAAAGCGCCAGCAAGCGGTCCAGGTCAGCGTCCGTGGTCTCCTCACTCAGCGACCCGAGGATGAGGAAGTGCCAGAGTCTCACGCCGGTGTCCGCGAACTCGAGGAAGGTGGCCCGCGCGCCCTGGCGCGACTCCGGCCGCAAGTAGCCACTGCGCCAGGCATCGAGGGCGCCAGCCGCGTCTCCACGCCGCTCGCGCAGGAACCCCTGGATGAGCCGCGCCCCCGAGTAGGCTTGGTACGCAAAGCTGTCCACCGCGTCCGCCGAGGTGGCCTTCAGGTACTCCTCGACGTCCGCCTCGGCCTCTGCCCATTGCCCCATGGCCACGCGGATGCGGGCGCGTTCGACCAGCAGTGCGCAGTGGGCGCGGTGAATCCCTCCAGAGCCGCTCACGAGGCGCCTGTTCACCGCCTCCAGCGCGCGGTCGTTCTCCCCCGCCAGGCGGAGAAGCCACGAGTAGTCCGCGAGCAGTTCCCGCATCTCCGCCGTGAACTCGCTGCGGAGAGTCTTCTCCAGGAGCGCCTTGGCCCTCTCGGTCTCCCCGGCTGCCAGGTAGGCGCGCACGAGTGGGCGGCAGGCGCCGGGTTCAGCCTCCCCCCGAGGGCTCAGGAGGCGGCTCACGGCCACCACGCGTTCCAGGCTCCGAATCCGGTCGGGGTCGTGCTTCATGAGGCCCAGGCCCTCGCCCTTCCGCCTGTAGTGTGAGAGCACACGCCCTCGGAAATCGTCGGGGAGCAGGAGGGCAAGCTCCTCGAAGCGGTAGCGGGTCGAGAGGCCCTCGAGGACCGCGTGGGCCTCGCTCAAGCGGTCCTGGCGAAGCCGCAGCAACCACAGTTGGCACGCGGCCAGCATGGGCCACTGCCCCGTGCCCTCGGCGGCCAGCCTGCTGAAGAGCTCCCCCGCTTCGTCGAGCCGCTTCTGGGCGTCCAGACAGAGCGCCTCCTTGTAACGGGCCTCTTGCCTGAAGCGGGGCTCGCCGGCGGCGATTGCCTGCTCCCTGTAGAATGCCAGCGCCTCGCCAATCTGGCCCCGCGCGTAGAGCTCGTCGCCGCGCTCCAGCGGGCTGGGGGCGGCAGGGAGTGCCTGGCGCGACGCCGAGAACCGCTCCACCCGCATCCCCGCCGCGCCGCACAGGCCGAACACCCCGCAGTCGGCCCCGCTGATCGGAAACATGTCCTCGAACACCACTGGCTCCAGGTCGCCCGCCTGAAAGCTCAATCGGTTCCCCTCGCGGCCCGCGCGGAGGCGCAGCGGCCCCGAGCCCAGGCGCCAGGCCGGGACGCGCGTGGCGCGCAGGAGCGAGCCGCTGCGCGCGATCTGAAGCTCGGCCATTGCCCCGGCGCTCCGGGCGGCCCCCAACGACGCCACGCTCGGCTCCGCCTCCACGTCCGCGACCTCGACCGCGCTCGGCCTCGGCACGCTGACCAGGAAGAAGTAGCCGCGATTGCCCCGCTCGCCATTGAGCCGAGCGCCCAGCAGCGCCGACTTCTCCCACCCGCGCGCGAACGTGACCTCGGCCTGGACGTTCCCCTCGCAGGCGACGAAGCTATCAGTCCGCGGAACAGCGTCGGGCGGCGCCGTCCTTTGGAGCACCATCGCGTCGCCCTCCACCTTCACCCGCCCCGGCTCGAACACTTGGCCGACTTCGGCGAATGGCGCCCGGAGGTCAAAGACCGGCTGCCAGGCCCGCAGGCGCTCTTCGAGCGCTCGGCGCAGCGCCGCAACCTGCTCCGGGGCACGCGCCTCCAGGAACCGAATATCCGCCTCGGCCCGCTTCACGTCCCCCTCCTGAACTGTTGGGCGCCGCAGTGAGGCGAGGACCTGTTCCGCGAAGCGCTGATAGAGGCGTTCCCTCGCAGAGGCGCCCTGCTCGGGCGACAGGCGCCCCAGGTCCCCCGCCAGCGACTCCAGGCCCGTCAGCCCCTCGGTGGTCCAATCGCACTTCTCGAGTCTCGTGTCGAACTCGAGGCGCAGCGCGGCGAGCCGGCGGCTCGCCCCTGCATGGACAAGGACATATCCCGTCACCGCGGCGGCCACGAGGAGCGCGAGCGCGAAGGCCGCCGCCACGGGGTTCCGCCTGGCCTTCCGCACCACCGCCCCGACCACGCCCATCCGCCGCGCCCTGATCGGCTCCCCCGCCGAGAACCGCTCGAGGTCCTCCGCCAACGCCACGGCGCTGGCGTAGCGCGCCCCAGGCTCCTTCGCCAATGCTTTCAGGCAGATCGTCTCCAGGTCCCTGTGCACGCGATGGTTGAGCTTCCGTAGCGGCACGGGGTCCTCGTTCTGGAGCCTGTAGAGTATCTCCGAGAGGGTTCCGAGGTATGGCGGGCGGCCGCAGAGGAGCTCGTAGAGCACACCGCCGAGGGCGTAGACGTCCGTGTGCGGGCCGATCAGCGCTGGCTGCCCCATCGCCTGCTCGGGGGCCATGTAGGCCGGCGTGCCCACCATCATGCCCAGGCCGGTCAGCTCCGAGCCTTGCTGGCGCAGTTCCTTGGCGAGGCCGAAGTCCGTCAGCACCGGCTCGCCGGTCTCCTTGTCCACCATCACGTTCGCGGGCTTGATGTCGCGGTGGACCACGCCGTGCTCGTGGGCGTAGCCTACGCCTCGCGCGAGTGCCGCCACCATCTCGGCGGCCTGCCTCGGGCTGGGCGCCTTGGCCTTCGCCCAGTCGCGCAGCGTCTGCCCCTCGATGAACGCCATCGCAATGAAGAGGCGTTCGGGCGAATCCGACACCTCGTAGATTGGGCAGATATTGGGGTGTCGCAGGTGCGCCGCGGCGCGAGCCTCGCGCAGGAATCGCTCGCGGTACGACGGCTCCGCCAGCGCCCCGGGCAGTGGCATCTTGATCGCGGCGAGGCGGTCCAGCACGAGGTGCCGCGCCTTCAGCACCAGTCCCATGCCGCCACGCGCCACGAAGTCCAGCACCTCATACCCGGGTATTTCAGGAAGGCGTTGGCCCGGCCCGGCCCCGAAGCCGGGAGTCTCGGTTGCTGCGGCCGCCGCCCGCGCATACGCGCTCGAAGCGGCGTTCGAGTCCACAACGGTCGCCTCGCTTGGGCCGAACGTGGACTTGCACCTCGGACATGCGAACCCGCCCTGCGGTCCGCCGCCCGCGCTCGTGCTCTCTCCGCAAACCGGGCAAATCGCCTTCGGAACCGCCATCGCGGCTCCTCCGACCGCTCCCCCACCCGCACGCCAGTATCCCACGCACGATGCGGAAAGTCAAGGCCGCCGGCGGCGGGGAGTCTGGCCCCTGGTTCTGGTGACCCTTGCCCGGTGCCCCGGCTCGCACCGTGTGCCTCCCCTGCGCCATTGTTGAGGGTCTCAAAAACAGCCTCAACAATGGGTGGAGCGGCCTCCGGTGGCCATTTCAGCCATTCCTACCATTGTTGAGGCTCACACGCACACACACACACACGCGCCGGGCGGCGGGTGTCCCGTGGGGCCGAGCCGACGCATGTCTCGTGCTGTCAATGCCTTATGAAGCGCCCTGTCCGCGCTCGCCGCTCGCTCCCCCATCATTGTTGAGGGTCCCCGGCCCACAACAATGACCGCGAGGCCGGCGCCAGGACTGGGGGCCACGATCGGCGACGGGTTTGACACCGGTCGGCGCCGCACGTACAATCATTCCCGAAGGTAGCCCGGCCCTCCGGGGCGGCAATCTCCCGCGTCGGAGACGCGGGCCACGAAGGAGGATATGGTTGCAGGGCGATTCCGAGCGTTTGCGCGTGGTTGCGGAACAGCATGGCCAGGGGCACGTCTTCCGGTGGTGGCATGAGCTGGACGGCACGTGGCGCGCGTATCTCCTGGAGCAGTTGGGGAGCCTGGATTTCGCCGAGCTCGACCGGCTGATCGAGACTCTGGTGCGCAACCCGAGGGCGGGCGACATTGGGGAGCTTCGGCCCGCCGAGCCGATTGCCTTGCCCGCCACGGAAGAGGGAGTTGCTGAGCGTCGGCGGGCCGTGGGCATCGGCGAGGATGCGATCCGAGCGGGACACGTTGCGGTACTCGTCGTGGCGGGTGGCCTGGGAACTCGCCTGCGCTACATCCCGCCCAAGGGCACCTACCCCGCGGCGCCGATCACGGGCAAGACGCTCTTCCAACTCCACGCCGAGAAGATCCTGGCGGCCAGGCGCCGCTATGGCGTGACGATTCCCTGGTACATCATGACCAGCGAGGCGACGGATGCCCCGACGCGCGCGTTCTTAGCGGAGCACGGCTGCTTCGGCCTGGGCGCCGAGAACGTCGTCTTCTTCGAACAGCCTCTTTCGCCGGCGGTGGACTTCCACGGCCGCCTGCTCCTGGCCGAGAAGGGCGCGCTGGCCATGAGCCCGAACGGCCACGGCGGAATCGTCGAGGCCCTCGGCAAGGGGGGCGTCCTCGCCGACATGCGGCGCCGCGGCATCCGCATCATCTCGTACTTCCAGGTGGACAACCCCCTCATCAAGCTCCTCGACCCCCTGTTCCTCGGGCTCCACGTCGAGCGGGGTTCTGATTTCTCGAGCAAGGCGCTCCTTAAGCGCGACGCCGAGGAGGGGCTGGGCGTCTTCTGCTACGCCGGCGACAGGTTCAACGTGGTCGAATACAGCCACCTCCCTGCCCACTACAAGTATGCGGCGGACCAGCTCGGGCGGCTCGTGTTCCTGGCGGGCAGCATCGCCATCCACGCCGTCAACGTCGAGTTCTTTGAGTCGCTCGTCGCCCAGGGGGTGGTCCTGCGCTATCACAGGGCGAATAAGAAGATCAAATGTGTTGACAAGTCAGGACAGGTGATTGAGCCGGAGAAGAACAACGGCGTGCGGTTCGAGAAGTTCGTCTTCGACGCTCTCCCCTACGCGCGCAGCCCGCTCGTGCTGCTGGTGGACCGCGCCGAGGAGTTCGCCCCCATCAAGAACAAGGAGGGCAAGGACTCCCCCGCTACGGCCCGCAGGGCCATGATCAACCTCGCCGCCAGTTGGCTCCAGAAGGCCGGCGTCACCGTCCCGCGCGACGCGAAGGGCGATTCCGTGGCCCGCATCGAGATCGGCCCTCTGTATGCCCTGGATGAGGATGAGCTGCGTGGGCGGCTGCCGCCGGGCATAGAGCTGACCCGGGACTTGAATCTCCAGGGAAGTTGAGCTCCGAGCGCTACCCCTCGTCCAACTCACACGAGCCCGAGCCAACCACGCAGCGAGCTGTAAAGCCTCGCCGCGTCGCCAGCCGTCAAGGCGCCGACCACCCTCAAGACCAATGCCTCGTGAACCGTATACAGTCCCCGCTTAACCGCTGTCGGCACGTTCAATCCTGCCGCCTTCCACTGGCTCAACTCAAACTCGCCCTCCAACAGCGAACCTGTCCGGCTTGTCAAAGGCACGATGAGAACGTCCTGTGACGGATGAGGAGCACTCACGACGACCGCCGGCCTCACCTTCGATCCCGACAGGTTCGTGAAGGGATAGCGAACCAGGACGACGTCATTCCTTGAGAAGCTCGGCATACACGTCGTCCTCGGTGTTGTCCCACACCTTCGCCAGCGACTCCTGGCTCGTCTCTAGCCAGAAGTCCTCCTCCTCATCGCCCAGCGCCGTCACCAGCAGCTTCGTCCCGTCCGGCAGGCCCAAGGGCTCCAGAAGGTCAACTGCCCCGTTCCGCACCACCGCACGCAGTGTCCTAATCATCTCGGCTCCTCCGTTCCCCTGGCATTATACCACCGCCGGCCTGCGCCCGCAACCGCGTGATCTCTCGCCACCTTGACTCTTCGCCGTGCTTTTCCCCGCACCCGAACACCGCTCACCGAAAACCGAACACCTCTTTCTCACCGCCCGCGGTCGGCCTCGGGCGCGATGCGGCGCAGCCGGATGTTCCGCAGGGCCGTCGCTGACTCCCAGCTCGCCACGCCGAACGGCGTCAGCGGACCCCAGATTCTGTCAACTATGCGCACCCCGTGGCGCTCAAGCTCCAAAGCAATCACCTCAGCATCGTCCAGGAACACATTGATCGCCGCCTTGGTGACTCGCACCTTCAGGTGATACCAGCGGTCTCGCACGAAGCTCATTTTCTTTGTCGTGACATTGCCGGTAGCGGGCACGCCGTCCACCTGGTCGAGGCCGATCTTGGATTCCCCGATGCCCAGCATCGCCAGGGAGCAGCCGGACGTCCCAACCGGGAACGTCACGTTGCACCAGTTGCCTCCCCCGCCCGTACACATCGCCTCCAGCGCCACTTCGTAATCCAGCGAAGGGAAGTTGCCGCTCCATTTCACCCCCGTGAGTGGCTTCCCTGGCCCCAGGATGATCTGCCCCCCCTGCACCGCCGCCCTGCCGTGGTCGGCGTACATGCCCTCGGCCACGACCTTCCACCCATCCAGGGTCTTCCCATCGAAGAGGCCCTGCCACTCGCCCGCCTTCGGCGCCTCGGCGGCCCCCGGCTCGATGCGGCGCAGGCGGATGTTGCGTAGCACCGCCTTGGTCTTGAAGGCTGACACGCCCAGGCCACCCACGGGCGCAAGGTGTGGGTGGGGCGTGAACTTGTTGCCCGCCCGCGGCACGTCAATCACCTTCTCCTCATCGAGCCAGGCTTGCACCCGGTCGTCACTCACACGCACGCGGGCAGCGTACCATCGTCCCGCCTGGAAGGCCATGCGCTTGCCCTTCAGGTCCGTGGGCGCGGTCGCTTGCTCCTCGAATACCGAGAGCGCCACGAGATCGCCCCGCAACCCGCCGACGACCAGCGCGCACATCGAGTCCCCGACGGGGAAGGTGACGTCGCAGAAGTCCCGGCCCCCCTCCACCCGCATCGCCTCCAACGCCACTTCGTAGTTTGTCTTCGGCGTCTGACCCTCGAAGGCAATGCCTGTGTAATCGCGCCCCGCTTCGAGCACGGCTGTTCCCTGTTCAACCGCGACCCTCCCGCGGCCCGCAAACGCCCCGCCCTCGACCGCCTTCCACCCCGCCAGCGTCTTGCCCTCGAACAGGCTCTGCCACTCGCCCGCCTTCGGCCCCTCGGCTGCCTGCCGGGGATCTCGGCAGAGCGCGACACGGAACCCGACGTGACCCAACCGAGTGCCTGGCTTGATACCTACGCGATGTGCGGAACGACGCGCCCCAGGCGGGTCGGCATAGTGCCCACCCCGTATGATGCGGTCGCGGCCATCAGCGGGTCCCATTGGGTCAACCAGGTCGGCTCCCCCATAGTCGCCGAACCAGTCGCCGCACCACTGCCAGACGGTGCCGATCATGTCGTGGAGTCCCCAGGCGTTCGGCTTCTTCATTCCCACCGGTGCCGTGGTCTTGACGCCCGGCCAACTGAAGTCCAGCACCCTCGCAGCGTCATTGCCGAAGTAGAACTCCGTCGCGGTGCCGGCGCGGCAGGCGTATTCCCACTCCGCTTCCGTGGGGAGCCGAATCGCCCTGCCCAGCTTCTCGCCGAGCAGCTTGGCGAACTCCTGGGCCTGGCTCCAGTCCACCTGCTCCACCGGCTTCTTGGGGTCATCGTTGAACCGGCTCGGGTTCGTATCGAAGATGGCCACCCACTGCTCCTGGGTGACCAGGTGCTTGCTCATCCAGAAGGGGCGGCTGAGCGTGACGCGATGCTGGGGGAACTCGCTTTGGTAGCTGCTCCTGACCGTGCCGCCATAGGCCGCCAAGAGCCTCTCCGGGCTGGTGCTCGGCGGGCTCCCCATGAGGAACTCGCCGGCAGGAACAAGGACGAAGGTCATCTTGACGCCCTTGCCAAGATCAACATCCTGCTCGCTCTTGACGCCAAGCGCTTCAGCCGTGGCTCTTTGCCGACGCACGGCCTCCGCGGCATTGAAAGGCCACTCCTTGTAGACGACCCACTTCTGAGCTGGTGCAGGCTTCACTTCGGGCGTCGGCTCAACGGGCTTGGCGGTCTTCGCGCCAAGGAGCGGGGCGAGGCGCTCTCTGTAGTAGGCCAGGCCGGGTGGGTTGCCCGCGGCGGCGAGGGCTTTCTCGGCAAGGGCGGGGTCCTCGCCCTCGGCGATGCGGAAGATGGCTTCGGCGAGGCGGGAGCGCTCGTCGTCCTTCGACACCACCGCTGCGTAGGCGAGGGCCTGCTTGGCCGTGAGATCAAGGACGCGGCGGGTGACGGCTTCCTTGGGGGTCTGGAGGGTGATGACGCCGTTCTCGACGCCGGTGACGTTTCCGAGGGCTCCGCCGATGGAGATGGTGCCTTTCCGCGCGGCGACGCCCTTCTCGACGGCGGCCCAAAACTCCTTGAGCAGCTTCGCCGCCTCGACGTCAGAGGCCAACATGTCCTCGACCGTAGGCGGGCCGTCTCCGGCCCGCGGAGGGACGCGGGGCACGGAGGCCCCGCCCACAAGAGCGGCGAGGAGCTTGTCGGCGGCGGGATAGTCGCGCCTCTTGAGGAGCGCCCAGAGCTTGTCGGATTCGGCCTGGTAGGCGGCGAGGGCGGCTTTGAGGCGGGTGGAACGAATGGATTCGATGGAATCGAGGGAATCGAGTACCAGATCGGCAATGCCGTCGAGGGGCAGGGCCTTGGCGGCATCGAGGGCCTTGAGCGCCTCGTCAAACTTGCCGGCCTCGGCCAGCTTCTTCGCCTCGGCCTTGATGGCATCCCACTTCGCCGCCGCAGCAGCGTCCTTCGGCTCGGGGACGGGCCCCACCTTCGGCTCAGGGGTTTCCTTCGCCTTGGGAAGCGGGGTGGGG
>VGYW01000330.1 GCA_016872875.1 Planctomycetota bacterium | reverse complement strand
GAACTGGATGTCGCGCCCCGCCTTGGCGATGATCGCCGCCACGGTCTTCACCTGGGTGTGCAGCTTCTCGAGGTCGAGGCGCTCGAGCGTGTCGTTCGGCGTGTCAACGAGGTTGCGGACCTCGTTGGGGGTGAAGATGGTCACGGCGTCCTTGCCGCGCGCCTCGACGCCCTCGGAGTCGAAGGCCACGGGGCGGGGGACGAAGTTCTTCCAGGTCTTCTTGGGCGGCGTGATGGCGTTGATGTGGGGGCAGGTGGCCTCGGAGGTGCTCTTGCGGAAGACCCGCGCGGCGTACTCCGTGAGGTTCTTCGCGTAGGGCGCGAGCAGGTTCTTCCGATAGACGTTCATCTCCCAGCCGCGGTTGAAGAAGGTGCCGAAACAGGTCGTGGCCACCTGGTTGTTGTGGCTCGTGAGGTCGAGGCCGATGAAGACGTCGAAGTCCACCCGCCCACGCGCGAGCTTGGTGCGCCGCATCTCGCTGTCGGTGGGCAGGCACTCGCGCAGGAAGTGCTGGACGCCCCAGAGGCAGTGGAAGTGGCAGCCGGTGGCCAGGAAGACCACGGTGTGCTTCGGTGGGCACTGCTTGAGGACCCTGGCGGTCTGAAGGAGCGCGGCCAGCCCGCAGGCATTCTCGGCGCCAGGGGCAACTCGCGGAACGACGGAGGCCGAATCGAAGAAGGCCGAGAGGACGATTGTCCGCTGGCGCTTGTAGTTGACCTTCTCGGACGTGCTCTCGGGCGGGAGGGTGCCGCGGATGTAGCCGATGACGTTTCGGGCGGGGACCCTTCGCCAGGCCATCGTCGCGCGCATCTTGGCCCGAAGCTCCTTGCCTGCGGAGTGGGCCTGCGCAAGCTGGTCGCGGAGGTAGAGGCCGTCGTCGCGCGAGACCCAGAAGCGGGGGAGGTTGGCGGGCACGTTGAGGAACTTGCGTTCGGCCTCGCCGCGCGTGACCGCGGGCGGCGCGCCGGGGGCAGCGTTGTCGAAGAACACCACCGCCTTCGCGCCCAGCATGCACGGGTTCAGCCAGGCCTGCCCGCAGTTGAAGTCGAGCAGCACGATCGCATCCGGTTCCTCGCCTTCCACAGGCCGGAGGCCTGTGCCACCGCTGCGCCGGGTCATCCGCTTGCCGTTGAGGCACTGGAACTCACCGTTCCCGCCGTCCAGCAGCGTCCCTTCGAAGCCCTCCGGCAGGGAGGAGGTCTGCACCTCGTTGGGCCAGAGGCAGGAGAGCTCGATCTTGCGGCCGAGGCCGGCCACCTCCATCGAGCCGCCCTCGTCCACGGGCACAGTCACCTCGAAGGACTGTGTCCCCACGTCGTCGAGGCCGATGGTTCGGAAGGCGTCCTCCACGTAGTCGGCGGCGGTCTGGTTGCCGGGATAGCCCACGGCCCGGCTCTCGGGGAGTGTGCTGAGGAACCTGATGGGCGCCTCGGTGTCCTTGATGGCCAGCTTCTCGACCAGGTCGCGGATTTGCCTGTTCTCGCCCTCCTCGGCAACCTCGCGCCCGGTGGCGAGAGCGAGGCCCTCGATGTCGCGGTCGGCCCGCTGCCCGGAGGTCAGGTTGAAGGCGCGCTTCGCCCACTCCGTGATGTCCGCGGGATCGAACACCGTCACGGACATGATCATCAGGAGCCCGATGGCGAGCAGGATGCCCTTGCCGATCTTCCCTAGCATTGGCTCACCCTCAATCCTCGCTCCTCAGCCCAAAGAACATGAGCCGCAGGCCGAACGCAGCCGCGGCCACCGCCAGGCACACGCCGCAGAAGACCCACACGCCGCCGCGGCTGGGGCCGCGCGGCGCCAGGCCCAGCGCGCGCTGCTTCTCCTTGTAGCGGTCCAGCCGCTCCCAGGCCAGGGATGGACCATTGTTCACGTCCTTGACGTAGCAGCGGACCGCCGCCTCCTCGTCCCCACGCATCTCGTGGATGAGGCCGATGTAGTAGTTCGTCTCAGGATAACTGTCCTGGAGCTTCAGCACCTCCTCGAATGCCGCGAGCGCCTTGTCGTGCTCCTTGCGCCAGAGGTAGACGAGAGCGAGGTTCTGCCGGACCTTCGGGCTGTCGGGCTCGATGGCGACGGCCTGGCGCATCGTGGCCTTGGCGTCGTCGAGCCGCCCGAGCCGCACCTGAGCCGTGGCTACGCGGATGAGGAGCGCGGTGTCCCGCGGCTGCGCCGCGAGCGCCTCCTGCCACAGCGCCAGCGCCTCCGCGTGCTTCCCCTCGGCGAGGAGCGCATCGCCGCGGTCCAGCCCACTCGTCGCCTGACAGCTCACCAGGGCCGCAGCCACGAGCGACGCGAGCAGAAGCCTAAGCATACAACCCGCCATGCCCAGCTCCAAAGCCGGCAGACCTCACGCGCACAACACCCCTCCCCTCCTCCGGCCACTCGCCGTGGCCTAGTTTAGCGCTGGGGGGGAATATGTCAAGTCCCTTTTCCCGTTCCCAGAAGAATGTCGGGGGATTCAGCGGGTGGTGAGGATGGCCCGGTAGAGTCGGCCGCGGCGCGCGATGAGGATGCCGACCTGTCCCTCGCCCACCTGTTCGAGGGCCACGGCGAGCTGGTCGAGGGTCGCCATGGCCAGGCCGCCGAACCTCAGGAGCACGTCCCCGCGCTCCAGGCCGGCGCGGTCGCCTGGCCCCCCCTTGTCCAGCGCCGTCACGATCAGGCCGGTCGGCTCCTTGAGGCCGAACGAGCGGGCGAGGTCGGCCGTCATCGGCTGGAGGACCATTCCGAGCCTGGCGCGGACGACCTCCGCCCCCGAGGGCTTGGGCGCGGCCGCGACCGCCACCTCGAAGACCTGCTGCTTCCCGCCCCGCAGAATCGTCAACGCAACCCTCTGCCCCACCTCCTTCGGCAGCATCTGGCGGAAGAACTGCACCATGTCGGCCACGGGGCGGCCGTCCACGGCGGTGATGAGGTCGCCCGCTTTCAGGCCCGCCTTGGCCGCGGGGCTGCCGGGGTCCACGCCGGCCACGAACACGCCGCTGCGGGCGGGGAGCTTGTGCTGCGCAACGTCGTCAGCCGTCACGTCGCGGCCGCGGACCCCGATGTAGGTCTTCTTGATGAGGCGGTAGTTGAAGAGGGCCTTGAGGACCTCGCGGACCTTGTCCACGGGGATAGCGAAGCCGATGCCCTGGGCGTCGGCGCGGATGGCGACGTTGATGCCGATGAGGTCGCCGTTGATGTTGACGAGCGCGCCGCCGCTGTTCCCCGGATTGATCGCCGCATCGGTCTGGATGAGGCCGCTGTAGGCCTCGTGCCCCTCGAGGGTCACGGAGCGGTTCTTGGCGCTCACGACGCCGGTGGTCACGGTGCTCTCCAGGCCGAACGGGTTGCCGAGGGCGATGACGGGCTCGCCGATCATCAGGTCGTCGGAGCGGCCAAGGGTGATGGCGGGCAGCGGCTTCTTGGAGTTGAGCTGGATGAGCGCCAGGTCGCTCTCCGCGTCTGACGAGAGCAGCTTCCCCTCGTACTTGGAGCCGTCGGAGAGCGTGACGTCGATCCGCGACGCCTTACGGACCACGTGCTCGTTGGTGACCACGTGGCCTTCGGGGTCAATGATCACGCCCGAGCCGAGGCTGTGTGCGCGGAACTGCTGCGGGCGCTGGAACCGGTCGAAGTAGTCGCGGAAGAACTGGTCGAAGAACGGGTCGCGGAACCCGAAGAACGGATCGCCCTGCCGCACCACGATCTGCTCGGTGCTGATATTGACGACGCCCGGCCCCGCCTTCTCCACCGCGATCACCACCGGCGTCCGCCGGGGGAACTCCTGGGCGTGCGCAGGCGCGACGAGAACACCAGCCACCCAGAGACCGATCAACTTGGTGAGAGTAAACCGGCTGATGGCCTGGGGTGCGCAGCAAGTTCCCGGAGCGATGCTAGATGTCACTCGGCGCCCCCGCTACACCAGGACCTGGCTCTGGGAAAGCAAGGACTCTATGACTCGCTTTGTGGAATCTGAAGTGAAGATCTGCCGGAGACGTTGGATGAACTCCTGCTCCGTGTCTGCGGCTACGGGGTCTCCCCCGTCTGGGAAGTTGAAGATAACAGGGTACAACTCGATGCCATGCCCGATCGTGAAGAGCTTGACGGCGTAGTTGTCTAGTGTGGGGGCGACAAGGTAGAAAGAGTAGAAAAACGAAGGCTCCTTCATGCCAGTGCGTGAAGGAGGAAGTGATGAGAACACGATGTCGCGTTCGGCCCTTACCCTCCCGAGTAAGAGGTTCTTTGTGTTCCTCCCCAGCAACACGCCTTGCTCCCGTAGGATGGCTATGGGAGCCCTCTGCGCGGGGGCAATCGGGAGCGAACCCCAGAGGTCATCGGTACTCGCACACATGGGCATCTCCTTTGTCAAGAAGTCAGGGCGAAGGTGATCGGTAGATGGTCAGAGAATCGGTCGCCATCCGGGTAGCCAGCTTCATTGAGCAGTGACGTGGAACCGTCGGAATCGACAATCCTCAGCGCGGGGTCACTGAAGGCACATATGAGGTCGGGACGCACCAGCACTTGGTCGAAGATATTCCAGAAGTAGCAGACGTGCTCCGACCGTTGGTAGAAGTAGGTGCCGGAGGGTTGGGCGCCGCGATCGCCAAAGAACCGCCACATGGGGTTGTAGAAGACAGGGTATTCCCTGGACTGCACTGTGCGTGTTCTCCGCGTCGCGAGCCCGGTGGTCATCACTGCGTTCAACCCGCTAGCGGCGACCACACCGTCATCGAAGGGGTTCACGTTCAGATCGCCGACGACAAGGGTTCTTGAGTGCCCGGCCTTCCTCTCCGCTTCCCGTATGGCCCCGGCGAACTCAATGCATTCTGCGTATTGGCTGCTATCCCTCCAGTAGAGCGAGCTGGGAAGGTGAGCTGCGGCCAGCAGGATCTCCTGCCGACCGGAGAAGCCAAGCCGCCAGATCGTGTACCTAGGTTGCCTATCGTGAGCCACCACGGCCGTCACAGGGAAGCGTGTGTAGACAGCGACGCAGTCCTCAGGGGTCGAACTGAGGAAGAACTCAGATTCCGGCCCCGAGTTGAGGGCCAGAAGCATCCTCGTCTCAGGAATCTCGCATTCTGCAAGAAGCAGGACATCCACGGCATGCTGAGAGACGAGCGCGGTCACGACCGACTCAAGCGGTTTCCGGCATAGGTTCCAGAAGAGGAAGGTCATGACCCGCTCTCCGCGCTTCCACGGCTAGCCTATGTACCTTTCATCCTCTATCCTTGATCAGCCGCAGCGGAATGTCAAGCCGGGATCGGCGACGGCACTGTTGTGCGCCCGCACACATGCTCATTTCTCGCCAGGCTTCTTCTCAGGTTCTTTCTTCTCGGGGGCCTTGGGTTCGGGGGACTTGGGGGCTTCCTTCTTCGGCTCCTCTTCCTTGGGTTCCTCCTTCTTGGGCTCGGGCTTCTTCTCGAGGTCGGAGAGGGACTTGGAGATGTCCTCGACCTTGCCCTTGGCGAGGAGGAAGACCTGCTTGGCGTCGCCCTTGACGGCGGCGGAGCCGGGGTCGTCCTTCTCGCCCTCCACCGGCTTGCCGAGCTTGAGGACGAGGTCGGACTTGTCCTTGATTTTGACGGTGACGGTGACTTCGGCGGGGTCGAGGCCGTAGTCGGCGAGCTTCTTGGCCTCGTAGTCGAGGCAGCGGCGGGCCTTGAGGTCTTGAAGGGCATCAATGACCTTCTTCACGGCGTCCTGGTCGGCCTCGGCCTTCTTGGGCTTGGTGATGGCCCAGGTGTCCTTGTCCTTCTCCTTCTCCACGACGAGCTCGGGCCTGCCGCGGTGGGCGATGGTGAGCGAGGTGGCGTCGCCCTCGGTGAACTCGCCGATGGTGGTGGAGATGACCTCGGTGCGGAGGTCGTCGGCGTCGTAGGACCTGAGGGTGAATAGGAGGGTGCCGCCCTGCTCCATCGCGTATGTCTTGCCGTCAATCTTGCGGCTGACCAGGAGGGTCTTGGTGTAGGTCTTCTTGGGCGGCTTGGCTTCCTCTTTCTTCTTCTCGTCAGGCTTAGGCTCAGCCTTCGGTTCTTCTTTCTTCTCCTCTTCCTCTACGGAGGCGGTGATGCGGAGTGCGGCGGCGTCGAGCCCATAGCGCTTGAGGTCGTCTGGCTTCGGCGCCTCGGCGACGTAGTCGTCGGCCGACAGGTCGTTCATGGTGTTGGTGATTTTGGAGACGTTCCCCTTGTCGGCGTCGAGGGCGGCGGGGCTGGTGAGCTTCCAGTTGCCGTCCTTCTTCTCGCAGACCAGTTTAGCCGAGTCGCGCTCGATGGTGAGCCGCGTGACGTCGTCCTCGTTGAAGTCGAACACCCTGCGGTCGAGGAGTGCGAGGTAGCCCTTTGTGAAGCTCTCGCCGAGCCCGTTCACCGCTTCGACGCTATCCTTCTCGTCATAGGCGGCGCTATCGGGGGCCTTGCCGCCGAGGACGTAGAGGAGGGTGGTCTGCCCCTCGCGGCGGACGTAGCGCCCCTCCTCGAACTCCTTCTCCTTGGGCTTGTCCTCGGGCTTCTTCTCCTTGTCGTCCTTGGGCGGCTCCTTTGGCTTCTCCTTCTCCTTTTTTACGATGGCGCTGAGGTAGAGCTTGACTGGCGGCTGGGCCTTGGCGCCCGGCTTGCCCTTCGGCTCGCGCAGGAGCGTCAGCACCGCCTCTGGGGTCTTCAGAAGGTCGTGGGCGGGGTCCTTCGGGTCGTCGATCCAGCGGGTGACACGGAGCTTTCCCGCGTTGCGCAGGATGTCGCTGGCGCCGCTCTGGTAGGCTTTGGCCTCGCGCGGCTTCGTGAGCTTCCAGTCCTTGTCCTTGTTCTCGCGCTCGATGGCCCAGGTGGCCTTGCCCGCGGTCAGCTCGATGCCGGTCACGTCGCCATCCTCGAAGCTCGCCACCCTCTTGTCGCGGATGTCCTCCAGCTTGACCTCCATGTCGGTGAGGAAGTCCTTCTTGATCGTGAAGACGGAGGGTTCCTCGGCGCGCTTGGCGTAGAGGTGGTCCTTCTCCGTGGCCTCCTTGCCCACGAGGAGCTTCATCATCGTGCCGTCTTCAGCTTTGACCTCGGCGGTGAGCTGCGGCTTGTCGAGGCCCCACTCGGCGGGCTTCGAGGCGTCCTCGCTGATGAACTTCTCGACGTCGAGGTTGCGCGCCTTCGAGAGGAGGCTGGTGACTTTGGATGTGTCGGCGACGTCGGTGACAGGGCTTCTGAGGCTCCAGGCCTTCTCGCCACGTTCGAGCTCGAGGGTCCGGGCGGCGGAGGCGACGCGGAGGGCGGTGGCCTTCTCGGGGTCGCGGGCGCGGTCGAAGACCTTCTTGTCGCGGAAGGCGGAGGGCTCCTTGTCGAGCTTCTCGGCGACGTCGTTGGCGACGATGAGGCAGCTCGGCTCGTCCCTTAGGCGGATGCGGACCCGTTTCTCGTAGGACTTCTCGCCCTTCTCCTCGGCGCCGATGGCGAGCTGGTGGCTGGCGTCGCCGAGCCAGAAGGTGGCGACGATGCGCGGCTCCTTGAGCCCCAGCGACGCCAGGTTCTCGTCGGTCAGCGGGATCGGGTCCAGCTTGGTCTTCAGCTCGCCGAGGGTGTCGAGGAGCGCGAGGATGGCGGAGCGGTCGGCGCGGGCGTCGGCCGGCTTGCGCATGCGCCACTCCTGGGCGCCGGTCTTCTCAAGAACCACGGTCTCCTTGCCCCGCTGGATTTCGAGCTTCGTCGCCAGGTCGCGTATCGTGCGGTTCCTCTCGTCCTTGATCTGGAAGACGAGTCCGCTCTTCTTGGCCGCCTCGTCCGTGGTCGGTGTGGTTGACTCTACAAACACCACATAGGCGCCAAGGGCGAGGACGATGAGGAAGCCGATGGCGAGAAGGATGAGCATGTTCCTGAGGCCCATGGACCACTTTCCTCCGAACAAGGTATGTGATTGATTACGGTCTCTTATCGTCCTCGTCGTCGTCCTCGAGCTCTTTGGGCTCCCGAATGGTGATAGGAATCCGACGACGAGGACGACGACGAGCACGAACGCCCTATCGTCTCCGAATCCACCAGACGACGAGGCCAATGACGAGGATGTGGAAGGGCGGAGCGAAGACGATGGCCCACCAGGCGAAGTCCCGCTGGCGGCTCGGCAGTTCGAGTTCGGCCTCCTGGTGGAAGGGCTTCGCCTTGATGCCGATCTTGTACTCCTTGCCCGCGGCCCAGGCGATGGCGTTGCGGAACAGGGTCGAGTTGCCGTCCGCGCCGCGCTGGATGTACATGTTGGAGATGAAGTCAGAGTCCCCGAACGCCACAATCTTGCCCTGGGGTGGCGGCGGCCCCATCGGCGGCTGCATGGGCGGCTGCTGGCCCTTCCCCAGGCCCCGCGCGATGGCAAGGGCGAAGGGGCCGTTGCGGTCCTTGTCCCCATCCATCCGCAGGCGGCCGATGTTGCCGGGGTCGAAGTCCACCTTCGAGAATGCCTGGGCCGAGGTCTTCACGAGCTCATGCGTGAAGGGGTCGCCCTGCGGCGGCCCGCCGTAGGGGCTTGGCCGCGGCGGCGCCGTGGAGGCCACCGGGCAGGCGACGTGGAAGGTGGTCCGCATGGTCTTCAGGTCGCGCACGATCTGGTGCTGGGAAGGCGGGCCAAAGCCCATCGGAGGCCCGCCGCCGTACTCGGTGCACTCGATGGTCAGCGACGGCCCCTCCTGGACGAAGATGCCTATCCGCTGGCGGCCAATGTCCACGATGCTCTCCTGGGTGCGGACCTCGATCATGTGCTCATGCAGGAGCGGTTCGAGTCCGCTCGGCTGGTTCCCGCCGCCGATGGGGTCGAGCATGACGATGAGGCCGGCGCCCTGGCGATTCGTCAGATAGTTGCGCACGGCGTCCACCTCGTCGGGCCTGAAGGCCATCTTCGGTCCTGCGATGACCAACACGTCGCAGTCGTCGGGTATCTCAGGCAGGGTGACGCTCTTGACCTCGCAGTTGTCGCCCTTGACCCGCTCGACGATGGCGGAGAGGCCGGGTCCGACTGGCTCGTAGTCGACAATGCCGTGCTCGCCGTGGCCGATGACGAAGCAGACCTTGGTGCTCTTCTCCTCAAGAAGGGTCTGAAGGGCGCTCGTGAAGGCGTCCTCGCCCTTGAACTGCGGGGGCTGCCGGGAGTAAGGGCTCGCCTGCGCGAGCACCTCGCTGAACTCCACGACCTTGGTCTTGGCGTCCCGCCCGCTGCCGTAGGCGAAGGTCACGCTGTCGGCCAGGAGATCGGTCTTCAGCTCCTTGCGCAGCCTGTCGGCGGCCTCTGGGTTCGCGTAGATGTCGAGCGGGATGTATTCGATCTGGCGCGACTGGCTCTGGTATTCCTCGAGGAGCTCGCCGACCTTGCCACGGATGAAGTTGCGCGGCCGCTCCTCCTCCGAGTCGGCCCTCGCGGCGCGCACCATCGTGGAGATGACGCGCAGCGGCTTCTTCACCTCCATGAGGAGCTTGAGGGTCTCATCGCTCAGCGTGTAGATGCCGGTCCTTG
>VGYW01000329.1 GCA_016872875.1 Planctomycetota bacterium | reverse complement strand
CTGAACGTGGGAGCGACAGAGAAGCTCTGTCGCTGCCGGAGCGAAGTGCTCCCTCCGAGAGCCTGGCCGACCCGGAACCCCGTGCATCCGCGAGTTGTGCGCCCAGTTAGCGACCTCCGGGCGCTCGGAGACACCTCCGCGCGGCCCACCCGGGTTCGCTCCCTGGGGGAATGCGCTTGATCTAGGACTAGGACAGCCGGCGCCATTCCCCAGAACGTCAACTACGCCGTCAAGAAGTCATACATCCTAGCCCTGGTTGAGAGCTACCCAGAGGTCGCGAAGAAGCTTAGGTTCGGTGACGAAAGCAGCAAGCCCGCCTTTGAGGAGGCTGTGAGCAAGGTTGTCAAGTCGTCGGTCCTCGTCATAGCGCAGTAGGCGCGTGGCAGGCCTCTTATGGTTGCTCTTGTCTTGTGTTCACTGTTGGGAGGCCGCCTATGAAGCGTGATCTCGATCTGGTTCGGAAGATTCTCTTCGCAGTCGAGGAGCATGCATCCGGGTTTGCGCCCACGGACCTGCATGTCGAAGGTTACACAAAGGCCCAGATCGGGTATCACGCCTATCTGGTAGTCGATGCAGGGCTGGCACAGGGTGAGGATGTTACGGACACCGACAGTGAAGGCCCTGAATGGATGATCACAGCCCTGACGTGGAAGGGCCATGAGTTCGTCGAGGCGGCGCGGGACGATTCGCGGTGGGAGAGGGCGAAGAGGATGGTGGCGGACAAGGGCGGCAGCATCACCTTCGACCTGCTGAAGCAGCTTCTCACCAGCCTCATGAAGGGCGCGCTGGGCTTGCCTTGAGGCAGCGTTCTCTGTTGCGCCGGGCAAGCCAATTCCCCAATGAACTCTGGCCCTCGCGTGAGGGGATGCCGGCGAGGAGGCCCTCGACGCTGATGTCCTCGTCGAGGTCGGGCCAGTGGATGCCCTCGCCATCGCCGAGGAGTTCCCAGTTCTGTCGCTCTTCCGCCGTGCCGTGAAGGAGGCGCGGGAACCAGGCGATGGGGACGGAGACGGTGCGGCCGTCCTTCAGTTCCACGATCAGTTCATCCTCAGTGACCTCAACGCCGCCTGCCAGGGGAGTTGCCTCAATGACTAGGGTACTCATTCCATGCCTCCAGGAACCGACGGCGGTTCTCGGCTACGTGGACTTCGATTCGACGCAGTTCGTGGGCGGCGAAGCCGGTGCTCGCGGCCAGGGCCACAGGCTCCAGCCAGAACTTGGCCAGGCTTCGCTCGCGCCGCGCGTGGATGTGGGCCGGCTCGTCTCCTTCGTTGCTGTAGAAGAAGAACCGATACGGCCCGATTCGCATCACGGTCGGCATCGCCGCGCCCCGCACAGGCTCAGGTCGCTCCACCCAGTAGGTTACGTGGAATCCCCCGCCCTGTCAAGAGGGCGATGTGTGCGGGGCCTCCGCGCCCCGCGTCCTCTTCTGGGAGCACGAGGGCAACCGCGCCGTGCGGCAGGGCAAGTGGAAACTCGTCTCAAAGCACCCCGGCGGCTGGGAGCTCTACGACCTGGAGGCCGACCGCACGGAGCTTCACGACCTCTCCGCCGCCAACCCCGACAAGGTGAAGGAACTCTCCGCCCTCTACGACGCCTGGGCCAAGCGGAGCAACGTCGAGCCCTGGCCCGTCCGAAGCGTGGGAGCCCCAACGAAGAGGGCCCCAGGTGGTAAGGGGCGCTCGAACTGAAGCACGGCCACTGCCGCTCGACACATATGCGCGACTGCCGGATGCATTGACGCCGCGGCAGCTACGCGGTATGATATGCAGAGGATGTGGGACACTGCACGGAACCGAAGTCCGCGCTGCCGCCGCTGACAGGAGACATGCGATGCCAACGAACCGCCGCCTGGCCCGAGCAGTCGCAGAGGGGCGCATCATGGCAGAGAGACAAGAACTGCGCAAGTATGCGGAGGGACTACCGGAAATCTATCGCGAGATTCTGGCCGCTTTCCCTCGGTTCACGCCGGGGAGGAAAGCCGGCTACGGTTTGGCCTACCAGACCCTTGACGACGATTTCGAGCGCCGGGGGGTAAGGTACACCATGGGAGAGATCATGCTGGCCTGCGAGAAGCTTGCCGAGCGTGGCTTGGTGGAGATCAAACACGGGTTTTTCGTCTGTCCGACAGACCGGGGAGAACAACTGATAGCCGCGGTAACTGGCCAAGAGCCGGCGATAGCGGAGACGGTCCCAGACTTGCCGGCCCTGCCTTGAAGTGGTGAGGACCCGCCCCCATGTTGTGGCAGTTGCGATCCTTTCCTGTCTGCACCCGTCATGTTTTCCTCTCCCACTGCTCCGAGGATCGCGCTTCCCTTGTGATGCCCCTGTACGATGCGCTCTTGGCTCAGGGCATACTCCCTTGGCTGGACCTTCACGACTACACCTATGGGCCGAGGTCATTTGAGGCCCTGCGCAACGGGGTTCTGCGGAGCCGCCATGCCGTGTTTCTCGTGACCCCTGCTTTGCCAGCCCAATCGCGGGGATGGAGCAACGTGGAACTGGCCTGGGCGCACTTGCTCCAAGAGAACCTGCAAGAGCCGGGCGGCGAACTCCTGTACATCGCTCTGCCCCTGGTGTTCGCCGAGCCGCGAGCCGAGCTTTTCATAAGGTCTGTCTGGCGGGTGGTATGCGATCGGTGCCCGTTCTACCGTCCTGGCGATGGGGATCCGGTGGCTTGGGCTCTCCGGCATATCCGCCGGTTTGTCCTTGATCAGCAGGAACGCGCGGCGGACATTGCGAAGTTGCTTCGACAAGACCCCGATCTTCGTAAGCGGGTAAGAGAGCGTCCGGGAATGGTCGACCGCATCAGGTGTAAGCAGCCTTCCGCCGTTCCTGCAACCTGAGCCCTGTATCTGCCGTGTTGTGTCACCCCCTCACCCCTGGGTGCCTGCCGGCGCGCCGTTGCTCTAGCCAATCGTTCAGCGACCGGTGGCCCTCGCGGGAGGGGATGCCGGCGAGGAGGCCCTCGACGCTGATGTCCTCGTCGAGGTCGGGCCAGTGGATGCCCTCGCCGTCGCCGAGGAGTTCCCAGTTCCCGCGCTCCGCGGCTGTGCCGTGGAGCAGGCGGGGGAACCAGGCGAGCGGGACGGAAGCTCTGCGGCCGTCCTTCAGTTCGACCACTAGCCCGCACTTCTCACGAAGTGCGGGAAATCCGAAATCCCAAATCCGAAATCCGAAGGAATATCAAAGCCGAGAACCCCAATTGCCGAAACGTCGCCCCAGAAGGGGGTTGTTGGGCTCGCGCACGGGGGCCTTGAGGCGGCGATAGCCCTCGCCGGTGAGCCTGCCCTCACGGTCGTCCGGCCCGTTGGAGCTGATGAGGGTGTCGTGGACGACGCCGAGCACGGTGGAGGCGTGCGGGTCCACCGCGAGGCAGGAGGCATACTCATAGCCGTTGCCGCCGTGGTCGCCGATGGGGCGGCGGTCGCGCTTAGCATGGCCCAAGGCACTGTAGCGGCGGAGCGTCTCCAGCAGGCCGTCAGGGCTGAGGTCCATCGAGCATACCTCCACGCATCAGTTCCAGGTTGATCGCCGTCAGGCGGTCTGCGATGGCCAGGAGCCGGTGGAACTCCCCGACCCCCTCGCGGACCGCAACACGTTGGCTCTTGGGGACGTAGTGCTGGCGTTGGCGCTTCCCCGAGGTCACGGCCAGGTAGGTCCGCGGCCCGTGGGGCCGTCCCTGGTGACAGCGGCACAGGCGGCGCGTGCAGGTCGAGAACCGCTCGAAGAGTGAGCCGCGCAGCAGGTGGGAGAGTGTCGAGAGCTGCCTCAAGAGCCTTGCGCGCTCGCGTAGCAGCGCGCGCACCCTAGGCGAAGCGCGTCGGGCCATGCTGGTAGCATAGCATATATTACATATGCTAGTCAAGGGCCTGAGAAAAACCCTCTCACAGCATCTCGAAATGTGTATAGTTGTCAGGGCTGAAGCCGCCGGCGGAATCCTGTCGCTCCTTTCGGAGCTGGGCCGGCGTGTGGGAAATGCGGCGTGCTGGAGCGGTGGGTGCGGCGCGCGGATAGCGTAGCACTCGACTCGCCAAGTGCCGGCACAAGAGGGCCACTTCCTGTGGGGAGCGAGTGGCCCTCTTGCACGCCTCGCGGCGATGGTACACTCGCTCTTCGCCACGGTGGACAGGCGGCTAGATCAGCCGCATCTCGATCATCTTCTCGGCGATCTGGACGGCGTTGAGAGCGGCGCCCTTGCGGATGTTGTCGCTCACGCACCAGAGGTCGAGGCAGTTGGGGGCGGAAGCGTCGTCGCGGAGGCGGCCTACGTAGACGGGGTCGGTGCCCGAGGCTATGAGGGGCATGGGATAGGCGGCCTTCGCGGGGTCGTCAATCACCACGACGCCTGGGGCGCTCTTGAGGATTTCGCGGGCCTCGGCGGCGGCCAGCTTCTTCTCGAACTGCACGTTGACCGCCTCGGAGTGGCCGTTGAAGACGGGGACGCGGACGCAGGTGGCGGAGACCTGGATTTCGGGGTCGCCGAGTATCTTGCGGGTCTCGCGCCGCATCTTGACCTCTTCCGTGTAGTAGCCGGGCATCTCGTCGGTCGGCCGCCCGATGTGGGGGAGGACGTTGAAGGCGATGCGGTGGGGGTAGACCTCGGCCTTCGGCTCCTGGCCCTTCTCGATGGCCGTCACCTGGTTCTGAAGCTCGTCAATCGCCTGGCGGCCGGTGCCTGAGACGGCCTGGTAGCTCGAGACGACGATTCGGCGGATGCGTGCGACGCGGTGGAGCGGGGCGAGGGCCACCACCATCTGGATGGTCGAGCAGTTGGGGTTGGCGATGAAGCCCTGGTGGCCGCGGAGCGCCTCGGCGTTCACCTCGGGCACCACGAGCGGCACGCGGGGGTCCATGCGGAAGTCGTCGCCGTTGTCAATCACCAGCGCGCCCTTTGCCACGGCCTGCCAGCCGAGGAGCTGGGAGGCCCCCCTCGCGCCCTCGGTGCCCGCGAAGATCGCGATGTCCACCCCCTTGAACGCCTCGACGCTCGTCTCCTCCACCTGATACGTCTCGCCGGCGATCTCCTCGGCGCGCGCCGAGCGCGCCAGCACGCGGATGCTCTTTGCGGGGAACCGCCGCTGGTGGAGCACCTTGAGCATCTCCGCCCCTACCGCCCCGATGCCGACCACGGCCACGTTGTACTGCTTCGCCATCCAACACGCTCCTTCGCGAACCACGGCGACGAGTGGGAAAGCCATATGATAGCGCGCCGGGGCCGGCCTGTCAAAAGCCCGAGGGCGGAATGCGGCTTGATCGCCGGGGCGTGATCTATTAAGATAGAGTTGTAAGGTGGCTCCGAGGGCGTGGCTGGGGACGGCGACGGAAGGGTGTGCCCCCGTGGATTGGCGGCGTGCGTCCGTGCAGCACAGGGTCCGGCCCTGAGAGCGCGGCGGGTCCCTGCCTCGTCGAGTTGACCGTGTGGGCCGGGAGAAGGCTGCGTGAAGCTAGCAATCAGCGGCAAGGGGGGAGTGGGCAAGACGACCCTGGCAGCCGTCCTCGCCCGCCTACTTGCCGACGAGGGAACGTCCGTAATCGCCCTTGATGCCGACCTCGACTCCAGCCTGGCCTCCGCCCTCGGGGTGCCCAACGCCGAGGGGCTGACCCCCATTGTCGAGATGGCCGACCTGATCGCGGAACGCACGGAATCGGGCAAGAAGGGCTACGGGAAGCTCTTCAAGCTCAATCCCACGGTGAGCGATATTCCCGACAAGTTTGGCGTCGTCCACAACGGCGTCCGCCTCATGGTGCTCGGCGCGCCCAAGCGCGGCGGCGGCGGGTGCAACTGCCCCGAAAACGTCTTTCTCCGAACCCTCCTCGGCCACCTGGCCCTTCAGCGGAACGAAACGCTGATCCTGGACATGGAGGCGGGGACCGAGCATCTTGGCCGCGCGACGTGCGAGGCGATGGACGCGATGATCGTGGTGGTGGAGCCTGGCCGGCGGAGCACCGCCCTGGCCGAGCACGTGATGGAGATGGCCAGGGAGATCGGCGTCAAGCGCATCTTCATCGTCGCAAACAAGGTCCGCTCGCCGAAGGACATGGAGACGCTGCGCGAGTCGCTGCCCAAGGGCGCGCCGCTCCTGGGCGCGATCAGCTTCGACCAGCGCCTCGTCACCGCCGACCTTGAGGGCCGGCCCGTGGATGATGCGGGCGGGCGGCTCTTCGACGAAGTGAGGGCAATCCATAGCGAGTTGCTGAAGCAGCTCAAAGAAGGAAAGAGCCGATGATGCAGCCTGGGATGCTGATAGTGGACACTAAGCGCTGCATCGCGTGCAAGCGCTGCATGACGGAGTGCGCCGTGGCACACTCGCGCTCGGGCGAGCTGGCGGCTGCGATGCAGGAGACGCCGCGGCCCGAGCCGCGGGCGTGGGTGAAGGAGGCCGGGCCGTTTGCCGCGCCCTACCAGTGCCGCCACTGCGAGAGCCCGCCCTGCGTGCCCGCCTGCCCCAACGCGGCGCTGGCGAAGGACGCCGAGAGCGCTGCCGTGGTGCTGAACCTCGACGCCTGCGCGGGCGCCGCCAAGTGCGTCAAGAAATGCCCCTTCCTCGGCATCAAGATGAACCTGGCGGGCGACAAGGCGGTGAAGTGCGACCTGTGCGCGGGGCGCCTCGAGGCCGGCGGCATCCCCGCCTGCGCCGAGGCCTGCCCCGTGGACGCCATCGTCTACAAGCGCTTCGAGGAGCTCACGGACGAGGAGAAGGCGTTCCGCAGCGGCCGGCCGGGGGCGGCAATCGTCCGCCGCACGAACGTCCGCTACTGGGTGGACCCCCCGAAGTGCATCGCCTGCCGACGGTGCTGGATGATCTGCCCCGCCCAGGCCATCCAAGGCGAGAAGAAGACCCCTCACAAGGTCCTCCAGGACAAGTGCGTGACCTGTGGCGGCTGCTACCTCGTGTGCCCTGTGAGCGCCGTGCAGGCGTTCGACCCCGAGAAGTTCGACGAGTTGGCCCAGGCCGAGCCGCTCTCTCCTGCTCCGACTCCCGTTGCTGAGTCGGCGCCCGCGGCGGAACCGGCGCCGGAGCCCGTGGTGCCGGAGCCCGTCGAGCCGCCGAAGCCCACGGTCTCCAAGAAGCAGCGGCGCATCGAGCGCAAGATCAGGCGAAAGGCCAAGAAGGGGAAATGAGCGGGCGAGGTGCCTGATGCCACTCAAGGAGGATGGATGGATGAATGGATGAGTGGATGAATGGAAGAAAGCAGCAATCATCTGACAATCATCCACCCATCCACCCATCCATTCATCCCCCGTTCGACGACGACAACGACGACGACGACGACGACGAAAGAAAAGGAGCAAGTGAATGGCAGACGAGAAGAAGGAGTTCAGCGACGCGATGTCGCTGGCGGTGCTCCAGGACATGGCGAGTTGCGGCCTGGAGACGACGTGGGACCGCTATGAGAGCCAGCTCCCGCAGTGCGGATTCGGGAAGAGCGGCCTGTGCTGCCGCCACTGCAACATGGGGCCGTGCAACGTCAACCCGTTCGGCGGCGAGCCGAAGACGGGGGTGTGCGGGGCGGACGCCGACACGATCGTAGCCCGCGGCTTCCTGCGGACGATTGCGGCGGGCACCTCGGCCCACTCGGACCACGGCCGCGCGGTGTGCGAGCTGGTCATCGCCACGGGAAAGGGCGAGGCGCCCGGCTACCAGATCAAGGACGAGAAGAAGCTGCGCTTCATCGCCGGCGTGATGGGCATTGACCCCAGCGGCAAGAGCAAGGAAGACCTGGCGATCGCCGTGGGCGAGAAGGCGCTGGGCGAGTTCGGCAAGCCGCACGGCACCCTGCTCATGGCCACGCGCGCGCCCAGGCCGCGTCAGGAAATCTGGCGGAGCCTGGGCGTCACCCCCCGCGCGATTGACCGCGAGGTGGTCGAGGCCATGCACCGCACGGGGATGGGCGTGGACCAGGACTATCACAGCCTCCTCACCCACGGCCAGCGGGTCGCCCTTGCCGACGGCTGGGGCGGCTCGATGCTCGGCACGGAGCTTCAGGACATCCTGTTCGGCACGCCGCAGGCGACCCTTGGCGAGATCAACCTCGGCGTCCTCAAGGCTGATTGCGTGAACGTGATCGTCCACGGCCACGAGCCGATCCTGTCGGAGATGGTGGCGCTGGCGTCGCAGGACCCCGTGCTCGTGGCGGAGGCGCAGGCGGCGGGGGCGAAGGGCATCGTCATCGCCGGCATCTGCTGCACGGCCAACGAGCTGCTCGTCCGCCACGGAATCCCCGTGGCCGGGCACATGAAGATGCAGGAGCTGGCCATCGCCACGGGCGCGGTGGACGCGATGGTGGTGGACGTGCAGTGCGTGATGCAGGGGGACGTTGCGCTGGCGGCGAAGTTCCACACCCGCTGCATCACGACGAGCCCGAAGGCGCGGATTCGCGGCGCGCAGCACATCGAGTTCGACGAGCACCACGCCCTCGACACGGCGAAGAAGATCATCCGCGAGGGCATCGCGGCCTACAAGCAGCGCGACCAGTCCCGCGTGAGAATCCCGCAGGATAGCCAGCCGGCCGTCGTCGGCTTCAGCCACGAGTTCATCAACTACATGCTCGGCGGGCGGTTCCGCGCGTCGTATCGCCCGCTGAACGAGAACATCATCAACGGCCGCATCCGCGGCGTGGCGGGCGTGGTCGGCTGCACGCAGCCGAAGGTGCCGAAGGGCGAGCAGCCCTACCTCGACCTGGTGAAGGAGCTTGTTGCGAACGACGTGCTGGTTGTGGAGACGGGCTGTGCCGCCCTTGAGTGCGGGCGGGCGGGCTTCCTTCAGCCGGAGTTCCAGGACGCGGCTGGCCCTGGCCTCCGCGAGGTGTGCGAGGCCGTCGGCATCCCGCCCGTGCTCCACGCGGGCTCGTGCGTGGACAACTCGCGCATCCTGATCGCCTGCACCGAGATGGTGCGCGAGGGGGGCCTTGGCGACGACATCAGCCAGCTCCCCGTGGCGGGGGCCTGCTTCGAGTGGATGAACGAGAAGGCCATCGCCATCGGCCAGTACTTCGTCTCCAGCGGCGCATTCGTCGCCTTCGGCATCACCCTGCCCGTCTACGGCAGCCCGGCCGTCACGAAGTACCTCACGCAGGACATCGAGGCGGAGGTCGGCGGCAAGTGGGCCTTCGGTCTCACGCCCAGCGGCATGGCCGCCGCGATGATTGACCAGATCAACTCCAAGCGCGCCGCCCTCGGCATCAACAAGCAGGGCGAGCGCGTGCTCTACGACATGGAGGCCAGGCGGCAACTGAAGTTCTGACCCCCACTCTCGTTCCCACGCTCCGCGTGGGAACGCGGGTCTTCGACGCTCTGCGTCGTCGGGACGCGGAGCGTCCGGGATTGCGCTCCCACGCAGAGCGTGGGAGCGAGAACCGCGTAAACGAGGAGAGGTCTATGTCGCGCATCATCGCAACGGCGGCCATCAACGGTGCCTACAAGCTGGTGGAGAAGGCCGAGACGGCGCTCGAGGCCGCCCTGGGCT
>VGYW01000328.1 GCA_016872875.1 Planctomycetota bacterium | reverse complement strand
CGCCGGAACGTGGCGCACACACAGCCCAGTCCCGAAGGGACGGCAGAAGCCCACAGGAGCCGGCCCTGCGCACGTATCTGCCGTCCCTTCGGGACTTGTCTGCTTCTGGCGCACGAGTCCGGCGGCTGAAGCCGCCGGCTACCCACTGTGCTCCCGTTGGGAGCAAGAGACCGAACACCCGCGATTTTGTCCCCGTATCTGTGGGGCGGTGTACTTAGGAGGTGGCCGATGGAGTACGGCATCGTCGTCGTTGTCCTGTGCGCCGTCGCCCTTTGGCTCGTCACGGCCGGCGTCCGCCGGGTCACGATCTTCGAGTTCGAGAAGGGGCTGAGGTACGTGAAGGGCCGGTTCGCGGAGACCCTTGGGCCTGGGCGCCACTGGTTCATGCCCTTCTCCACGACCATTCAGAAGGTGGACGTGAGGCCCCGCTTCGTGTCAATCACCGGGCAGGAGGTCCTCAGTTCGGACGGCGTGACGCTGAAGGTGAGCCTGGCGGCGAACTACGAGGTAGTGGACCCCAACACCGCGGTCAACAAGACGCAGAGCTTCGAGGCGGCGCTCTACCTCGAGCTCCAGCTCGCGCTGCGGGAGATTGTGGGGGCCGCGGACATTGACACGGTGCTCAACAGCAGGGACCAGTTGTCCAGGACACTGGCGGAGAAGACAGAGGCGAAGGCCAAGGCTCTCGGCCTCAGGCTGATCTCGGTGAACCTCAAGGACATCATGTTCCCTGGGAAGCTCAAGGAGATGTTCGCGCAGGTCGTGAACGCCCGGAAAGAGGGCCTGGCCGCGCTTGAAAAGGCGCGAGGCGAGACCGCGGCCCTCAGGAACCTGGCCAATGCCGCAAGGATGATCGAGGCGAATCCCGCCCTCATGCAACTGCGCCTCGTCCAGGCCCTCGGCCAGTCGTCGGGCAACACCCTCATCCTCGGCATGCCGTCGCAGGCCACACCCGTCCCCATCCGCACCAGAGAGGCCGTTGGGGGCACCGCATTGCCTGGCGGGGCAGGCGAGGCCTCCGGGCCAGAGGGTGCCTCGGAGACCACGTGAGCGCGCATCCAGTACTCTGCGGGGGCGCACGGCCGAGCGGCACGGCGGGGACGGGGCCCCCATCCCGGTTAGTGCCAGCTTCTCCGCCGAGGCCAAGGAGAGGAAGCGCGGGTAGCGATGCACTCCGCAATGTGGTCTTTCTGACCCGGTTGACAAGCCGCTGGCCAGCGGTATACTGAGGGTGGAGGTGAAACCATGGGAATCATCAAGACCCCTGTGTTGCTCGCCAATCCCAAGAAGCCGAAGCTCAAGCCGGTCCAGGTTCAGGCGGTGGTAGATACGGGGGCGATCACGCTGTGCATTCCCGAACACGTGAGACTCCAGCTTGACCTGAAGGACTCCGAGCCTCGGGAGGTGACGGTGGCTAATGGGAAGAAGGAAGTGGTGCCCTATGTCGGCCCGGTGAAGGTGACTTGTCTGGGGCGAAGCTGCTATGCGGGCGCGCTGGTGCTGGGGGACCGGGTGCTCCTCGGCGCTATCCCGATGGAGGACCTCGACCTGGTGATCGAGCCGACAAAGCGAGAGGTCACGGTCAACCCCGAAAGCCCCAACATTCCGTCCGGGATCGTCATGTAGATTCGGCGGGCGGCGGCGGGCTCAGCGGCACCGTGGGGCCTTGGACCGCGGCCAGGCGGAACGACCAGAGCAGCGTGTTGAGGACCTCCTCGACGCTCGGCCAGATGGCCTCGGGGGCCATGACGGTGCCGGTGTAGAAGCGCCCGCCATCCTCGAGCGCGATGAAGCGCATGCGCATCGGGCCGGCGTCGGTGGTCTGCCTGGCCTCCGCAAGGAGCGCGGGCAGGCCGTTCAGCTCCGTCTCCTCCAGCCCTTCGACCTCGAAGTGCTCCTGGCCGCACAGGTAGAGCAGCCAGTCCTGCACCGTGCCCTCCGCGTAGGCCGGGCGGACCGAGATGGTGTAGACCACGACGCCGTAGGGGGCCATAATGACCGTGAGGGGCATGGCGTAGGCGGGGTCGTCGAAGTTCGGCTCGTCGGGCGGCAGGGGCGGCTGGACCCAGCCCTTGGGCCGCAGGCAGGAACACGCCAGCCCCTCCCGGCCGGGCGGGACGATCTCGATGGCCTCGAAGTCCACTTCGGCGCCCATGCTTCTCTCCTTGCAATGGCCGCAGGGAGCATAGCATGGCACTGGGCAGCCGTCAAGCGGCGGCATGTCTTCTCGTGCTCGTCGTCGTCCTCGTCGTCGTCGTCGAGACTTCTGGGGCCGCAGGTCATGGGAGTTCGACGACGAGGACGACGACGACAACGACGACGATTCAAGGGCAATCGGAGGCCACGCCCTTGTCACCACCCCCCCCTTGCGGCGGCGGCGGGCAGAGGCTATGATGGCGCCGGCATTTGCAGAGGGAGGGCTCGAAGGAGACAGGTGTGGGTGCGACGCGGCGCAAGAACTGGCGGGAGAAGCTGGCCGACGCCAAGGGGCTACCGAAGGTGGTGGAGATCGCCGGGAAGATGTCGAAACGCTGGGGGACTGGGACGGTGGCCATCCCCGCGCCGGCGGAGGTTGACGCGATCATGGCGAAGGTGCCGAAGGGGCGGCTGATCACGATCAACGAGATTCGGGCACAGGTGGCACGGCGGCACGGGGCGACGATTGGCTGCCCGATCACCTGCGGCATCTTCGCCTGGATCGCCGCCGACGCCGCGGAAGAGGCAAGGGCGGCGGGGTGAACCCGAAGTACCCCGGCGGCGTGGAGGCGCAGAAGCAGTTGCTGGAGGCCGAGGGGCATACCGTGGCGCAGAGAGGAAAGAAGGCGGTGGTCGTCGGCTATGAGGGGAAGCTGTGAGGAAACGACACGGACTTACACGGACGAACACGGACTGTGGCCTCTAAGAGTGAAGCCTGTCCGTGCGTGTCTGTCCGTGTTAGTCCGTGTGGTTCCTTCGCGAGCATGGAGCGCGCGTGCGGCCCCTCAGTCCCACCACAAGAAGAGGCGGCGGGTGCGGCGGATTCCGGCCGCGAGGGCCGCGAGGGTCTCCGTGCCCTGGTCAACGGTGTCGGGGCAGAAGGCGTAGGCCTGGCGGACGAAGGCGTCGAGGTCCTTCGGCACCTCGCGGAACTGTATCTCCACCCAATCGAAGTCGGCGCCCAGGATGTCGAACGGATACCTCGCCTCCCACTCCTTGAGTTTGGCGATGACCTTGGCGGTGTCGTGGCCGTAGTTGGTGCCATTCGTTCGCTTGATGGTCAGGAGGGCGTAGTGGTCGGCGCGGGCGAGGACGGCGATGCTGGGGTCCGAGGCATCGCCCGTCCATTGCACGACGAAGCCCTTGGGGGCGAGGGCGGCGCGCAGGGCGGCAAGCATCGCGTGGGGGTCCTTCACGCCAGCCTTCGATTGGATGCCCAGGACGGGGAAAGGCACTTCCTCTTCGAATTCGGGGTCGAGGAGCGGCGCGACTGGGTGGCCGGTGAACTGCACGACCAGGCGGACGGCCTCCAGGTCAACGCCGTGCTTCGTCGTCGGCGTCCACTGAAAGTCTGGGGGCGCGCTCCTCTGGCGTTCGAGGTGCAGTTGCCAGAGGAAGTCGCCGCCCACGATGGTTGCGGCTATGATGCCGAAGACGAGGAATGGCCTGCGTGCGAGTGCGGCCTCGAGCTTGCCCAGGGATTCCCAGAGGGGCGTGAGGGCCGAGCCTGCGGCGGGCGCGCCCAGCCCGCGGAGGAGTCGGCGCACCTCGCTCGCGGCGGCGCGGCCGCGGACGCTCGTGGCGCCGCGGAAGTCCTCCTGGAGGTCCTCCAGGCGCCGGCGGGCGTCGCCCGTCTGGCCCTGTTGAAGGAGCACTTTGGCGAGGATGAGGCGCGCCTCGGGGTCGCCGCGGCGCCTCAGGTCGGCATCCACGTGGGCCTTCGCCGCGTCGAGCTCGCCCAGGTCCAGGAGCGTGCGGCCGTAGGCCAGCGCCGCCTCGCCCGTGCGGTAGAAGGGGTCGGCGGCGTAGAGCTTCGCAAGGTGGGCTTTGGCCGTGGCGAGGTCCTTCTGATGCATTGCCGCGCGGGCGTTGGACCAGAGGGCTCGCGGGTCGTCGGGCTCGCGCTCGATGGCCTGGCGATAGGCATCGGCCGCCTCGGGCCGGCGGCCTGTGTCCCAGAGAACGTCGCCGAGCTCCAGGAACTGGTGGGCGTTGCCGATGGTCCGCGCGGCGCTCTGGGCGAGCTGGAGCCGCCGCCCGGAGCCCAGGCGCGCCAGCCAGGCCGTCTGCGGGCTCCACAGCGGCAGCCAGCGCGCCAGGAAGTAGAGCAGCCCGCCCACGATGGGGAAGACGATGAGCATCCAGAGCCACAGGCCGCGCTCCGGGTCGCGCCGAACACACGAGATGAGCATCCAGAGCCACAGCAGGATGGCCAGGATCAGCCCCGCGCGCGTCAGCGCTGCGCCCAGGTCTTGAGTGCCCATTTTCTCTACCGCGTCGGGCCGGCCGGTTGCACGCCCTGTTCCCGCGTGGTATCGTAGCCGGGCGGCGCGGCGGGATCAAGTGCGCATCGCACTCGTCGTCGTTCTCGTCCTCGTCGTCGTCGTCGAATCCCTTGCGCCTTCACGTCCTGGAATTCGACGACGACAACGACGACGACTGAGAACCCCAGGATCAGGAGCCATACTCAATGGCATCCCGAGCGTTTCTGGCTCTGAGCTTGCTCCTTTCCGCAGTGGGATGGAGCGGCGAGGTGTCGCTCGATGGCGAGTGGCAGCTCTGCCGCACGGCGACGAGCGAACGGCCCGCTGACGATGCGAAGTGGGAGGCGGCGAAGGTGCCATCGTTCGTCGAGCAGGCGGCCGGCACACCCTTCCTGTGGTATCGGCGAACCCTTCCCCCTCTCCCCACTTTACCCCCTCTCCCTCGGGGAGAGGGCGGGGGTGAGGGTGCTCCGCCCCCTCTCCCTCGGGGAGAGGGCGGGGGTGAGGGTGCTCCGCCCCCTCTCCCTCGGGGAGAGGGCCGGGGTGAGGGTGCTCCGCCCCCTCTCCCTCGGGGAGAGGGCGGGGGTGAGGGTGCTCCGCCCCCTCTCCCTCGGGGAGAGGGCGGGGGTGAGGGTGCTCCGCCCCCTCTCCCTCGGGGAGAGGGCGGGGGTGAGGGTGCTGGTGCCCCCGTAACCACCAAGCACATCTTCCTGCGTTTCGGCGGCGCCAAGTTCGTCACCACCGTCTTCGTCAACGGCCAGGAGGCTGGGGGCCACTTCGGCGGCTGGGAGCCCTTCGAGGTCGAGATCACAAAGCACATTCGCAGGGAGGGCGACAACCAGCTCCTCGTCCGCGTGCAGGACGTCACGGGCGTCATCGCTGAGCCGCTCGCGCTCTCGCCGAAGCGCCGCGGCCACCGCACCATCGAGCAGGCACGCGACTCCGTCATGGCCCCCGTCGGCTCCCAGCCCAACCGCATCGGCCTCTGGCAGCCGGTCTCCCTCATCGCGCGGGGCGATGTCTACATCGAGAACGTCTTCGTCAGCGCCTCGGTGCGAAGGAAGGAGCTCGAGGTCGAGCTCACCCTGCGGAACCTGGCCGGCGAGCCGCGCACGCCCAAGCTCCACTCCGTTGTCCTCAACTGGCCCCGCCACGACGGCCGGCCCGTGCTGGACCTCGGCACGCTCACCACCACGGTGCCTGCCAACTCCACCAGAACGCACACCATGCGTGTGCGCTGGGAGAAGCCGCGGCTGTGGAGCCTGGATGACCCGGCGCTTTATGTCTTGTCCGTCGAATCAATCGATTCAATCGAATCGGCCCGCAGGGCAAAGCCCATCGAAGCCGCCAGCACCCGCTTCGGCTTCCGCGAGTTCTGGACCCATGGCCCCCACTTCGTCCTCAGGCGGAGCGTGGCCCAATGTGGCGCTGAGCATTGACGGAAAGAAGGTGGGCGATGCCTTCCTCCGCCGCCCGGGCTGGCACACGGTTCGCCTGGAGGCCGAGGTGGCCGAGGGCGAGCATGAGGTGGGCCTGTCCTTCACCAACGACTTCTACGACGCGAAGACTGAGCCGCCGGCCGACCGCAATCTGCGGATTGCTGAGCTTGCGATTCGATGAGCGGAGCGTGGGAACGAGAAGGGTCGGCGCCATGGGCAAGGGTCGGCCAGCCTTCGCCACATTCACGCTTCTGGGAGTCATCGCCATGGCATCCGCCGCAGAGACCTGGCCGCAGGGCCTCCGACGGGTTCGCGAGCCCGCCGCCACGCCCCTCATTCTCTCGGGGGGCGGGCCGCCGCGAGCGCAACTCGTCGCGCTGTCCGAGGATGAGCTGGTCACGAACGCAGCGGATTGGTTGGCGGCCCACGCAGGCATCGAGAGGGCGAAGAAGGCCCTCGCGGGGGCGGGGCAGAGCACCATAGTAGCAGCGGTGGGCGAGGCCCACCCGCTCATCAAGCGCCTCGTGGCGGCGGGCAAGCTGCACCTCGAGCCGCGCGTGGGGCCGCAGGGCTTCGTCGTCGAGCGGGTGAGCGACGCGGAGGCGGGCGAGCTGCTCGTCTGCTGGTCGCCCTCCCCCCTCGGCTGCCGATATGGGCTGCTCGAAGTCCTGCGGTCGCTCAGGGTCGAGGGCAAGAGGGTGACAACGGACCTCGCCCGCGTGGTCGAGCGGCCCCAGTTCCCCATGCGTATCTGCTATCTCAACTTCGCCGAACACCTCCAGAATGCCTACAACCCGAACCTCCTCTTCGATTCGCCCGTCAACCGCTGGAGCCGCGAGGATTGGGAGCGCTTCATCGACATGCTCTCGGCCTGCCGATACAACGTCTTCGAGTTCTGGCTCGTCCCCACCCTCTTCTCGCCCGAGGCGCTCAAGGGCGGCAAGATTCAGGCCGATTTCGCGGAGACCATGAACCACGCCATCGCCTACGCCAGGCGCCGCGGCGTCGCGGTCCATCCCATCCAGGCGGTCAACACGGTCGGCCAGAACTGGCACTACCACTGCCCCAACGACCCAAAGGAGCGCGCCGAGATCATCGCCCTCTGGGACCACTGGTCGCGGGCGCTCAAGGGCAACGACTACATCGGCTTCTTCCCCGGCGACCCCGGCGGCTGCACGAAGAACGGCTGCACGCCCGAGACCTTCGTGGACCTCTGCCTTGAGCTGGCCAAGGTCGTGAAGAAGAACAACCCCTCCGTCGCCATCGAGGTCAACACCTGGGGCGAGCCATTCGGCGGATGGGGCGTGCCGCTGTGGACCGGCAAGCCCGAGCGGACGGCGACCTCGATGCGCTACTTCCTCGGCAAGCTGCCGCAACTGCCGCCGGGCACGTTCACGAGCATCAACCTCGGCTTCAGCCCCGACGCCCACCCGGACACCCACGGCGGCGACGGCCGCCCCTGGGCGAAGGAGGCGGCCAAGCTCTGCCCCGTGCTCACCTGGGACTACAGCGTGACCGAAGGCGAGAGCACGGTCTTCCCCCACTGCCGCATCCGCCGCATCTTCGAGCGCCGCCGCGAGGAGCTGGCCCTCGGATGCTACTCCGGCGGCATCTGCTACACCATGTCGCCCCGCATCAACTGCCTGAGCATCTTCGCGTGCGCCGAGGCCTGGTGGAACCCCGCCCAGGAGCCGGCCGCGGTGCTCCGCGACTATGGCCGCCTGGTCTTCGGCGACGAGTTGGCCGACATCGGCCCCCTCCTCGAAGAGTTCGAGGTCATCCCCGACTGGGGGCACTACCCGCCGTTCCCCTACTCCCCGCAGCGGCTCGAGAAGGCGATGGCACGGCTCATCCCTCTCCTCGAAAAGGCCAAGCCCGACGCGGCGCCCCGCTTGCCCCTCGCGCCCACGATTGCCGAGTACCGCAAGAGCCTGCTCTTCTTCGCCGACCTCTTCGCCAAGCTGGCGGCAACGGCCACCAGCCTCGACGAGGCTGCCGCGCTCGCAAAGGCATCGGGCAAGCTGCCCGCGGGCCACAAGGCCCTCGTCTCACTCGGCGAGCTTGAGGAGCTTCTGGCCGACCCCGCCGACTTCCCGCAGAAGGCCCGCCTCCGCGAGCTGGCCGAACGCCTCCGAAAGCTCGACGTCCGAGCCCTCACGAAGAGCTACTGGGACACCGTTTACGGCATCTACGGCGTCATCCCGCACCCCGTGGACCCGCGTGCCCAGGGGGCCACGACGGGCCTCTTCCGCCGCTTCAACGCCGAATACGCACTCGTCCGCGAGCCGTCGCCGCTCGAGAAAGCCCTCAAGGCCACGGGCAAGCCGTTCCTCCTGGTGAAGCTCGGCGACGCCATCGGCGAGCGGGGCTGGAAGCTCAACGGCTGGGCCGCCAGCGGCGAGCACCAGGGCGAGACCTGGCGCGCCAGCTTCGACGCGCCCGGCACCCTCGCCCGCGACGACTTCGCCGACAAGGGCTACAGTTGGCTCGTCGTCCGCCTCACCGAGGGGCCGAAGGGCGGCAAGAAGACCATTGCGGTCAACGGCCAACAGATCGGGGAGTTCGTCCGCACCGGCCCGCCCCGCGAGCAGAAGGCCGAGTGGTGGGTCACACGCAGCTACCCCATCCCCGAGGGCCTCCTCAAGCCCGACAAGCTCGAGGTACGCTTCGGCGGCTTCGGCATCGCCATCGCCGCCGTCGCCCTCTCTGCCGCACCCATCCAGGCCGACGAATAGCAGGCGCGGCTTCCCGCAACCGGAACTGCGTAGCACTCCAACGCTGCTTTCAGCCACCCGTCCCCGTCCGCGAGCGCGGCTTCCTCCCCACCGAACTCATCCTCCTCTTCCGCACGGCGGGCCTGGCCCTCCTCAACATCTGGGGCGGTACCGCCGGCAACTGGGGCCGCCGCCCCCTCGACCTCGACGAGATCGAGATCATGGTCGTCGCGCAAGCTCCGCTTGACAGGTCCTCAGCGGCGCTGTAGCATGAGCCATGTCGGACGAGGAAGCGCGCCGCAGGTTGAAGGCAGGAGCCGAGCCATGAGTGTGATTGAGATTCCGGAACTGGCCCGCCTGAGCACCCCGGAGAAGATTCTCCTCCTGGAAGAGCTTTGGGACACCATTGCATCCGACGAGGCGAGCGTGCCGGTTCCCCAGAGCCATCGTGACGAGTTGGACCGTCGGCTCGCAAGGCACCGCGCGCACCCAGGGAACCTGCTGTCGCTTGAGGAGCTTCAGGACAGAATCTCGAGAGGGAGATGACTTTCAGCGCGCCCCTGACCTACGGCCGAGCAGACCAATCACCACGAATGGAACCGCGGTAGAGCGTGCATACCTGCACGCGGAACCCCCGCGAAATGAGAAAGGCGTGCCGGCAATCTGGCCGCGTCTCCCGGGGCGGACCCCTCAGGCGAGGGCCTTGATCCTGGAAAGGTAAGCAACAGCAGGTGAAGCTGACCGGCGCGACTTGTTTAGCACTACAACGCTAAAAAAGGCCTAAAGTTTTCGAGGATTTCCCCGATTAAGTACTCCGGGGGGACTGTTTTCAGGCCAGAGAGCCCCGGAGAGAACGACCATGGATGCACGGCGTCTGAAGGCGTTG
>VGYW01000327.1 GCA_016872875.1 Planctomycetota bacterium | reverse complement strand
TCCTGCCCACGGCGGCTAGTACGCCCTTACAGGGCTGAATCTGGCCGCCCGCCTGTCCCAGGGCTTCGCCCTGGGCTGCTATAGTACGCTCCGTTCGGAGCTTCGGAGCCGAAGAGCATCACCAGAGCTGGGGGCCATACTCGTCATACTCACTCCCACTTGACAGATGGCCCGGCCCGCATTACAATGAGAGGGCAGAACACACCGGCGTTGGACCCTTGGCCGCTACGGGGGGCATCGGGCATGGCGATACGAGGCAGACGGAACCGGCGGTTCGTGGTCGAGGACTGCACGGTGGAGTACCGCAGGCACAGCGCGCTGAAGTTCCTCGGCGGCGCGCCCAAGGTCTCTCCCCTGATTGACCTGTCGGTGGGAGGGCTACAGTTCGTCAGCGACGACCTCTACGACATGGGCCAGCGGCTCGACCTTAAGGTGGTCGTTCCGAGCGCGTTCCGCGCGGTGAGCCTCCACGGCGAAGTGGCCTGGGCGAAACGGATATCGGACCGCGCCTCGTACCGCATGGGCGTGCGCTTCCTGGACCCCTCGGCCGAGGACATTGGCCTCCTGCGGTCACTCGAGGAGCGCCACTGGGCGGTGCCGGACGAGCGGAAGCGCGAGCTCGAAGCGGTCATCTCGCGGCGCTTCCCGCTCCACCTCGAGCCCCGGCCAGAGGGCGAGCCGGCGCGGGCCTACGACGAGGCCGCAGAGGCCATGCCCGCGAAGGCCGCAGCCGAGGCCCCGAAGGAGGAGACTCCTCTCCCGGCTCCTGCCATCGAGCTGCCGGTCCCGCCGCCCTTGCCGCCGGCACCCGCGGCGCCGCCCGCCAAGGAGGCCCCGGCACCTGTCGCCGAGGCGCCCAAGGCCGAGGCCGCGCCCCCGCCGGAGAGGCCGAAGCCCGAGGAGCCGCAGGGGCCGCCCCTGCCCGTCCCCATCCCGCTCTACGACCTCATCGCCGGCATCGAGACGAAGGCCGACGCCACCGTGCTCCTCCAGGGCACCGCCCAATGCCAGATCGCGCTCCCGGGCATCCCGGACCGCGACGCCTTCGCACTCCAGGTACACGACAACACGATGCGCCACACGGGCACGCCGTCGTTCGACCGCGGCGACGTGGTGGTCTTCTCCCCCAACGTCCCGGCGCGCAGCGGCGACCTCGCCTTCGTGGTCACACGCGAGGGCGGGCTCTTCCGACAGGTGTTCTTCGACGCCAACAACGTCGTCCGCCTCCGGCCCCTCAATAGCTGGTATCCCGAACAGTGCTTCCATCGCGGCGAGGTGCAGGGACTCTGGAAGCTCATCGCCAAGTTCGAGATGTTCCTAACCAAGTAGGCTCGGTTGGATGAATGGATGATTGGATGGATGGATGAATGCCTGAGCGCCTGACACCCATCCACCCATCCATCCATCCATTCATCCCCTTCCCTTTGCTGGGCCTGCTCATTGCCGCCGGGTGCGGCCGCGGCCACGAGCAGGCGGCTCGCCGTGCCCAGGAGGCGCTGTGGGCGCTTGAGCTCGACCGCCGCGCCGAGGCCAGCCACCTCTACCGCCAGGCACTCAAGGACGCTCCCGGCCACCCCGCGGCGCACAACGGCCTGGGGCTTCTTCTCTACGAGGATGGCCGCACCGAGGAGGCAATCGAGCACTTCCGCCGCGCCTGCCGCGGCCGGGCGCCCGCCCCTTACCTCAACAACCTCGCCGCTGCTTACGCCGATGCCGGCCGCCTCAAGGACGCCGAGGCCGCCTATCGCCGCGCCATTCGCACCGGCCCGCGCGACCCCGCGGCCTACGCGAACCTCGCGTCGCTTCACCAACAGGCTGGGCGGCCCGAGGCCGCGCTCGAGCAGGCCCAAGCCGCCGCCAGGCTCTTCCCCGCCGAGCCGCACGCGCGCCTGGCACTCGCCACTGCTCTGGCCGCCAACGGCAGGGCGGGCGAGGCCGAGGCCCTCTTCCGAGAGGCGAGCAAGGAACCAGCGACGGCGCCGGCCGCCCAGCGCGGCCTGGCCTGGACTGCTCGCGTGGCCGGCCGCCACGCCGAGGCCATCGCGCTTCTGGCTGGCCTTGTCGGGCGCGAGCCGAAGCCGTCGGCGCTCCGCTTCGAGCTCTCCGCCTGCCTCCTCGCCGTCGGCCGCGGCGCCGACGCTCTCGCCGAGGCACGCAAGGGCCTCGAAACGGACCCTCAGTCAGTCACAGGCCTGGTCTGCCTCGGCGCCGCACACATCCACCAAGGCCAACTCGGCGATGCAGTAGAGGCCCTCGAAGGCGTCGTGAAGCAGCAGCCGCTCCAGATGGAGGCGCGTGCACTGCTGGGGGACGCTTACATCGGCCTGGGGCAGCCGCAGCGCGCCGTCGCGCTCCATCGCGAGAGCGCCGAGCTCGCACTCGACAGCCCGCTCGCCCGCCGCCTCCTCGGCGACGCGCTCATGATCGCGGGCGACTTCGCCGCCGCAACAAGGGCCTACCTCCGCGCGATGGACCTCGGGGACCGCTCCGCTGCCACGCACGGACGGCTTGTGGACTCCTACGCCCGCCACGGCAACCAGGCGAAGGCCCTCGCGGAGCTCTCCGAGGCCGCCAGCCGCCACCCCAACGACGCGGAGGTCCGCGTCCGCCTCGCCCTCTTCGCCGCGAGCCGGGGCGACGCCGCGGGCGCGCAGCGCGAGTTCGCCCGCGCCCTCGAGCTCGCCCCCGCCGACCCCACCGTGCACCTTACCTGTGGCCTCTGGCACCACGGCCAGCGTCGGTTCCTCCGCGCCGTCGAGTGTTTCCGGGAAGCCGTGAGGCTCGACCCCAGGCGAGCCGAGGCCCACCTCGCCCTCGCCCGCTCCCTGGACGCCCTTGGCCGCCCCTCCGAAGCCGCCGCCAGCCGCCGCAAGGCCAAGGACCTGGACCCAACCGTTCCCGATTTCTGATTTCCGATTTTCGATCTTCGATCTCAGATTTCAATCAGCAATCGGAAATCAGAAATCAGAAATCAGAGATCGCCCCTCACTTGCCACGCAGCAGGGCCTTGAGCTTGGCGAGGAGGCCCTTGGGCGCCTCTTTCTGCGCCACGTCCTGTTTCAGCGGGCGGGTCTCGTCCACGTCCACGTAGCCGAACGTGAAGTCGGCTGCGGCCTTGATGCTCTCGACCCGCGAGTCGTCGCAACAGTCGTGGAGCTGTTTGGCGTCCATGTTCGCCAGTTCGTTGGGGTGGATGTTGTGGAAGCGCAGGACGCAGATGCGGTCGCCCTCCTTGAGGGGGTGGCGCCCCTGGATGCGGCGGAAGTTCACGTAGGTGCCCCGGGCCGAGACGTCCTCGATGAAGAACGACGTGGTTCCGGGCGCGGCGGCGATGCGGGCGTGGTGGCGCGACACGGAGGGGTTTTGCACCGGGATGTTGCACTCGGGCGCGCGGCCGATGATGTTCTCGCGCCGGAGCACGACGAAGCGGGTCTTGTCAATGTTGTCGCGGAGCTGGGCGGCCTTTGCCATGGCGGCACCTCCTCTGTGTGTCCGTTCGGCGTCGGCTCACGGGCCGCGCGGCGGCGCGGCCTTGCGCGCGCCGCGCTCGACCCTGACAAGCTCCACGCGGTGGCTCCACGGGGGCAGCTCCACGCGGCTCCCGCGCCGCCCGGTGAGGCTCTCGGTGAGGACGAGCTCGACGCGCTCGACGGTCCGTTGCGCGAGGCTGAAGAGCACGGCGGCCCGGCCCCTCGCGGTCGCGCGCTCGATGCCGCGGCCCGCCTCGGCCGCGGGCCGCTCGTGGCTGACCTCCACGCTCAGATGCGCCTTCCCGTCCTCCACGCGCTCGAAGGCCACGTTGCCGGCGCGGGGCTGGCCGGGGCCATCCGTCCAGGCCGTCGCCTGCCACTTCTGCCCGGGCCACCGCGGGACAGGGAGCGCCGGCCCGTGCAGGAACTCGACGAGCCAGAGGACGCCTGAGAACTCGCGCGGGACTCCGCCCGCCGGCTCGCCCACGGCCGCCAGGCCGAAACAGCTCGAGCACTTCACCGGGATGCGCGTGCCCACGAAGTCCTTGCCGCCCTCCACCGGGCGGCCGCCGACCGCGGCGATCTCCAGCGCCCCCTCGACGACGTAGCCGGCGCCCACGGCCTCGGCCGCGTAGTCGAACTCCAGCCAGGCGAGGTCGCGCCCCGGCTGCCCGCCGTCGGTGGAGTAGCGGTAGCGGAGGACGTCGCCCTGCCCGATGCGCGGCAGGAGCAGGTGCCCCGTCTCGCGGCCCGGGGGGAGGCTTCCGGCCAGGTCGTAGCTCTGAGGGTCGAGGACCAGTTGGCGGGTGAGCGCTTCGCAGGCCCCCACGAGGTCGCCGGCCGCGGCGCAGGCCCTGGCCAGTGCGCCGTGGATGCGTGCCGCCTCGGGGCAGCGGGCAGCCGCGGCCTTGTAGTGGCCGATGGCCTTCTGCCATTGCGGATTGGCGATTGCGGATTGCGGATTGAAATCCGAAATCCGAAATCCGAAATCCGAAATGGCCATTTCCGCCAGGGCCTCCTGGACGAGCCCCTCAGCCAGGGGGTGGCCCTTGATGGCCACCGCCCCTTCGAGCTCCACCCGCGCGTCCGCCGCGCGGCCCGCCTCGGCGAGGAGGCGCGCAAGCTCCAGCCGCACCGTGAGATAGGCCGGGAACCTGCCCGCGCAGGCCCGCAGGCGTTTCTCGCGCTCGTCGGGCTTGAGGCCGCTGGCAGCGTAGCGCGCGGCGACGGCCTCCAGGGGCACCTTCTCAGCGGCGAGGGCCTCCGCGTCGGCGGCGAGCCAGGCGGCCTCGCGCGAGATGCGGCGCCGGTCGGCCCCAAGGATGGTGAGAGCCGACTGCGGCCGGCCGGCCAGGAGCTCCGCCTCGGCACAGCGCAGCCGCAGCTCGGCACTGGCCGGCTCGGCGGCCAGCGCCCGCCCGTAGGCGGCCGAGGCCGCGGCAAAGCTCCCTGCCGCGAACAACGCGTCGGCCAGCCGCCGGCGGACGATGGCCGACTTGGGCGCCAGCCGCGCCGCCTGCTGAAGCCGCTCCACCTGCCGTTCGGCGCCTGGCTGGCTGGCGGCGTGGAGCAGGCGGAACGCCTCGGTGGTCAACTGCCCATCCGCCATTTCGGCGGCGGCATCGCGCCAGGGCGTGGGGCCGAGCCGCAGGGCGCTCCGGTGCCAGCCGCGGCTGAGGTAGTAGTAGGCCAGGCGGGTCCGCGCCTCGGATGCGTAAGGGGCCGCGGGGGAGATGTCCAGGGCGCGTTCGAGGCAGCCCGCCCCCTCGCGGAGCGCGTTCCGTGCCCACCGGAAGTCGCCCAGGTGCCACCAGAGCCGTCCGCTGGCTGGGCACCAGCGCACGGCCTCGGCCAGGGTCTTCTCCGTCTCGGCGGGCTGCTCGCTGCTCAGGAGGCAGGCGAGCTCGAACCAGGCGGCCTCGCAGGCGCGGTCGAGCTCGATGGCGCGGCGGCAGGCCGCGACTGCCTCGGCTGGCCGCCCCTGCGCGGCCAGCGTGCGGGCGAGCTCCAGGTGGGCCTCGGCCCAGTCGGGCCGCAGGCCGGCCGCGGTCTCCAGTGCCTGGCGCGAGGCCGCCAGGTCGAGCGCCTCCTTCGTGCGGCACAGGCGCCCGAGCTCCACCTGCGCCAGCACGAGGTCGGGGTCGAGCTCCACCGCCTTGCGGAGCCAGCGGCCCTTCGCCGCAGGGTCCGCCGCCGCATAGCCCACGAGGAAGTACAGCAGGGCGTTCTCGGGCTGGGCCTTGACCTTCTGCTCGTATTCCTTCTGGACGACCGCCCGGCCCGTCTGGCCGCGGAGCCGGATGAACAGCAGGTGCGCGTCCGCGTAGTCCGGGTAAGTGTCGAGGAGAGGATAGAGGAGGTCGAGCGCGTCGTCGGTCCTGCCGCGGTCGGCCAGAGCCTTCGCGCGGGCCAGAGCGTGCGCGGCGCGACGCGGCGAGGGCGCGGAGCCACATCCTGCCGCGCACGACAGAAGCAGAACCGCCGCTGCTCCTAGCGCCCTGGCTCGATTGCTCACGGCTGCCCAATCTCCCTCGTCCCATCGCCGGGGGGCGTGCGGAGTATACCACATGAGCAAGCCACCCGCAAGCATCGCCGGTTCCCCGCAATCGCTCAGCAAGGCAGTGGATGATCGTCCTCCCCGATGCCCCTACTCGCCCCCGCGCGGAGAAGGTTGCTGCGAGCCCGGTTGAGCCCCTCGCGCGGGTCGTCCGGCTCAAGGGGCTCCAGCGGTGGCATAGACTTCTCTCCCTTCCTCCAATGGCCAGCGGTAGACAAGGGCCGGGCTCTTGCCGTAGCGTTCCAGATCCGCGGGGGTTGCAACAATGATGTCCACGGGCTGCCCTACCCCCAGCATGTGCTGGTAGATGTCCTGCGCCAGATGGCCGCGGTGGACGGGGCCTTCCTTGATGACCAGGAGGTCAATGTCGCTGTCCGGCCCCATCGTGCCGCGGGCAGCGGAGCCAAAGAGGATGATGCGCTGAGGATGCGCAACTTCCACGATCCGGCGGATGATCTCTTCGAGCTGTGGCGGATCCATGTTTTCATGATACGTGGATCGTGAAAGGGTGTCAAGTCGCTCTGAAGCGCATGAGACCGTCGACACATCCACCGCGACCCGATAGGGACATGGAGATCAAACGAAGCGTTCTGGCAGCAACGGGATTCCGTCTTCCCAACTCATCTTCGCTCCCGGTATCCCCAAGCTCTTGCACAACGGGATCAAGCTCGGCAGGTACACCCTTGCGAAGTCACAACCGACCACAACACCGGCGATTGCCCGATCGATGGACACGAATTCGGGCTCATCATCTTGGCCGATCACCACCCAGCGGTACTCGAACTCCTGCGACCAATCGTTGGACTTCGCAAAGAAGAACGTGCGGTAGTGACGGTGCCGATGGCCACGCAGGACGTTCTCAAGGTCGCTCTGCACGAGTTCATCTTCTGTCAATGCTCTTGCAAGGAGTTGTTTCCCTACATCGTCGGAATACTCCACAGGACCGTGGTAGATCGTCCCGCGAGCAGCGAGTTCGTGCTCGATTGCCTCGTGGAGCAGTTGGCGGTTGAATATGAGGCATACCCCTTTGTGGGCTTCCCCATACTGCGCCCACATGCGCGAATGGCCGAAGCCCCGGCGAAACTCGTGCATGTCGGTCGGGCTGTACTCCGGATCGTCCATCGTAGTGCATAGGACTTTGCAGTTGCCTTGGATCACCCGTGTGGCAGTGTCCACTACCTTCACAAACCGCTCGATTTCCGCGAGCCGGCCTGCTTGGCTTTGAGGAGGACCAGACTCTCTGGCCGAGATCCCGAAAGACCACGACTTGGACTCCCGTGGGTCGTTCGTCTGCCTCAACGCGCCCAGTTTCAGTTTCCGGGTGCCAAGAATATGCGGAATGGCCACATCGCGGCTTGTGTAGTGGTACACGTACTTGCTGACGTCCAGCTCACGACGCTCGGCTGTGAAGTTGTCAGGAAAGGCCATTGCTGTGGTGCTCCACAAGGCGGAGGCTGTTCCCATGCACGGTGTGCTGGGAGCAGTCTATGCCCCCGCAGTAAGTTCACTTCTCCAGCGTCACCGCGGCCAGGAGGGGGGCGGCCGGGGTGCCGCTATCTCGGAAGAGGAGCTTTTCGATGAGGACGGGGCGGAGGGGGACGCCGAGGACGTTGAGGTGCCAGGGGTCGCCCCGCAGGCCACAATGGGCGTCGGTGGCGACGGGGGCGAGGACCCAGTCGTCGCACGTGCGGCCGCTGATGAGGGGCACGGACTGCGTCTGGCCGTCGGCGTAGACGATGAGGTATTCGGCGACGGCGCCCCACTCGCCCGCGCCCTCGTCGTCGGGCGACCACCCCGTGACGTTGCCGAGGAAGAACAGGCGCTTGCCCTGGGCCTTCACGGGAATCTCGACCTGGGTGGGCCACTTGAGGTCCTTCGGGGCGTTGGGACTGTGAAGCACGACCAGTCCTTTCCCCTGGTTCTTCGCGGGGTCAATGAGGTTGAATGGGACGCCGCCGGCGGTCTGCGCGCCGACGCGGAGGCCGGTGAAGAGGAACTTGCCCGGCTTCGGCACCCCGAACGGGGCAGTGAAGGGGTCGGTGTTGGCGAGCTTCGTGAGGTCGAGCATCTCGCACTGCTCGGGCTTGAGCTCGGGCGCGAGCGGCAGCTTGACGAGGCCGGGGATCGGCTTCACCTGCGGCTTCATCTCCTGGTAGAGCTTGACGATGGTTGGGAAGTCCCATCGCTTTGATTGGTCGCCTCGTGCCACGACCTCGATGCCCTCGGCCTTGTTGAGAAGCGGGCGCGACTTGGGGAGGTGGAGGGCGATCCGCTTCGGAGGGTTGCGCTTGGGAAGGTCGAGGGAAAGCTCGACGCCTGCCGCCTTGCCTGCGATGGTGAAGCCCATTGGGCCGAAGTGGGTGGGGGCGCGCTCGACGCGAATCTCCTGCCCGTCGGCCAGCCACCAGTCGGGCACCGCGAGGAGAAGGTGCAACTCGTCGCCCCGTTCGTGGAGGAGCATGTGGCGGAGCATGAGTGCGTAGTTGGCCGCGCCCGTGACGTGGGGGATCGTCTCGCTCCAGGCGTAGCGCCGCTTGTAGAAGATGCCCTCGGGGAAGGCGTGGGCGGCGGTGGAATGGAGGAGTTGCCAGTAGAACTCCTCGACCACCTTTTCGTGCTCGCCGCGGACGAGCGAGGCCATCGTCGTGTAGGCGGACATGTAGGGGTGGATGACGGGCGTGCCGCCGGGCGTCCAGCGGATGGTGCCCTCGACGAAGCCGCCGCCGAAGTCCTCTCGCACGTGCTTCATCAGGGCGCCGACGCGCGGGTCGTCGCGCTCGAAGATCTCGGTCGGCCAGAGCGTCTCCGTGTTGCCCCAGTGCGTGCCCGCTTTCTCCCAACTTGGCGGGAAGTGTGGGAGGGCGGTGCGCTTGTGCGCGGCGTCAATCGCCTCGCGGTAGAGCTTGGCCTCGGCGAGAAGCTCATCGGCCTCGGCGGCCTTGCCGAGGGTGCGGGCGGCGTCGGCGGTGAGGAGCAGCCCGCGCAGGTTCCAGAAGTCGTAGCCTGGGATGTGGTGCTTGCCATCCCAGAGGTTCTCGCCGTCGGCGGGCGCGGCGGGGAGGACGCCCGCGAAAGGCGAATCGGCGGGGGCCTGACGGCGGGCCTTCATCATCCAGTCAACGGCCTTCCGCATCTGGGGGTACGCCTTCTCAAGCCACTCGCGGTCGCCCGTGATCCTGTAGTACTGCCAGAGGGTCCAGAGCGCCTGACCGTTGGCATCGAACTGGTTGGCCTGGCTCTCGAAGCGGCCGTCGGGGCGCTGGCGCTTGAGGTAGACGGCGACGGCCTTGGCCGCGGCATCGGCGAGGCCGGCCTCCTCAAGCTCCATCAGTTGATAGGCGCCGTCGCGGATGTAGAACTCGTCGTAGAAGCCCTCGCCGCCGTGCAGCTCGCCGTGGTCGTTTGCGATGAGCTGGCAGACGTGCGCGGCGAGGAGCGCCTCATTGGCCTTCTTGCACGGGACGGTGATTCGCGCGGCCTTGAGGACAAGGTTGCGCCAGAACTCAGTTGTGCGGTCGAGCCAGAGCTTGGCATCCTCTTTGGTGGGAGCG
>VGYW01000326.1 GCA_016872875.1 Planctomycetota bacterium | reverse complement strand
GCGATTGGCGACCAGACGGGCATCGAGATGCACTTCCGGCTCACGGCTCACAACGAGGTCCAGCGCCAGCGCGTGGTCATCTTCCCGACACGAATCGGGCGCATCGTGTCCGTGAACTTCACGTGCCTGGACGCGCGCTACAAGGCCCTGGAGGTGCTCTCCGACCGTATCCTGCACAGCATCCGTGCCGGCCCGCCGACGGAGAACGCGTGGGAGAAGGCCGCGGGAGACCCCAACAACCCCGACGCCGCGGTCGCCCTAGCCGCGCGCTACGCCCAGGAGGGCCGCTTCGAGCCGGCCGAGCGACTCCTCCTGGCCGCGCTCCGCCGCCACCCGAGCCACGCGGCGGCGCACAACCAGCTCGCCCTCCTCTACGCCACGGCCCGCCCGCCGCACAATCGCCCCGCCGACGCCGTCACGCACGCCCGCCGAGCCGTGGCCCTCAAGCCCGACGCGCCGGCCTACCTCGCCACCCTCGCCCTGGCCCACGAGGCCGCGGGCGACAAGGCGCGCGCCCTCGCCGCCGCCCGCCGCGCCGCCGAGCTCGCCCCCGACGACGCGACCTATGCCGACCTGGTGAAGCGCCTGGCGAGATAGGCCGGGCCCTGCCCAGGGAGAAGGGACCACAAGGACCACAGGGACCACAAGGACGGATAGCGCCCTCTGTCCCTGTGGTCCTTGTGGTCCCTGTGGTCCCTTCCCCCCGCCGTGCCCCCTCACCGCCCGAACGCCTCATACCCCAGGTCGCGCAGGCAGGCCTCCACGAGGGGCTGGGCGCCGGCAACCCAGGCGTCGCGCCGCACGCACTCGGCAAAGTGGTCCAGCTTCGGCCAGAAACGCCCGCCGCACTGCTCATCGCGATAGCGCGGGTCGAGGGGCCTGGGGCCGAGGAGGCCTGCCTCCGCCATCGCCCGCAGGTCGGCCTCAGTGAAGGTGTTGCCGAGCTCGTCTAGGGCCTTCCGCACGCAGGACTGCGCGCCCGCCTTCTCGATCGCCGTCCAGATGTTCACCTTGATTATCCCGTCGTCCTTCAGGTGCGTGAAGTCGCTGGGCGAGAGGCTGGAGGTTCCGTGGAGGACGAGGAGCTTGCCGACGGCGCCGCTGATGGCCCGCGCCTGGTCGCCGTGGTAGCGCAGCTCGCGTGCCGACGCGCGGTGCTCGGTGCCCAAGTTGGGCACGATCAGATCGCAACCCGTCGCTTCCACGAACCGCTTGGCCTGGGCGACCGTGGTTATCTGGTTCTTCTGCTCGCCCGTGCCCGACTCGAAGATCTCGTCCACCGCGCCCTCGATGACCACCTTGCCGCGGTGGCGCTCCACGTAGGCCGCCGTCGCCTTGATGTTCTCCTCGAAGGGCATCGTGGAGGCATCGAACATCACGCTCGACAGCCGCTTGAGGCGGCGTTCGAGAATCTCCTCATCGGTGTCGGGCTGCCCGTGGTCGAGGTGGGTCATCACCCGAATCTTGCCGAACGGCCCGTCGGGCTGGGTGTAGAACTCGACCTGGGACATCCATGCCTCGAAGCCGAACCAGGGGTCGCCCAGGCTGGTATAGAGCTTGATCTGCGGGCGGCCGTGATAGGTGCCGCAGATGGAGAGGAAGAACGGAATGTCGGGCGCGCCCACCCGCTCGCCGAAGCTCTTGGCCGCCCGCAGGCAGGCCTCGACGCCGCGCGGGCACTCGGGATTCAGGTTGATCAGCGCCACGCCCTTCTCCCGGGCCTCCGCAATGACCTCGCGGGCATGCGATGCGTCGGCTATCAACGCCATCGTGGGTCCTCTCAAAGCCGTGTCGTTGACGGGAAGCGTGGGGATTGTATAATAAGCACCCGCCGCCCGCAACCCCGTTCTCGCTCCCACGCGGAGCGTGGGAACGAGTTGGTGAGGCAACCCCCGCTTCTCGCTCCCACGCTCCGCGTGGGAGCGCGGGGCGCGACGCTCTGCGTCGGCCTGGACGCGGAGCGTCCCACAGAGCGCGTTCCCACGCGGAGCGTGGGAACGAGACTTGGGACAGAGGTGAGCTAGTGCCCACAGAGACGCCCCCCTTCCGCGTGCGCTACGCCGAGACCGACGCCCAGGCCGTGGCCTACTACGGCTCGTACTTCACCTGGTGGGAGGTCGGCGAGCTGCACTTCCTCGAGAGCCTCGGCATCCGCGCGCCCGAGCTGGACCGCCAGGGCGTCATGGTCGCCGCCGCCGAAGCCTACGCACGCTTCATCCGCCCAGCCGTCTACGACGACCTCGTCGCCGTCCGAGTCCGCCTCGCACAGGCCGCCCCGAAGCGGCTCCTCCTGGACACCGCTCTGGTGCGCGCGGGGGACGGCGTGGTGCTCGCCACGGGGCGCATGGCTCGCGTCCTCATCGGCCCGGCGGGCAAGGCGCTGCCCATCCCCGAGAACATCCTCGTGGCTGCCGAGGAGCGGGTGGAGCGCGTAGCGGCGAGCGACAAGGCCGAGGGGATTCTCGCCGCCGCGCCGCCCGGAGCACGCCGCCACGCCCAGGAGCTCCGCGTCCGCTACGCCGAGACCGACGCCCAGGGCGTGGCCTACTTCGGCAGCTACTTCGCCTGGTTCGAGGCGGGCCGCAACGAGCTCACCCGCGCCGTCGGCCTCCCCTACAGCGAGCTGGAGCGCCGCGGCCTCTTCCTGCCCGTGTCCGAAGCGTTCTGCCGCTACCTCAGCCCCCTGCGGCCACGCGAGGTCTTCCGCCTCACCACCGCCGTCCCAATCCTCACAAAGGCCAGGATGGTCTTCGCCAACCGCATCGCCTCGCGCGACGGCCACCGCGAGATCGCCGCCGGCTACACCGTCCACGGCTGCACCGGCCGCGACGGCCGCCCCCGCGGCCTCCCGCCCGAAGTCGTCGAACGCTTCGCAATCCCCAAGGAGCGTAAGGATGAATGAAGCCACCGCCCTTCTCGTCTGCCTCGGGCTTGCTCTCTGCGTCCTGGCTGCCCGGGCCGAGGGCATCACGGTGGACTCCGCGTTCCCAGGCGGCAACGCCGTCATCGAGAAGGTCGAGGGGGACGAGGTGGTTCTTCATCAGGACCTCCGCGACACGGCGGGCCACTGGTTCTGGTGGCACTTCCGCGTGCGCGGGGCGCCGGGGCGAACGCTGACCTTCCGTTTTACCAATGGCAACGTCATCGGCGTCCGCGGCCCGGCCGTCAGCACCGATGGCGGGAAGAAATGGTCGTGGCTCGGCGCCGCCGCGGTCAAGGGGCAGACCTTCGCCTACGCCTTCCCGCCCGACGCCTCCGAGGTGCGCTTCTGCTTCGCTATCCCATACTTCGAGGCCGACCTGAAGGCGTTCCTGAACCGCTGGCTCAACCACCCGCACCTGAAGCTGCTCAGCCTCTGCCGCTCGCGCAAGGGGCGCGAGGTCGAGCGCCTCCACGTCGGCAGGCTCGAGCCCTCCCCCGACCACCGCATCCTCCTCACCGCGCGCCACCACTGCTGCGAATCCCTCGCCAGCTTCGCGATGGAGGGCGTCATCGAGGCGATGCTCGCCGACACTCCCGACGGCCGCTGGTTCCGCCAACACGTCGAGGCCATGCTCATCCCGTTCACCGACAAGGACGGGGTGGAGGATGGCGACCAGGGGAAGAACCGCAAGCCGCACGACCACAACCGCGACTACGCGGAGGACGGCATCTACCCCGAGACCCGCGCCCTCCGCGACCTCGCGCCGAAGTGGGCCGACGGACGCCTCAAGCTCGCCTTCGACATCCACTGCCCCCACATCCGCGGGGCGCACAACGAGGACATCTACATCGTCGGCTCCGAAGCCCGCGCCATGTGGGAGCAGCAATGCGCCTTCGGCAAGATTCTCGAAGCCGCCGCCGCAGGCCCCCTCCCCTATCGCGCCGCGAGCAACCTCCCCTACGGCAAGGCGTGGAACACGAAGGCCAACTACGGGGCGGGCAGGAGCTTCAGCCGTTGGGCCGGCGAGCTGCCCGGGGTCCGCCTCGTCGCCAGCTTCGAGCTCCCCTACGCCAACGCCGGCGGCCAAACCGTCACCGCCGAAACCGCTCGCGCCTTCGGCCACGACCTCGCCAAGGCCATCCGCCGCTATCTCGAAGGGGGGGTGAACGACCGCAACCAAGGGGGATGATTGGATGGGTGGATGAATGGATGAATGAAAGACTCGATGCGTCTGACATCCATCCACCCATCCATCCTCCCTCTTTTTCAGGAGAAGACGATGGCAGAGAAGAAGAAGCTGCTCATCCTCCTCGGCAGCCCGCGGAAGCGGGGCAACAGCGCCATTCTCGCCGCCGAGGCCGCAAAGGCGGCCAGGGCAGCGGGGGCGAGCGTCGAAAGCGTCTACCTCCAGGGCCTCAGCATCCGGGCCTGCACCGCCTGCGACTCCTGCCAGCGCAAGCTCGGCAGGGGCTGCGTGATCAAGGACGACATGCAGGCCCTCTACCCCAAGCTCAAGGGGGCCGACGCACTCCTCCTCGCCTCGCCCGTCTACTGGGCTAACATGTCCGCCCAGATGAAGACCTTCCTCGACCGCTGCTACGCCCTGGCCAGCCCGAAGGGCCATGCCCTCACCGGCAAGAAGGCCGGCATCATCCTCACCTACGGCGCGCCCGACGTCTTCAGCGCCGGCGGCGTCAACGCCCTCCGCTGCTTCCAGGACGCCTTCAACTTCATAGACGTGAAGATCGCCGGGACTGTCTACGGCACCGCGTGGAAGGCGGGCGAGGTGCGGAAGAACCGCCCCCTCCTCAAGGAAGCCGCCGACCTCGGCAAGGCCCTCGCCTCTTGAATGGCTTGTGCTGGGCCCTACCGTCTCATGGTACCCGGATAATTTGGGCTGTAGAGAAGGCGATTGGGGCGAGGGGCGAGGTCGCCGTTGGCGAGGAATGGTGCGCCGCGCTCGGCGAAGTGCTCGACCAGCCGGCCCCGCCAGTGGCGCAATGTGGCCACGTGCGCGGGGTCGGAGGCCAGGTCGTTCAACTCGCCCGGGTCGGCCGCCAGGTCGAAGAGCTGCTGTTCGCCGTGCAGGGCGTGGTAGATGTACTTCCGGCGGCCATCGGTGAGGGCGTTCCAGTGGTTCTCGGGGGCGTAGCAGACGTCGTGCTCCAGGTCAATCCACTCCCGCCAGCCCTGGGTCTTGCCGCGGACGAGGTCGAGCATTGAGCGGCCATCGAAGCGCTTCGGGTCGGCCGCCACGCCCGCCGCGTCGAGGAAGGTGGGCAACACGTCGCGCAGCTCGACGGGCTGTCGGAGCACTTGCCCACGCTTCGCGTCGAGGAAGTTGCCGCCCCAGCGGATGAGCATGGGGATGCGGGCCGAGGCCTCGTAGGCATAGGTCTTCCGCCACAGGTGGTGGTCGCCAGTCATATCGCCGTGGTCGCTCGTCATCAGGATCAGCGTGTCCTCTAGCCAGCCGCGCTTTTCAAGGGCATCGAGGATGCGGCCGACCTGCTCGTCTATGAAGGTCACTGAGCCATAGTAGCCCTGGCGCGAGCGCCGCACCTGCTCCGCGCCCAGGTCACCGCGCCAGGTGTCGGCCGCCAGCTTCGCGCCGCGCGGTGGCACAGGCATCTTGCCTGTGCCCACAGGCGGGACGCCTGTGCCACCACCCACCCACTTGCCCACCACGGCCTTCGGCAGATCGGCGCCCTCGTAGAGCTTCCAGAACCGCTCGGGCGGGTCGTAGGGGCTGTGGGGGCGGGCGAAGGAGACCTTGAGGAAGAACGGCTCCTCGCCCTTGTAGCCCTGGATGAACTCGACCGCCCTGTCGCCCGTCCAGCGGGTCGGGTGGAGACGTTCGTCGAGGGCGTAGGGCTTGGCGGCATAGGCGTTCCAGCCGATCCCCGTGGCGTCGGGGTTGCTGTCAGGGGCCTGCTGGCGAAACCACTGGCGATAGTCGCTCACGAAGCCGGGCGTTTCGCTGCGGCCCGATTCGTCGAGGATGGTCTTGTGGAAGCCGTGGAGGTGCCGCTGCGGGAACCAGTGCATCTTGCCGATGCCGAGGGTCTGGTAGCCCGCCTCGCGGAGCATCTTCGGCTTCTCGTTGCGGTAGGCGTCGGCCACGCGGCCATAGCCGAGCATCCCGTGGTGCCAGGGCGAAAGGCCCGTGAGAAGCCCCGCCCGCGCCGGCGTGCACGAGGGCACCGACGTGTAGGCGCAGCGGAACAGCACGCCCTCGCCCGCGATGCGGTCGAGGTGCGGCGTGCGGATGGCCTTGTTCCCGTCGGCCCCGACGCAATCGCCCCTGTGCTGGTCGGTCATCAGCAGAAGGATGTTCGGGCGCTTCGCGCCCCCGAGGGTGGCCATAGCAATACCCCCCAGTCCCACTTGAAGTGCGGTTCGGCGGCTGAGCGGAGGATGGCGCATGGCAGGACAACTCCAGTGCGGACCGCTCGTAGGCGGGGCGTCACTGCCCCGCGTGGAGGGAGTGTTGGCGCATGGCGGGACAACTCCAATGCGGACCCCTCCAAGTGTAGCCGGTGGCCTAGGAAATGCAAGCCTGTCCTCGCGCTTGCGTATGGCCCCCAATCCTGGCGCCCTGCTCGGAGCCCCTACGGGGCGTACTATATCAGCCCAGGGCAACGCCCTGGGAACTGGCGGGGCCCCCACGCATAGCCCTGAAAGGGCGTACTTCGCGCATCGCCGGTAGTACGCCCTTTCAGGGCTAAGATGGTGTGCGCGCCGTTTCCCAGGGCGTTTCCCTGGGCTGCTATAGTACGCTCCTTCGGAGCTCAGAGGCACAATGTCCAGCAGCAGGATTAGGGGCCATACCCCTCCCGCTTGACTTCTGCTAGCCAGGGCAGTAGGGTATGAACAGGGCGTGGCGGCCCGTGGGCATCAAGGAGCTTGCGATGACGCGGGAAGACCTGTTGGCGCGCATCTCGATCAATCCGAGCATCTGCTTCGGCAAGCCGTGCATTCGCGGGCACCGCATCTGGGTGTCGCTCATCCTCGACTTCCTGGCCAGCGGGATGACGGTCCAGGAGATTCTGGAGGACTACCCCGGGCTTGAGGAAGCCGACATTCTGGCCTGCATCGCCTGTTCTACTTCCGGGCCAGCTCGATGATCTTCTTGGCCAGCAGGTCGCGCCAGTGGTCCATCTTGTTGGCCTGGCGGCCCTCTTCCCAGAAGTCGTTGACGAGGTCGCGGCCGCCGGTGCCCTGGTTGGCAAGGGTCTCGGTGCGAATCTGGGCGAGGAGGGCCGAGATGTCCGCTCCCGCGGCCTTGGCGGCGGCCTTCGCGGTCTCGACATAGCGGCGGTCGTCCCAGGCCTCGCGCAGCTCCTCGTAGTCGGGCGTCAGAATGGTCTCAAAGGGGGAGCACCAGGCGTACTGCCAGTTCGAGCCTTCCGTGACGTCGAACCGCTTGCCCCAGTTGTAGGCCCAGCAGAGCGAGCCGCGGGAGTCCCAGGCGGCGAAGTAGAAGCCGAAGCCGAAGCGGCGGCTGCGGTTGCCCGAGTACTGCCAGAAAACCTTGCCCGCGTTCCGCACCTTGTTCCCAAGCTCGTGGTCCTCCTCGATGGCGTTGGTGCAGATGACGTCGCAGTCGGGGATGAAAATCTCCCCCACCCGCCCGTCGGTGCCGTGGACCTTGCGGTGGAAGTTGCGGTGCATCGAGACGTAGACCTTCGTGCCCGGCACGGCCTCGTGGATGAGGGCGCAGGCGTCCTTGAAATGGTCGCGTATCCACGGCCCGCAGCCGATGGCGTAGGGGTAGCTCTTGTCGGCCCGCGGCTCGGGGTAGGCCCACTTGGCCGGCTCATCAAAGGGGGTGAAGATGAGCTCTGGCCAGCCTTTCTCCTTCGCGTGGGCCACAACGTCCTGGAGCCAGCGCTTGACGTGCTCGCGGACCTCTGGCAGCACCTTTCCGCGAAGCTCCTTCGAGCCGACCTTCTTGAAGTACTCCTCGCGCGAGCCGCACATCAGGCCGTAGAGGTCGCGCTCCATCGAGAGGGTCTGCGGGTAGCCGTTCGGGTTCCCGCCCAGGAACCACACGATGCCGCCCTGGCCGTTCTCCTTCGCGAGCGCCATCCAGTCGTCGAGGTAGTGGAAGTCGAGGGCGATGCGGTCGCCCTCCTTCTTCATTTCGGGCTGGACGCCTGCGAACCAGAGGTTGACCATGTTGTGATTGTGGTCGCGCATGGTGGCCATTTCGCCGGCGGAGGCGAGGCCGGTCACGCACCCGCCCATCCGCAGGCCCGCTTCGTCCATCGTGAGGAGCGTGATGGGCAGGACCTCGACCTGGAGCGGCAGCTCGGCGGTCTGCGGCCCGGCGCTGATTGTGACCTTGCCGCGATACTTCCCCGGCTGGCTCGCCTCGCCGAGTGTGCGAATGGTGAGCCAGAACCAGGCCGATTGCCCCTTCTTGACGGCGGCTGGGAAGGCGGGCCAGAGGCGCTGCGGCGCCCAGGCCAGGGTCTTGCCTTTGGGCTCAAGGGCGTACTCCGCGGTGTGGCGGCGTATCTCGCACGCCAGCTTGCCCGACGGCCCGGCAAGCTCCGATACCGCGAAGTCCACGCCGCTCAGGTCTTCCTGGGCGTAGACAGCGAACGTGCCTGGCTCGAACTCGTTTCGGGCCATGCGCACGTGGATGGCCGCCCCGACCTCGCCCTTCTTCGGCGCGCTGTTGGGGTAGATGCGGTCGTAGTAGGAGCGGACGTATGGCACGATGGCCTTGCCCTTGAACGCATCGGGAATGCCGGGGCTTTGGTCCGCGTTCATCTGCTCCGCGGCCGCGGCCTTGGCCGCCTGGCCCTTTGCCACCCAGGCCCGCGATTCGGCCTCGTAGCGCGCCTGGTCCTCCGGCAGCTTCGCCGCGCGGACCTCCAGCTTGGAGATCGGCACGTCGGCTGGCGCGCGGAACGCCAGCTCTGCCAGCTTCGAGCCCTTCGGCAGCACAATCAGGTCCCAGCTCACCGGCACCTGGGCCACCTTCCACTGGCCGTCCTTCGTGCCCCCGAAGCGGTGGAGCTCGCGGCGGCCGTAGTAGCTGCCCAGCGCGTTGAACGCCTCGGCGACCACCGGGGCGTCGGCAACGTCCTTGAACGTGACCTCGACGACGTAACGCGCGCCCTTCGGCGGCCTCGCCCCCTCGCCCCACCAGGCGGGGATGCGGAGCCAGGCATCCTTGCCCTTGAGCGCCGCGCGATAGGCCCGCTGGCCGTCCAGCTCCGGCCCGCCCCAGGCCCCCGCGTTCAGCTCCTTGATCCCGTCAATGGGCAGCGACACGGGCAGTCCCCCCGCCCACGCCCGAGCTGCCAGAAGCATGGCCGCTACCAGCCCGATCCTCGTCAAAGCCCTCATGCGACGTCCTTTCCCAGTGAAGCTCCCCGCGTGCGATAGTAGCCCCCTGTACTGGTTCAGCGTGAACTGGGCAAACGGGCCTCGGAGATAAGAGACCCGGACAGACGGCTGGCCTTCGGCCAGTCGGAGTTTTCAGAGGCATTGGGGGATAGGCCGAAGGGCTTCAGAGGGGGGCGGGGATAGTCCCGAAGGGCCATCCCCGCTCCGGCCCTTCGGCCACACCCCAGCCGGCTATCCCTGGCGGGTTGCTCTCCAGCAGAGCCCGCGTCCGTTTCACCGGCCGGGTGCATCATAGGCAACTCCTTA
>VGYW01000325.1 GCA_016872875.1 Planctomycetota bacterium | reverse complement strand
AACTCCGGGACCAACGCCACGGGTGTTCGCGGTCCCAGCAGGCGGTCCTGGGGACATCGTGAGGTGCGCAACCCCGGGCGCCCTGACACTCGCCCCAGGCCTGGTCCCGGAGTTGGCCAACTCCGGGACCAACATCACGGGTGTTCGCGGTCCCAGCAGGCGGTCCTGGGGACATCGTGAGGTGCGCAACCCCGGGCGCCCTGACACTCGCCCCAGGCCTGGTCCCGGAGTTGGCCAACTCCGGGAGCAACGCCACGGGCGTTCACGGTCCCAGCAGGCGGTCCTGGGGACATCGTGAGGTGCGCAACCCCGGGCACCCCGAGGTTCGCCACCGCGGCAGCGGTCCCGGAGTTGGCCAACTCCGGGACCGGCGCCGCTCTTGTCAACCGTCGCCGCGAGCGCTCCGCGGGCGGGGAGAGCGCAGTCAGGCCAGGGGCCTTGCGGCGCCGGCGCCGATCCGCTACAATCCTGCCGTGAGGCGGAGGGGCTAAGCGCTGGAGGAGACGCGATGGGCAAGACCGTGAGCCGTGTGGTGATCGTGGTGCTGGCGGCGGCCATCGTGGTGGTGTTCGCCATCGGGCTGGCGCGCAAGGGGGGGAAGCTCCGCTTCGCCCTCGTGCCGAAGTCCATCGGCCACCCCTACTGGGAGGGGGTGCGCGAGGGGATGAACGCGGCGGCGGCGCGCCTCGGCGTCGAGGCCACCTTCTGGGGGCCGCCCGAGGCGAGCGTGGACAAGCAGATCACGATCGTCGAGACCCTCATCTCGCAGGGCTACGACGGGATCGCCATCTCGCCGAACGACCCCGAATCGGTCAAGGACGTCGTCCGCCGGGCCATCGAGGCCGGCATCGCCGTGGTGACTTTCGACAGCGATTCGCCGGAGAGCGAGCGGCTGATGTACATCGGGACGGATAACCGCCAGGGCGGGCGCGTGGGCGCGGAGGAGATGAAGAAGCTCCTCGGCGCGAGAGAGGCGACCGAGGCCGCGGGGGAGAAGCTCCTCGTGCAGGTGATCGGCGGAAAGCCCGGAGCCTGGAACCTCAACGAGCGGATCGAGGGCTTCAAGGAGGGCGTGGCGGGCACGAGCATCGAGCTGGCCGACGTGCTCTACAACCAGGAGAAGGCGGAGACGGCTCGCCAGGTGGCCGAGACGGCGCTTGTGGCCCGTCCCGCGCTCAAGGGCTTCTTCGGCTCCAACGCCTTCGCCGGCCCGGGCGCCGCACTCGCCGCCAAGGGCGCCGGCAAGAAACCCGGCGAGATACGCATCGTGGCCTTCGACACGACCGACGACATCCTTGACCTGATGGTGGAGGGCTACATTGACTGCACGCTGGCCCAGAACACCGGCGAGATGGGCCGGCTAGCCATCGAGAGGCTCGCCGAGTTCGCACGGCAGCACCGCGAGAAGAAGGCGTTCGACCGCCCCCTGGCGGGCAAGGAGATCATGGACACCGGCGTCACGGTGGTGTGGCCCAAGGACGTGGCGAAGTACCGCGTGAAGCCGGCGGGGAAGAAGTGACGCGCGCTGTCTCTCTACGGGCTCGTCCGTGTTTGTCCGTGTCTGTCCGTGTCGGCGCGAAGCGCGGCTCGTGCCCTCGACACGGACAGACACGGACGCACACGGACGCGGCGCGCACCGGCAACAGGACATGCCAAGACCTCTTCTGGAAATGCGCGGCATCTCGAAGGCCTTCCCGGGCGTCCAGGCGCTCGACGGCGTGGCGCTCGACGTGGCGGCCGGCGAGGCCGTGGCTCTCGTGGGCGAGAACGGGGCGGGGAAGTCAACGCTCATCAAGGTCCTCTCGGGCTGCTACCGCGCGGACGCAGGGGAGACGGTCTTCGGCGGGCGACGCCTCGGCCGGTACAGCCCGCACGAGGCCCAACGCCTCGGCATCGCGGTGATCTACCAGGAGTTCAACCTGGCCCCGCCGCTGTCGGTGGCGGAGAACGTCTTCGTGGGGCGCCAGCCGCGGACCGCCCTCGGCACGGTGGCCTTCGGGCGCATGCGGGCGGACACGCAGCGCATCCTGGATTCGCTCGAGCTGCCGCTCGACGCCCGCCGGCCGGTCGCGGCCCTGAGCGTGGCCGAGCAGCAGATGGTGGAGATCGCCAAGGCCGTCTCGTTCCAGGCGAAGCTCATCGTGATGGACGAGCCGACGGCGGCGCTGACGGAGCACGAGACGGCGAAGCTCTTCGGCCTGGTGCGCCGCCTCAAGGGGCAGGGGGTCGCCGTCATCTACATCTCGCACCGTCTGGAGGAGGTCTTCGCCCTGGCCGACCGCGTGGTCGTGCTGCGGGACGGTCGGAACGCGGGCGAGCTGGCCGTCCGCGTGGGCGGGGCCACAGGCGGGGACGCCTGTGCCACCGACACGATAGTGCGGATGATGGTCGGCCGGGAGCTGGGCGAGATGTTCCGAAGGGAGCCGGTGGCGCTGGGCGAGGCCGCCCTTGAGGTGCGGGGGCTGTCGCGTGCCGCGTCCCGCGTGCGCGACGTGAGCCTGGCGGTGCGGGCGGGGGAGATCGTGAGCCTGGCGGGCCTCGTGGGGGCCGGGCGCACGGAGATCGCGCGCGCCATCTTCGGGGTTGACCGCCCCGACGCCGGCGAGATTCGGGTCGGCGGAAAGCCCGCCGCCATCCGCTCGCCCCGCGACGCCATCCGGGCCGGCATGGGACTCGTCACCGAGAACCGCAAGGAGCAGGGGCTCTTCCTCATGCTCGCGGTGCGCGAGAACATGACCTCGGCTGGGCTGGACCGGTTGTCGCGCCTCGACTTCGTGCGGAGGCGGGCGGAGCGGGAGCTCGTTGGCTCGATGATCGGCCAGCTCCGCATCCGCACGCCCTCGGCTGAGCAGCAGGTGCAGTTCCTCAGCGGCGGGAACCAGCAGAAGGTGGTGCTGGCCCGCTGGCTGGCCCTCAAGCCGCGGGTGCTGCTCCTGGACGAGCCGACGCGCGGCATTGACGTCGGGGCGAAGGCCGAGGTCTACGCCCTCATGGGCCAGCTCGCCCGACAGGGCGTCGGAGTCCTCATGGTCTCCTCCGAGCTGCCCGAGGTCCTGGGGATGAGCGACCGCATCCTCGTCGTCCGTGAGGGGACTATCGCGGGCGAGCTCTCGCGTGCCGAGGCGACCCAAGAGGGCGTCATGCGCCTGGCCACGGGAGGACAATGACGGTGTCGAGCCCCGCCCGCAAGCCGCGTTTCACCGCCCCGCGCGAGACGGGCATCTTCCTGGTGCTCCTGGCAATGGCGGCGTTCCTGGCGCTCGTGAACCCGCGGTTCCTGGGGGGCGGGAACCCGATGGTGCTGGCCCGCCAGTTCTCGATGGTGGGCATCATGGCCGTGGGGATGACGATGGTGATCGTGCTGGGGGGGATTGACCTCAGCGTGGGCGCGGTGGTCGCGCTGTCGGGCTGCCTGGCCACGCAGGCGATGCGCCACTGGGATTGCCCGCTGTGGGTCGCCGTCATCGTCTCGCTCGGGGTCGGCCTGGCGGTCGGGTGCGTGAACGGGGCGCTCATCGGCTTCTTCCGCATGGCGCCCTTCGTCGTCACCCTCGGCACGATGGGCATGGCGGCCAGCCTGGCCCTGGTGGTGACGGAGGCGCAGCAGGTGCCGGTGAAGGGGTGCGCGGCGGAGGCGGGCTTCTACGCCATCGCCGAGGGCTACTTCCTGGGCGTGCCCAACCCCGTGTGGCTCATGGCCGTGGCGGTCGCCGTGGGCCACCTGTTCATGGGGCTCACGCGGACCGGGCGGCACATCTACTACATCGGGGCGAACGAGGAGGCGGCCCGTCTCTCGGGGCTCCGCGTCACCGCGGTCAAGTGGGGCGTCTACGCGGTCTGCGGCTTGCTGGCGGGCCTCGCGGGCATCATCATGGCCTCGCGCGGCCGGAGCGGGCAGCCCACCGAGGGGCCGGGCAGCGAGCTCCAGGTCATCGCCGCCGTCATCATCGGCGGAGCCTCCTTCTCCGGCGGGGTGGGCACCGTCCTCGGCTCCTTCCTCGGCACGGCCACCCTGGGCGTGCTGAGCCAGGGCCTCATCCTGCTGGGGATCGGGACCAATTGGCAGGGCTTCGTCGGCGGAGCCGTCATCATCGGCGCCGTCGCCCTCGGCCTCTTACGCAGGCGCAAGTGAGGAGCATTGGCATGAAGGCAACACGGCTCGGTCTGGCGGCTGTCGTGGCGTGCGGGCTGCTTCTCGCCTCGTGCGCGGACCTCCTCGGCCCGCGGCGCAAGGCGCCCATCCGCCCGAGCATCGGCAAGGCGCCCTACGGCGAACTGCCCGACGGCACCTCCGTGGACATCTACACCCTCACCAACGGCAACGGCATGGAGGTGAAGCTCATCAACTATGGCGCCATCACAGTCAGTGTCAAGGTGCCCGACCGCCAGGGGAACCTGGCCGACGTGACCCTCGGCTACGACACGATGGAAGGCTGGCTGAAGAACGCCCCGCACTTCGGCTCCACGGTCGGCCGCTACGCCAACCGCATCGCCAAGGGCGCATTCACCCTCGACGGCACCACCTACAAGCTCGCCACCAACAGCGGCGAAAACCACCTCCACGGCGGCGTCAAGGGCTTCGACAAGGCCGTCTGGAACGCACAGCCCATCCAGACCCCCGCCGCCGTCGCCGTCCGATTCACCTACCTCTCGAAGGACGGCGAGGAGGGCTACCCCGGCAACCTCTCCGCCACCGCACTTTACACCCTCACCAACAACAACGAGCTGAAGATCGAGTTCAGCGCCACGACCGACAAGCCGACCGTCGTGAACTTCGCCCACCACAGCTACTGGAACCTCGCCGGGCCGAGGGCGGGCGACGTCCTCGGCCACATCCTCACCATCTTCGCCGACAACTACACCCCCACCGACAAGGGGCTCATCCCCACCGGCGAGCTCAAGCCCGTCCTCGGCACCCCCTACGACTTCACCGTCCCCACCCCCATCGGCAAGCGGATCGCCGAGATCGAGGGCGGCTACGACATCAACTACGCGCTGCGCAACCCGGCGGGGCGGGTCGGCATCGCCGCACGCCTCTACGAGCCCAGGAGCGGCCGCCTCATGGAAATCTACACCGACCAGCCGGGCATCCAGTTCTACTCCGGCAACTTCCTCGACGGCGCCATCGTCGGCAAGGACGGCGTCGCTTACCGCAAGCACGGCGGCCTCTGCCTCGAAACACAGCGCTTCCCCGACTCCCCCAACAAGCCCAACTTCCCCTCCCCAGTCCTCCGCCCCGGCCAGACCTACAAGCACACCATGACCCACCGCTTCTCGACGAGATAGGAGCGCCAGTGCGCAACGACCCCTCGCCACAACACCTGGAAGCCGCCTCCCGCTTCGTCCGGCAGATCAAGCGCAAGGGTGGCCTGGCCCCCGTGGACTTCGAGCGCTTCTGGGCCGACCAGGAAGTGGCCATCAAGGACCCGTTCGGCGCCAATACCCCCCAGTGTCCCCTCGGCGTACTGATGAGCGGGGAGTGCGTCTACGCCGAGCTGGGCATCGAGGAGGACTTCTGGCGCTATGACCACGACGAGGAGTGGCGCCTCGGCCTGAACAAGGCTTACAACGACAAGGCCGAGAAGATCGTGGGGCGCCGCCTCCTCAGCGAGCAACGCTCCGATCCCTCCCGCCGCTACCCCGCCGTCAAGGGACTCCACGATGTCTTCGATGCCCACAACGAATGGCACGCAGGCTCCTGGTGGCTCATGCAGTGCGTCCACAACGAGGAGGAGCTGAAGGCCCTCCTCGACCGTGTGGAGGAGCGGCTGGCGAAGGGCCTCCGCAGCTTCCTCCTGCCGCCGAACTGGGATGAGGAGAAGGGCCGCCTCACGGCCCTCGGCGTCAAGCCGCCCCTCTACCGCGGCCAGCGCGGGCCGGTCACGTTCGCCATGTCTATCTACGGCGTCGAGAACGTCATCTTCCTGATCAACGACAACCCGAACCTCGCGGCCCGTTTCAGCCAGCTCATCCTCCGGGCGATGCTCGAGATCGCCCGCGTGCTCGACGAGGAGGCGGGCTACACGCCGGAGAGGGCGCCCCACGGCTTTGGCTTCGCCGACGACAACTGCGCCCTCCTGACGCCCGCCATGTACGAGCTCTTCGCCTATCCCATCCTCAAGGGCATCTTCGAGCGCTACAGCCCGAACCCCGCCGACAGCCGCTACCAGCACAGCGATTCGGCCATGAGCCACATCATCCCCATCCTCGGGCGGCTGGGCCTCACGGGCACCAACTTCGGGCCAACCGTCACGGTGAGCGAAATCCGCGAGCACCTCCCGCGCGCGGTCATCCACGGCCAGCTCGCGCCCTACACCCTGATGCGGAACGAGAGCGAGCGGATCGTCGCCGAGTTCCTCCGCGACTTTGCCCAGGCCCGCGCCCAGCGCGGATTGGTCTTCGCCACGGCCGGCTCGATTGACAACGGCTCCCTCCTGACCAGCATGCGTCTCCTCATGTCCGCAATCCAGCACTTCGGGCGATACGACCGATAGGGTGTGCACACGATCTTGGCTTGAACTCCCGTCGCCGAACGCCATGCTCTGATGAAGGGGGGCCGTTCGAGGAGCGGATAAGCAGATGACACCTCAGAGCACTATGAACCAGCTTGTCCGTCTTTGCCTCGTCGGGGCGGTTTCCCTGCTTCTCGTCGGTTGCGCCGCGCCCGGCAGCTCCATCACGCGCCACTGCATTCGCGGGACGGTTGTGGACTCACTCGGGCGTGGCGTTCCCGGCCAGCGCGTGGTGATTGTCTTGCCGGCATCATACGGCCTCGGCGGCTTGGACACCTACTTCGGCCGGCCGGAAGATTACGGCCACCATGACCAGAGAGCTATGCTTACGACTGACGGCAGCGGCAACTTTTGTCACCTGTTCGACCCCTGCGCCTACCACATCACGTTCTTTCTTCTGCCCCCGCTCGGCCCGTTCCCACGTCGGCCGCCGAAGCCCGTCTACGGCGTTCACCTTTCCCCTTGCACTTATGTCGTCGGCTACGACCGAGACCACTTCGACTACCGCATCATCCCGGCATCGGGACCGCCAGAGCGCGACCCATCTCAGCGCGTTTCGGGCAGCTATGCGCTCCGCGAGTTTCAGATGCGCCCAGACTCGCCAAAGAAACTCAAAGGCTGGGAGACCTCGCTCACAATTCGCCAGTGAACGAAGCGCGTAACCATGCGCTGCGGCGACCTGCCCCGCGAAGCAGAGCTTCCCAACGAGTGCACAACCATCCCCCCTCTCCCTCGGGGAGAGGGCTGGGGTGAGGGTGCTTGAACGCCCGCAGACCCCACAGCAGACACCCTCACCCGCCCGCCCTTGGCGGGCGACCTCTCCCCAAGGGAGAGGTCGAAACCGCTCAACGGGGGCATTCGGGCAGCTCGCGCGACAGCCGGGCAATCTCATCCTCGGTGGGAACCTCCTTCAGGGGCAGGTCAATGCGGCGGTGGTCGAGCCAGTCGGTCGTCATCGAGAGCGCGTTACTTCCTTCCTAGGCAGAGGAGTTCCCCGCCTTGGGCTGCGACGAAAAGCTTGCCGTAGGCGGCGGCCAAGCCGTCCCAGACGGGGGCAGGAATGGGGCGCTCGGCGAGCTTTGCGCCATTGGGGAGTGCAAAGGCGCGGAGCCGTCCCGCGGCGTCGGCGGCGAAGGCAGTGTCGCCGGCGAGCACGAGGGCGGCAATGCCAGGCCCCTTGGGGTCGGGCACCGCGGCCACAGTCCATCTCGCCTTGCGAGCGAGGCGCTCGTTGCGGGTGCGGTCGCCCTTGTCCTCTTTCTTCCGGGGGATGTGGCCGTGGGAGTACCAGAGGTCGTTGAACTCGGCGAGGGCCGCGAGGTCGAAGTCGGTGCGGAAGAGCTGGCGGCCGTCCTCGCTGGAGCCGACGACGGCGTTGTCGCGGAAGGCGACGAGGGGGCGGGGCGCGTTGTGGACGGGGTTCGTCACCCAGGAGTAGTCCATCCGCGGGCCATAGCTCCACACGCCGCGGGGGGCCAGGACGCCGTCGCCGCCGGTGCGGAAGTAGCCGAAGCCGCTCTTGGGCACGACTGTCATCTCGCCGGTCTTCGGGGCGAAGCGCCAGCGCGAGAGGGTGGCGAACGCCGGGCCGGGGGGCGGCAGGCCCGCCAGCACAGAGGTCGGCTTCGGGGCCTCGGCGACCATGAGGTCGAAGGGGTCGAACTCCAGGCCCAGGCCGGCGTAGAAGGCGGCCATCGGGAGGGTGCTGAGCCGCTTGGTCCAGAGGGCCTTGCCCGTGGCCGGCTCGACTGCGAAGACGATGATGCCGCCGTCGGCGAGCGGCTGGCGGCCCGCGGCGAAGTAGGCCACGCCGTCGAGGACGAGGACGCTGCCGGGGACGGGCCAGGGGGATTCGAGCTGGCCGAAGGCCACGATGCGCTCCTCGTGCGGCGCGGCGCGCAAGCGCCACGCGAGGCGGCCGTCCGCCGCCCGGAGGCAGTAGACCCAGCCGCTGCGCGTGCCGAAGAGGCACAGGCCGGCGTGGAGGGTGGGCGGCGTGTCCACCCGGCCGTTGGCCGTGAAGTCCCAGCGCGGCTGGCCCGTCGCGGCGTCGAGTGCGACGACCTGGTGTGCCTCTGGCCTTGCGACGACGACCAGGCCCTCGGCCGCGACGGGCGGCGTGAGGACGCCCCGCGAGTGGAGGTTGTCCTTCCAGTCCTGCGTCAGCGGGCCTTGGGGCCAGGCGCCGAGCTTCGCGGTCCAGAGCACGTCAAGCTCTGGTGGCACGCCAGTCGCGGTGCTCGCGCTGCGCCAGGGGTCGGCGCGGTAGCTGGGCCATTCGGCGGGATTGCTGATTGCTGATTGCTGATTGCTGATTTCAGAATAGCCAGGGGCGCGCTCCAAGAAGACCTCGTCACGCTCGCCGCTCGTGGCTCGCGGCTCGTGGCTCGCGGCGGGGGCGAGTGCGGCGTAGCCGCGGAGCATGGGCCAGCAGGCGCAGTGCTTCGGCCCCACGTAGAGGAGGCCGTTGGCCGGGATGAAGCCGGCCTCGCGGCTACAGTTCCCCTTCGTGATGCGGTTGGCATCGAGCTTGCCCGTCGCAATGTCGGCGAAGCTCATCTCGCCAGAGATGAGGAACCGCGGGGTGCCGACGGGTGGGAAGCAGTGGCCGCCGGTGGTCTCGCAGGTCTTCACCACCGCGCCGGTCTTGGGGTCGAGGCCCTCCCACTTCTTGGCGAGGAGCACCCAGACGAGGCCTGCGGCCTGGATGGCGCGTGCCTGGAGGAAGTGGCTCATCCCCGGCTCGTGGACGCGCTCCCAGAGGAACGCGCCGTCGCGGGCGGAAAGCGCCTCGATGGCGTTGCCAGGGCGATCGTCCTTGAATGTGGAGACCTCGCAGATGAGGACGTCACCGCCGTGGGAGAGGCGGCGTGCGCGCGGGAGCCAGGGGTAGTCGTCTTTCCGCCAGCGCTCGCGCCCCGTGCCGCGGTCGAGGCAGACGAGCGAGCGCTTCTCCCCCGACTTCACGTCGCCCTCCAGGAAGAAGACCCCACCGTCGCCAGTCACCAGGCCGTCAATCTCCCTGCCCTTGGTGGTCCAGAGGAGCTTGCCGTCGGTGGCATCGAGCGCGCGGAGCCAGGTCTTCGCCACGGCGTAGA
>VGYW01000324.1 GCA_016872875.1 Planctomycetota bacterium | reverse complement strand
CACCCTCCCCGAAAAGCAGCCCCTCGCCATCGAAGCCATCGCCTGGCGCCAGGACCTCGCCCCAACCGACGGCAAGGTCATCGCCAAGTTCACCGACGGCAAGCCCGCCATCGTCGAAAAGCCCCAGGGCAAGGGCCGAGCCGTCCTCTTCGCCTTCCTTCCCGCACTCGCCTATCTCAAGAGCGGGCTTCCACTTATGCCGCCAGACCGCGGGGCCACCGAGCGCTCCTCCGCACACTTCCTCCCCACGGCCATGAACCCCGCCCTCCGCCGACTCCTCGTTGACAACTTCCTCCCCCCCGACTTCGCCCGACCAGTCACGTGCAGCGAGACCTTAGTCGAGACCTCCCTTATAGATACGTCCAACCCCCCTCGCCTCGCCGTCCCCCTGATGAACTACACCGGCAAGCCCATCCGCCAACTCACCATCGCCATCCGAGGCATCCCCGCTGCCGCCTCCGTCCGAAGCGTCGAGCGAGGACGCCTCCGACCCCGCTTCGAAGGCGACACCCTCATCCTCACCCTCCCCCTCGACGTCGCCGACATGCTCCTCATTGACCGTTAGACGGGGCCCTTTTTTGCCACTTCAAGGGTCCCTTTTTCGCCATCGCCCGGAAGTCCCATCCTCTCAGATTGATACCCTCCGCTAGCACACTGCTGCACTTTTCCAGGGCGCGCATTTTCGGCCATCGGGCGAGGAGCCAGCAGAGAAGAGGGGCAAGACGACGGACAACCGACTGGGGACCGCGGACCACCGACCTCGGCCGGCCCCGAGCACCCAGCACCGAGCACGGTCCTTCTCCCCACCGGGCTTCGGCCCCCCGGCCCCCTCTGTGTCTTCCCTCTGTGCCCTCAGTGGCCTCTGTGGTGGGCCTTCCCTCCCCGGCCCGCCCCGAGCACCGAACACCGGGTTTCTCCCCACCGGGCTTCGGCCCCCCGGCCCCCTCTGTGTCTTTCCTCTGTGCCCTCAGGGCTCTCCGTGCCGACGGTCCGCCGGGCTCCGTCCAGGCTCAGGATACTGCTTGCAATTCCTGGCCCATGTGCTATATTCGTCATGGGACCGGTGGGGTCCTGCTCCGTGTTGCGAGGACGGACGCATGAGCAAGAGGCTCGAGCTATGCTGGCCCAACAAGGACAAGGTCCTCCTCGGCCTCGACGCCCACGGCGAGCCCATCTGGGGCACAAAGGACGACATCGAGTCCCGACTCCTCGTCCAGCTCGAAGCCGTCGGCCAGGTCAACCCCGACTACCCCAACGACCTCTACGCCCAGGGCGACAACCTCCTCATCAAGGGCGACAACCTACTCGCCCTCAAGACCCTCGAACGACACTTCGCCGGCAAGATCAAGTGCATCTACATTGACCCGCCCTTCAACACCGGCAACGCGTTTGAGCACTACGATGACGGGCTCGAACACACGATCTGGCTTTCACTTATGAAGCCTAGACTCGAGTTGCTGAAGAAGCTCCTGCGCCCGGATGACGGTATGCTGTTCGTTCACATTGACCACAGGGAGATGGCTCACCTGAAGGTGCTGCTCGACGAGGTCATCGGCAGGCAGAACCTTCTGGCAATCATTACCGTCAAGGTCAAAGACCCCGCCGGGGTGGGCCAGCAAAGCCTGGTCTTCGACGTCTGCGAGTACATCCTGTGCTACGCTCGCGATGCGAGCTCGCCTTGGCTGAAGAGCATGCCGCGCCCGTTCGAGTACCGAGCCGAGGTCGGTACCGCAAAGGGATACACCAAGGCCATTGTGGACTTCGGCAAACCGAAGCTTGTCAGAGAATTGGAGCGGCAGAACATTGGCGAGATCCGCATATTCCAGTGCGTTGGATATAAGGTCGAGAAACTGGGCAAGACGACCGGTTATAATGACTACATCAGCCACTTCGACAGGCTGTTCGCTGACTACAATCCGAGCGGGGGAACAATTCTGCAGATAAGGGACCAGTTCCCAGCGAGCGGCTTATGTTACATGGAGTACGTGCCTACGAAGGGGAGAGACGCCGGCAAGCTGACGCGGGTCTACTTCTTGAATCGCCGCATCTTGGCATGGCTCAAGGACATAGCTGAGGTGGACCAAGATGGGCAGATTGTCAGAAAGACGAAGATGACAAACCTGTGGGAGGTAGCCAATGCGCAGCTCTTCGCTGAGGGTGGAGTCGATTTCACGCAGAGCAAGAAGCCCGAGGCTCTGATGGAGAAGATACTTGGGGCCTTCACATCGGAAGGCGATTGGGTCCTGGATTCTTTCCTTGGAAGCGGCACGACTGCTGCTGTCGCCCACAAGCTCAAGCGAAGATGGATAGGTGTTGAGATTGGGCCGCATGCTGACTCCCTGTGCTTGCCACGACTTAGGAGAGTTGTTACGGGCAAAGACCAGACTGGCGTTAGCAAGGAGCTGAAGTGGAAGGGCGGGGGCGGGTTCCGATACTGCGTGTTGGGCGAGAGCCTGTTCGCGAAGGATGATGACACTGGGCTTGTGATGATCAATCCCGAGTACAAGAACGGCCCGCTCGTGGCGGCGGTGTGCGCGATGGAGGACTTCGCGCTGAACGACGATTCGGTGCTCCAGGGGCGGCGGGGCAACCTGTTCGCGCACGTGACGGAGGAGAAGCTGACGCAGGCGTACGTGGATGAACTGCTGGGCCGCGTGCCCGAGACGTGCGGGCTGAACATCTATTGCATGAAGCGGGACCGGCAGCTCGAGTTCCCCAAGGACCGCGTGAGGGTTCGGCGCATCCCCAAGGACCTGCGTGTGCCGCCGTATCTGCGGGGAAACGGCAATGGGGGCGTGCAAAGCCAATTGCGCTTCGTCCCGCCGAGCCAAGAGGAGGACCCAGCAATGAAGAGAAAGCCCAAAGACCCCCGGCCGCTCATCCGGCTGTTGCGGAACGCGCGGCTCAAGGGGCCGAAGGACTGGGCGGCGAACATTGACCGCTACATCTACGGCCCCACGGCGGGCGAGCCCGAACCCGAACCCACCGGCAAGGGCGGGCCGAAATGAAGTGGTGGTTCGTAGACACGTCGTACATCGTCGCCCTGGCGAATGAGGACGATGCGCTCCACGACAAGGCCGTTGCCTACGCCGACGAGATCGAGGCGGGCGGCATCGCGCTCCTGACCACCGAGGAGGTGTTGGTGGAGGTGGCCAGCGCGCTGGCGCGGCCCAGGTTCCGAAGCCACGCAGTGGCCTTCATTGATGAGATCCGCCAGACGGCCACCGTGGTGCCCACGACCCGCGAACTGCTGGCCCAGGGATGGGAGATGTATAAGCGCGGCCTGGACAAGAGCTGGTCGTGGGTGGACACCATGTCGTTCGCGGTCATGCGCGCCGAGGAGCTGACCGAGGCGTTGACGAACGACCGGCACTTCGAGCAGGCGGGCTTCCGCGCGCTCCTGAGGGAGGAGGGGGCGAAATGAGCGTGGTGGACGACCTTGTCCGGGACATGCAGCTCTGGCTGCCCCAGCGCGAGGCGTTGGCCGTTCTGCACAACATCCTAAGCACTTCCCCCATCGGCCGCGGCATATCCAAGAAAAAGACCCTGTCGGAGATGATGGTCGCCGAGCCCGGCGCCCCCTATGCTTGGCAGAAGACGTTCAGTTTCCCGGAAGAGATGAACCCGCAGGTGGGCACCGAGTTCCCGTCATTCTGCTTCGCCATCGCCACGGGCGGGGGCAAGACGCGCCTCATGGGCGCCTGCATCGCCTACCTCTATCAGACCAAGGGGTTCAAGAACTTCTTCATCCTGTCCAAAGGCCAGACCATCTACAACAAGCACCGGGTGGAGGACTTCGACCCGGCGTCGCCGAAGTACGTGTTCAAGGGCCTGCCGGGCTTTCCACGGCCGCGCCTGATTGACGGGGACAACTACGAGCGGAGCGCGTATCCCGAGCTGTTCAGCGACGACCTGACGCTGCACCTCTTCAACATCGAGAAGATCTTCAACGAGCGGACGGATGTGGAGTTCCGGTTCCACAGGTTTCACGAGGGGATCGGGGGGAGCTTCGCGGACGTGTTGCGGACGAAGCCTGACTTGGTGCTCCTGATGGATGAGAGCCACAACATCCGAGCGGAGCAATCGCTCAAGGCGATCAACGCACTCAAGCCCATCCTGGGCCTGGAGTTCACGGCCACGCCGAAGGCGCCCAATGTCATCTACACATTCCCCCTCCGCCGCGCCATGCGCGAAGGGGGGCCGAACGGCGGCGGGCTGGTGAAGCGCGCCCGAATCGTCGCGCGCCGCGATGACGACAGCCTGGCCGAGGAGCGCGAGGACATCAAGCTGCGCGATGGCATTGAGGTGCATGAGAAGAAGAAAGTGGCGTTGGAGACCTACTGCCGCAACAGCGGCTTGCCCCTGGTCAAACCGCGGGTGCTCATCTGCGCGCCGCCGTCCAGGCAGGACCAGGAGAAGAAGGAGATCGAGAGGATCGCCGAGTACGTCCAATCGGATGCCTTCTTCGGCGGGGCATACAGGGGCAAGGTCCTCGCCGTGCACCAGGGCAGCGACGACGAGCAAATCCAGAAGCTCCTCGACCTGGAGAAGACGGACAGCCACATCGAGATCGTCCTGCACGTGAACAAGCTGAAGGAGGGGTGGGACGTCAACACGGTCTACACCATCATTCCCCTCAGGGCATCCGTGAGTGACATCCTCACGACGCAAACCATCGGGCGGGGCCTTCGGCTGCCCTTCGGCCGCCAGGTAAGCCAGGACCCCGGGCTCAGCGACACGGAGCGGGAAGAGCTCGCCTACATAGACACGTTGGAGATCGTCTCACACGACAGGTACTCCGCGGTGATTGAGAAGGTCAAGGCCAGCCCTGATTGGGATGTAGCGGTGGCGCCGCCAGATGACCGGAAGACGGAATCAAGGGAGATGTCCCCTGACGCCGCGGCGGAGTACCGCATGGTCATCCCTGTGGTTGCGCCCCGATTCCAGACATCAGACGATCTGGATCTGACGGAACTGGAGTTCAGCCTCGAGAGGCTTGAAGACCTTGACCTAAGCCTGATCGGCGCGGATCTGGCGACCCTGGAGGAGGAGACGTTTGACACAGTCAAGCAGCAGTGCCAGGGCTCGCTTGTCAACTACTTCGTGCGGGTTCTCCTGGAGCGAACCGAAGAGTTCGACATTCGGGACAAGCCGCGGCTCCAGAAGCTGGTCAGATCGTACATCCGAAAGGCTCAGATCGCTTCGGGTGACGAGCAGGAGGTGCTTTTCAAGAACCGGGGCAAGGTGGCGGCGGACATGCTCGAGCAGATTCGCCATCGGATGCAGGAGACCACCAGGGTGGTGTACCGCGTGACCAGCAAGAAAGTCGAGTTCCGCCCCTACTGGCGCACAGTGCCAAAGGGTTCGGTAGAAAGGCACAAGGACGCTGTGCTTGACGATGACGCGCGGCTCAACATCATTGGGGGCTACCGCCGGACGATCTTCACGCGGAACGTGTTCGAGAGCAAACAGGAGAAGTGGTTGGCGGACATCCTGGACAATGACGCAAAGGTCGTGCGCTGGGTCCGCCCTCCCACCGGCCAGATGCCGATAGCGTACAAAGCTGGCAGCTACAACCCCGATTTTCTCGTTGAGCTCAGCGGCCATGACTTCCTCGTTCTGGAGGTGAAGGCGCGCGGGGACCTCCAGGACGACGATGTGGTTGCGAAGGCTCTTGCCGCCAGGGCATGGTGTGACGCCATGTCCAGGGGAACGCGCAACAACTGGGAGTACAGGTTGATCCCTGACGATGGCGTGAAGAAGGCCGCATCACTGCAAGGTGTGCTTTCGGCTGCCGTTTCCATCCAGGGATAATGAGTCTCTGCTATCCCTTCGCCTGCCCTTGACTCCGCGCGGGCCAAGCTTTCGCGGGCGCCATCTTCTCTGCTCTCTCATCCCCCTCTGCGTGAGGGCCGGGCTTCGCGTCCCTATCCGCGCCCATCAGCGCAATCCGCGGTCAAGCTGGGCCGTCTCTCGGTCGTGCCGCCGTTCGTGGACGGCCAGTTCCGCATCGCGCCGGTGTGAAGGAGAAGAGGAAGGCAAAATGATTGCGGGCAAAATGATAGGAAGCGAGAAGAGGTGAAGGTAAAATGATTACGGGTAAAATGATAAGAGGAAGATAGGACGCATAAAGGGACCACCTGAATCATTTTACCTACCCTCTTCCCCCTCTTCTCCGTGCCCTGCGTGTCTCCGTGGTGAACCCCGCTCAGGCTATGGCTCCAAGCCGGAAGCCGCCCGCGGCGGAGCGCATGACCCGCTCGACGTCGCGGAGCTGGGCGGGGGCGAGGACCTCGGGGGGGCGGTAGGCGGCGAGGTGGCGGCGGACTTCCGCTCGGGCACGCTCCCAGAGGGGGGTGGGCGAGGAGAGCTGGGTGCGGTCTATGAGGGGGCCGGGGATGCAGTGCTCGGCGCGGAAGTGCTTCAGCGTGTCCTCGGAGGTGAGCAAGTTCTGCTCGCGGAGCAACTCGTCGAAGATTGGATCAAACCTCGACTCAATCGATTCATTCGATTGAGTCGAATCGGGCGAATCGGCATCAATGCCCTGGGCCAGGCGGCGGGCGAGACGGCACAGCTCGGCGTCGAAGACCGTCTTCTCGGGGGACTGGCAGCTCTCGAAGTAGTGCATGCCCGGGCCGCTCACGCTGTTGATGCCGGCGAGCGCGGCCAGGTAGTAGCCCGTGCCGCTCTCGAAGCCGGCCTGGGCGTCGAGCGCCTTGCTGTCGCTCATCCCGATGTATGCCTGGGTGGGCAGGCCGAGGTGCTTGCCGACCTCCGCGTAGGCGCAGTCCATCATCTGGGCCTCGACGGCGCAGATGGAGGCGGCCATGCTGCGCATGTCGAAGACGCCCGGCGAGCCGCCGTAGAGGATGGGCGCGCCAGGGGCGGAGGTCTGGGAAATGACGATGCCGCTGAGGGTCTCGACCGTGTGCTGGATGACGCAGCCGAGGACGGAGATGGGCGCCACGAGGCCCGCGAGGGGCATTGCGATGAACTCGATCGGCACGCCCAGCTCCGCCGCCTTCATCGTGTTGTCCGCCGTCACGCGGCTCCACTTGAACGGCGACGTTGGGCAGGCAGAGAAGAAGGCGAACGGCTTCGCCCGCAGCGCCTCGCGGGTGCCGCGGACCGCGAGCTGGAGCTCCGTCATAACGTCGAAGCCCGCGACGCTGAACGCCCCCGTGCAGATGGGCTTGCTCGTGGTCTTCAGAAGGGCATGGAGGCGGATGCTGTCGCCGATCTCCTTCGGCACGTCGCTCGGCGTGATCGCCGTCGCCGAGTAGTCAATCGCGTCGAGCTGCTCCGTGAGCTTGCCGTAGGCCACCATGTCGGCGGCGGTGGCGGCCCGCATCGTCTGCGTCTCCGAATCGAGCACCTTGATCGCCGTCGAGCCCGGCGTGAAGTGCACCTTGTCGCCCGACAAGTCGCAGAAGCGAGTGCCCGCGATGTCCCAGAGCTTGACCTGTCGCGGGCACGACAGGATGCAGCGTTCCACCAGTTCGCGCGGCAACCACACCCACTCCTTCGCCCGATCGGTTCGGCAGCCGAGGTCGGCGAAGCGGGCGAGCAGGCTATCGTGATGGAGATTGATCCCTTTGGTTTCAAGGAGGAGGAACGCCTCGTCGAGAATCCTGCGGATCAATTCGTCGCTCAGCAGGCTGAATCGTGGCCTCATTCTGGTCTCCTAAACCCACCCGTAACTCGCCGCAATTCAGGGCTCGGACCCGAGTACCACTTGAACATCGGGGCGAGCTGCTCTCATCCGGTCCACGCCTGCGCCCGTGACCTGGGTCCGGTTCACGCAGACCCATTCTAGCCTTTGTAACCCGCCCAACGCCACCAAGCCTTCGTCCGTGATCTGTGTCCCGGCAACATTGAGCCGCGTTAGGCCGGTGAGCCTGAGTAGGTGCCTGATGCCCGCATCCGTGACTGGGGCGTTCACAAGGCCCAGTGCGGTCACTGTATCCGGGATCACCGCCAGAGCTTCATCGGTGACAGGAAGGTAGCTCAAATCCAGCGACGACCTAGGCGGCTGGAACGCGTAGCGGATGCGGATCGCGTCCTCCACCGAGATGTCCAGCCCTTGCGCCGTGCTGCCCACCATCGTGCGCAGGATTCCGTCTGGATCGGGGTCGGCTCCCCATCGTCGCATGAGGTCAATGAATGCTAACAAGACAGGGAAGTCGCCATACCTCTTGCGGTGTTGCAGTTCCATCAACAGCCGGCACACATGAGGGGACATCTCCCGTATGGTATCGGCAATGTCGTTCTGAGGGGAGACCAGCATCATCATGCCCCCGTCGGTAGGAGGCTGGCCCGTCTCCCATCGCAAGCACCTGTGCAACTGGATTCCGCGCAACAGGCGATTTTGGCGAAGGGCATCAACGTGCGGCCGAAGCACCTCGTATGATCTCGTCAGGAAACCCGGCTCCGCAACGTGGGCCATCGACCACACATGGATGGGTGGGCCGATGTTGCCGCGCCTTAACTTCTGTGTTGTCGGCGTTTCTGTCTCCCTGTCAAGCAGCAATTCGATCCCGTCGTAGGTGTTCTCCAGAAGCACTTGATGCAGCCTCAGTGTGGTAAACAGCTCGATCTTGGCCTGCGCGAGGTCTACGCGACCGACGAAAAGAGGAGAGTCCAGAGCAGTGATCCAGGCCATTTCGTCAGGGGTTCTATAGCTCACTGAGGTAACGGAGGCCGACTTCAGTTGGACCAGGAAGGAGAGGTCGGGTATCAGCCGCCTGGTCCCCTCGGGCCTGATCAGCGTCGCGAAGACGTCATTGCCCACGTCTTCCTGTCGAGGCACAGGGGCGACGAGGGCGACCGCCTTCAGCAGGAAGATACCAAGCTCTTCGTGAAGATCGCCACTCCGCAGATTCCTGTCTCGCATCCCTGGCATCAGTAGCTCATCCTCAGGCGCTGATGACCTCGACGGAGAGGATTTGCTTGGCCTCGTGCTCGCCCTGGATGAGGGCGTCAATGCGGTCGAGGGTGCGGGCGTGGAAGTCTGGGGGACCCATCCCCCAGACCCCCTGGGATTTACCGCATTCGGGCCACCGGCACAAGCAGTGCAGGCGGCGCCCCTGAGAGCGCCGCCTGTGCCGTGATGGCACTGCCACGGCGCTCGGGCCTGGCCCTTCGGCTCGGTTCCCACCGGAGCCCTATCCTGCGCGCCAGCAACTCAATTCTATCAAGGGTGCCGGCGGCTGTAAAGCGATAAATCCTGGGGGTTCGGGGGCCAAGCCCCCGAAGGTTCGGCTGGGTGTTCTCGTTGCGAAGCTCCGGCTTCGCAACGGGGGTGCTGCGGCTCCTGCCGCAAGGAGATTGAAGCAGGAGCTTCGCAACCAGAGCAACTACGGGTGGAAGACGAGCCTGGGGACGCTGCCCTGGCCCATGCCGGGCAGGCAGACTTCGGCGCGGTGGCGGGTGAGGGCGGGGCCGTCGAGCTCGGCGAAGAAGAGCTCGCAGAGGACGTAGCCAGTGGATGCGGTGGCGGGCGAGGGTGCCCTAGCACGACAACGCTACTTTCCCCGGCGCAAGCCCCAAAGAGTTGTCATTCTGAGCGAAGGCCGCCTCTTGGCGGCCGAAGTCGAAGAATCTCTCTTTGGCCTGTGTCCGGCTACGGAGTCTGCCCCTCA
>VGYW01000323.1 GCA_016872875.1 Planctomycetota bacterium | reverse complement strand
ACACCCCCTGGTGCAACGGCGCCGTGTGGAGCATGAACTCCATGCCCGGCATCCAGGGCGATGTGACCGACTTCAAGAACAAGTGGAACCCCAAGCTCATCGAGCAACTCTACGGCCCGAAACGCAACGGCGATCTCGACGGCGAATACGTGGATTCGAGCGAGGGCTACGTGACCGACGAGCTGGACTTCCGCCGCGAGCACTTCGCCGCCGCCGACACGCCGCTGACCTTCTCCCTCGACACCCGCAAGCCGGCCATCTTCCGCGGCCTGGTCGCCTTCGAATACGTCCGAGCCATCGCCGCCGACGTCCACAAGATGGGCAAGCTGATGATGGCGAACGGCGCGCCGGACAGGCTGCCCTGGCTCATCCCGATGCTCGAGGTCGGCGGCACCGAGACGAACTGGAACCCCGGCGGCAAGTGGCGGCCAATGTCCGACGCCGACCTGCTCTATCGCCGTGCCCTGTGCAAGGGCAAGCCCTATTGCTTCCTGATGAACACCGACTTCAGCCAGTTCAGCCACGCGCTCGTCGAGAAGTACATGAAGCGGTGCCTCGCGTATGGCATGTTCCCAGGTTTCTTCAGTGCCGACGCCTCGACGGGCCAGTACTTCCAGCGTCCCGAGCTCTACGAGCGCGACAGGCCGCTCTTCAAGAAGTACGTGCCGTTGTGCAAGCTCGTCGCCGAGGCCGGTTGGGAGCCGATCACCCGCGCCCGCTCAAGCGACCCGAAGGTCTACGTCGAGCGCTTCGGCGAGCGCTACCTCACGATCTTCAACGACAGCCCCGAGCCGCGCACCGCCACGATCACCCTCGACTTCAAGCCCCCCGCCGCCAGCCGCGAACTGGTGGCCGGCAAAGCCATCGAATGGAAGGAGGGCAAGGCCACACTCACCCTCGAAGGCGAGGATGTGGCCGTTATCGAGCTTCGCTGAGGGCGGGAGCTCCGCCATTCCCAACCTCTCCCTCGGGGAGAGGTCGCCCGCCAAAGGCGGGCGGGTGAGGGTGCTTCCGCGAGGGGCGGCTAGCGCCGAAGCACCCTCACCCCAACCCTCTCCCCGAGGGAGAGGGAGCCAGAGAGGAAGTGTTCTATGCCACGAGTTGAGTCGAGCGACCCCGAGCGAATGGTGTATCGCGGCGGCGGCGGGTGACCCCGCCTGAGATCCCTTGGTTGCCTGGCGGGTGGGCGCTCACACGTCCCGCGGGTCTCGTGACCCGCGGGAGGTTCTGGATTCCCCACCTCTCCCTCGGGGAGAGGTCGCCCGCCAGGGGCGGGCGGGTGAGGGTGCTTGCACCAGGGGCGCCGTGGGCGCCAAGACACCCTCACCCCAGCCCTCTCCCCGAGGAAGAGGGAGCAGAACATCTCTCGTCCCGGCGCTGGAGCGTGGGGAGGAGAAGAAGACCCGCCTGAAGGCGGAACTACAAACCTGCATCACACGAAGAGCCGCAGGTAGCCGAGGCCCTTCTCGAGGCCGGCCTCGGGGCTGAAGGCGCTGTCCTCGTGCTCGATGCTCAGGACGCCGTCGTAGCCGCTCTGGCGGAGGCGGCCGACATACTTGCCCCACTCCACGCTGCCGTAGCCGGGGATGACGTAGCGCCACCAGCCGCCGGCGAGGCAGCCGCGACGGGCCAACACGTCGGCCTTCATCTCCGTGTCCTTCGCGTGGGTGTGGAAGATGCGGCCCTTGTAGCGGTCAACGCCGCCCAGGTAGTCTATCCCCTGCCAGATGAGGTGCGAGGGGTCGTAGTTGAAGCCGATGGCGGGGGAGGGCACCGCCGCGAGGATGGCGTCCCACAGATCGAAGTGCTGGAGGAGGGTGGGATACCAGTTCTCGAAGGCGATCCTGATGCCTTTCTCCTCGGCGTAGGCGGCGATGGGGGTGAAGACGGCCTTGAAGTCCTCGGCGATGGTCTGCTCTTTGGACTTGCCCGGCACGGGCATGCCGGCGAGGGTGCAGACGACGGGGGTGCCGACCGCCACCGCAGCGTCAATGCTCTTCTTGAAGCCCGCGATTGCGGCCTGGCGCTTCGCCTCGTCGCCGTCGAGCAGGTTCGCATACGCTGCCAGGCTCGAGATGCCGACGCCGTGCTTCGCGAACAGCCTCTTGATCTTCGCTGTCTCTTTGAGTGCGCGTTCGGCCGGCAGGTGCCCTGTTGAGACCTCGAGGGCCGCGAAGCCGGCCTTGCCCGCGAAAGCCACGACCTCCTCGAGCGACTTCTTGCCCATGCACGACGTCAAGAAGCCAATCTGCATTCCCGGTCTCCTTGTCTCTTCCTCCCAACAGAGGGGATGAATGGATGGGTGGATGGGTGGATGACTGTCAGAGCAAACGCGCCCTTTCATTCATCCATTCATCCATTCATCCACCCATCCTCTTCAGGCAATGTCGCAGTACAGCACTTGCTCCTTATTGAAGTCTCCCGCGAGGACTTCGCGTCCGCCTGGGCCGTAGACAAGGCTGCGGCCGTGCAGGATGCGGCCTCGCCAGGGTCCTTCGGTGAGCTCGCCGACGCCGTTCGCCCCGACGAGGAAGATGGGGCTCTCCGTGGTGCGCTTCTTGAAGCGCTCGCGGATGGCCTTGCTGTTGGATGCCTCCTTTCGCGGCTCGCAGGCCCAGGCGCAGGGCGAGAGCACCGTGCGCGCGCCCATGGACGAGAGCGTCTGGTCAATGTAGGGCACCCAGTTGTCGGCGCAGATGTTCACGCCGATGACGCCGAGTTCGGTCTTGACGGTGCGGAGCTCGGAGCCGCGCGTGTAGGTTCGCAGGCCGACCTCGAGCTCGTTGATCTTCCTGTGGCGCAGCACGAGGCGCCCGGTGCGGTCAAAGAGCAGGGCGGTGTTGTAGAAGCCCTCCTCGGCCTGCTCGGTGATGCCGGTGCACAGGAAGACCCCGTGCGTGCGCGCGGCGTGGGCGAAGCGGCGGGTGAGGGGCCCGGGCACGGGCTCGGCCAGCTTGCGCGCCCGGGCGCACAGCCAGCCCAGGTCGAGGCACTCGGGCAGCACCACCACGTCGGCCTGCTCCTCGGCCGCCTCGGCGATGCCCACGAGCGCGCGCTCGAGGTTCGCCTCCTTCTCCCCCATCTCCACCCGCATCTGGACTATCGCCACTTTCATCGTCTTGCCCTCAAGACCAAGTGCCTGGCAGCGGGACATGATAGAGTTCCCCCGACGCGTGTCAAGCGCGGGATGCGCAATCGTAATCGTCCCTCGTGCCCTCGCAAAGCCTCGGGCCAGGCTCTCGTCCTTCGTCCTCGATTGCTTTGCTTTGGGGTTCTACCCTAGGGGAGAGGAGTCGAGGACGAGGACGAGGGACGAGGACGAGGACGATTGAGGAGGGGCCATGCGGGTACAGTCGCGGCTTCGCGCGCTGGGCTTCGACTACTCGTCTTGTCCGAGCCCGCCTTGGCGCCGGGGTGATGGGTCACTACGCAGATGGCGCCACCTTCTCTCCCCGGGATCTGGCATGGGTTGGGGACACATGATTTCACACTTGTACAAGTGTGAAATCATCTTCAGAGGGCGCCGGCGATGACCCGGGCGGCTGGTAACCAGTGGGCACTATGCAAGCACGGCAACCTTCGCCCCCACGCGCCCTCAGACGAGGGCGCGTGGCCATAGGGTTCCACACTTGTACAAGTGTGGAATCATCTCTGCAAGGGCACAAGGTGCGTGCGGGGATGCCCTTGGTGGGCTGCAATCACTGGCGACCATGCAGGCATGGCAACCTTGATTGCCGCGCGCTCGAAGGAAGGGGCGTTGCCACATGGTCTCAGACTTGTACAAGTGTGGAATCATTTCCGTAGGTTCGCACGGACAGCGGGGAGGCGCCTTCGACGCGTGGGGGACGACCGTGGTCCGGCCCCCGGAGACAATGCCCGCCGCGGCGGTGCTGCACGATGCCCCGAAGCTGCACAAGTCCGTTACCGCACCCGGGGCACACCTACGTCTGGCGTGAAGGTCGGTAATCCGCTATCATTGAGGCCATGAAGCGTCGGGCACTCATTCTCGGAACCCTGGCCTGCGTGTCGTGGAGCACGGTGTTCGTGTTCGGGCGGCAGACGATCAGCCAGCACGCCACGGACCCCGTGGTGCTCGGCTTCTATCGCTTCGGCATCACGGGCGTCGTGCTGCTGGCCGGTGCCCTCGCCCTGAGACGCGGGCGGGACCTGTTGGCCCTCCTCCGCGAGCCGGGACGAGTTCTGTTTCTCGGTCTCACGGGCGGCTTCGCCATGGGCTTCTTCACCTTCCTCGCCCTCAAGCACACCCACTCGATCATCGTGCAGCTCATCATGAACTCCAATCCCGTGCTGATCGTCCCTCTGTCGCTGCTAGTGGGGGAGAGGGTGGGGGTAGGGAAGGCGTGTGGGGTGGTGCTAGGCGTCGTTGGGTGCATCCTAGTGCTCGGCGGGGTGTCGCAGGGGCAGTTGCACGAGAATCCGCACCACGTGCTGGGCGGGGTGCTGGCGGCGCTGTCGGGGCTGGCGTGGGCGGCCTACACGGTCTTCGGGCGGAGCGTGGTGCAGCGGCACGGCGGCCTGGTGACGACGACGCTGAGCATGCTCATCGGCGGAGCGGCGTTCCTGGCCGCGTGCCTGGCGATGGGGAAGGGGCTGGCCATCTCCTGGCCGGGCGCGCTCACGGGGGTCTACCTGGCCATCGTCCCCACCGTCTTCGGCTTCACCGCCTGGTACGTCGCCCTCAAGGACCTGCCGGCCAACGTCCTCGGCCCGCTTCAGTTCATCGTGCCGATTGGTGGCGTGGCGCTGGCCATCGTGCTCCTGCGTGAGGAGCTCACCCCCCTCATGCTCCTCGGCGGCGTCCTCGCCCTGGGCGGCGTCTACCTGTCCACCCGCCGCGAACGGGACAGAAGGCGTGCTTGACAGGATACGCCAGAAGTGTATGCTCTGGGGCACTGGATGAATGGATGGGTGGATGAGTGGATGGGTGTCAGGCGATCATCCATCCATCCACCTATCCAATCGTCCTCTTCGGTTGCGGTCAATGGCATCTCAAGAGAGAGAGGCGGGTGATGTCGAAGATCGGGGTCGGCGTGGTCGGCTGCGGGGGGATGGGGTCGGCGCTCGCGCAGGGGCTGGCGGGTCTTGAGGGCGCCCAGGTGGTCGCGGCCTACGATGAGGCGCCGGAGCGGGCGAGAGAACTCGCGGCGAAGCACGGCGCGACGGCTTACGCGAGCTATGCGGAGCTTCTGGCGAATAGGGCGGTGGGCGCGGTGGTGGTGGCGTCGCCGCAGTTCGCACACGCCGCCAACACGGTTGCGGCGGCGAAGGCGGGGAAACACGTCTTCTGCGAGAAGCCGATGGCGGTGACGATCGAGGATTGCGACGCGATGATCGCGGCGTGCGACGAGAAGGGGGTGAAGCTGATGATCGGCCAGGTGTGCCGTTACCACGCCGTCCACGGCAAGGTGAGGGAACTGGTTCACAACGGGGAGTTCGGCCGGCCGATCTGCATGACAGTCCACAGGCTCGGCGGGGCCTGGGGCGGCGCCTACGGCCAGGGCTGGCGACTCCAACGCGAGACGAGCGGCGGGAACCTGCTCGAAATCCACTCCCACGAGATCGACTTCCTGCGGTGGGTGTGCGGGGACGTCGAGGCGGTCTACGCGGCCGGCGGGCTCTACCTGGACAAGCGGCTGGACTACCCCGATATGACCCTGGTGACGCTTCACTTCGCCAGCGGCGCCAAGGGCCTGCTCCACACGGGGCAGGTGAGCGCCATCGGCGGCTACGGCGGGCGGGTGGACTGCGAGCTCGGGTCGCTGACTTTCCCGGCCATCTGGGGCGCCGACGCGGGGATACACATCTGCAAGGCTGGCGAGAAGGCGACCTTTCTGCCCGCGAGCCAGCTCAAGGTCGAGGACCCCGTTCAGCACGAGTTGAGGGACTTCATCGAGTGCATCGTGAACGACACGGCGCCGCCGGTGCCGGGGGAGGAGGGGCGGGCGGCGGTGGAAGTCGGGCTGGCGGCCTATGCCTCGGTGGAGTGCGGCGAGACCGTGCCGCTGCCGCTCTGAGGGGCTGCCAAAGTGGCAGATGGGGTTCTGCCGGCGCGACAGATGGCCGGCGGTGCATGCGGGGCTGAGCGCGATGGCGCCGCCCCCATGCTTATACATAAACCGACGCCGTTTCGAAGGTTATGCCAAGACTAACATCATGCGAGAATGCCCGGCACACTTTTTGCTCAATGTCCACCGCGATTTATTCTCATGACCGTGGCGATTCCAGCATGTTTTGAGGAAGGGAACCGATGGCAAAAGAAACGAGGGTGAAGCCGTTGGGCGACCGTGTGGTCGTGAGGCGGCTTGAGGCCGAGGAGAGGACAGCGGGCGGGATCGTGCTGCCCGACATGGCGAAGGAGAAGCCGAAGCAGGGCGAGGTGGTCGCCGTCGGCGATGGCGCCCTGACGGAGGACGGCAAGCGGCTGCCCATGCGGCTGAAGAAGGGGGACCGCATCGTCTTCACCACCTACGCCGGCACGGAGATCAAGCTCCTCGATGAGGAACTCCTCATCATGCGCGAGGAGGACGTGCTGGCAGTCATCAAGCAAGGCTAAGGAGCACCAGCGAATGGCCGCGAAGAAGATGGCGTTCGACCAGGAGGCCCGCGAGGCCATCCGCGCGGGCGTCAGGCAGCTTGCACATGCTGTCAAGATCACTCTCGGCCCGCGCGGGCGCAACGTGATCATCGAGAAGAGCTACGGCGCGCCCACCGTGACCAAAGACGGCGTGACGGTGGCGAAGGAGATCGAGCTCGAGGAAATCCACGAGAACATGGGCACCCAGATGGTGCGCCAGGTGGCCTCGAAGACCAGCGAGGTGGCGGGCGACGGGACGACGACGGCGACGGTGCTGGCCGAGGCGATCTTCGAGGAGGGGCTGAAGAACCTGGCGGCGGGGGCCGACGCGATGGCCCTCAAGCGCGGGGTCGAGAAGTCGGTTGACGCGGTGGTGGAAGAGCTGCGCCGCATGAGCCAGAAGGTCAAGGGCCGCAAAGAGATCGCCCAGGTGGCCGCAGTCGCCGCCAACAACGACCAGGCCATCGGCGACATGCTCGCCCAGGCCATGGAGCGGGTCGGCAAAGATGGCGTCATCACAATCGAGGAAGGCAAGACCACCGATACCAAGGTGGAATGGGTGGAGGGGATGCAGTTCGACCGCGGCTACATCTCGCCTCAGTTCGTCACGAACCTGGAGAATATGACCTGCGAGTTCGAGGACCCGCTCATCCTTATCCATGAGGAGAAGATTTCCGTGGTGCGGGACCTGTTGCCCGTGCTGGAGAAGGTGGCCAAGGCGGGCAAGCCGCTCCTCATCATCGCCGAGGACGTCGAGGGCGACGCTCTGGCGACGCTGGTCGTGAACAGGCTTCGTGGTATACTGTCGGTGTGCGCGGTGAAGGCCCCCGGCTTCGGCGACCGCCGCAAGGCGATGCTCGAGGACATCGCGCTCCTCGTGGGCGGCAAGGCCATCTTCAAGGACCTCGGGGTCAAGCTCCAAAACGTCGCCATAGACGACCTCGGCACGGCCAAGAAGGTGATCGTGGAGAAAGAGAACACCACGATTGTGGAGGGCGGCGGGACGGCGGACGCGATCAAGGGGCGCATCGCCCAGATACGCCACGAGATCGAGACGACGACGAGCGACTACGACCGGGAGAAGCTCGAGGAGCGGCTGGCCAAGCTGGCCGGCGGCGTGGCCGAGGTACGCGTGGGCGCAGCCACCGAGGTCGAGATGAAGGAGAAGAAGGCGCGAATCGAGGACGCGCTCCACGCCACCCGCGCCGCGGTGGAGGAGGGGACACTGCCGGGCGGCGGCGTTGCGCTCCTGCGGGCCGCACGCTGCCTCGACAAGGTGAAGGCCAGGGGCGACGAGAAGGTGGGGGTTGACATCGTGCGCCGCGCCCTCCGCTCGCCCGCCGTCCAGATCGCCGACAACGCGGGCGAGAACGGCAACGTGGTGATCCACCGCATCCTGGCGAGCGACAACGCCGCCTTCGGCTACGACGCGCTGGGCGACCGCTACTGCGACCTGGTGGACGCGGGGATCATTGACCCGACGAAGGTGGTTCGCGCCGCGCTCCAGAACGCGGCGAGCGTGGCCGGCTTGCTGCTGACCACCGACGCACTCGTGGCCGAGGTGCCCGAGAAGAGGCCCGCGATGCCCCCCGGCGGCCACCCAGGCGGGATGGGCGGCATGGGTGGCATGGGCGGCATGGGCGGCGGGATGGGCGACTTCTGACACGGGCATTGGACGCAGCCGGGGAGGATGAATGGATGGGTGGATGAATGGATGGGTGAAAGAGCAACGCGGCTTCTGGCTCCTTCATCCATTCATCCAATCATCCAGCCATCCTCTGCCGACTTGCGTGCAAGAACTCGCAATAGAGGGAACATGAATGGCGAAAGCGAAGAGAGCCGAAGCGCCCCTTGAGAGGCCGTTTGCAGCGACCCTGATCGGCTGGGTGGGCACCGGGCTGAGCGCGGCGGCGGCGCTCGCCTGTGTCGCACTGGTGGTCGTGGGGGCCATCAGAGGCGAAGGACACTCGGCAGGCGCAAGCACCGGTGGGGCTCCAGGCACAGGGGCGGTCGCGGGAGCCACCCGAGTCGAAGGAGGCGGCCACCAGGTGCTCTATGGGCTGCTGTTCCTGCCCATCTCGGCCCTGGGGGTCTCACTGTTCGTGAACTTCCTTCTGCTGAAGGATTGGGTGGTGGCGCCGGAGGTGCCGCTGGGGCTGAAGATGTTGGGGCACCTGGGGCGCATCATGGGCTCGCTGGCGATGGCGGCGTGCGTGGCGCTCTGCGTGCTCACGGTTGTGTGCCCGGGGAGCGTTCCGCCCTTTCCCGTGAAGCCGACGGGTGAGGCCGCCAAGGCGGCCGTCGCAACCGCTCCGCGGCCGCTCCTGGGGGCCATATACGTCCTCGGCATCTTCATCTCGATGCTCGTCCGCGTCCTCGGCTCGGCGGTCTCGGAGCTGCGCACCTGGGCGCGGGCGGGGACGCTTGTCTTCGTGGGGCTGGCCGTGAGCCTGCTCATCGTGGCCTTGATCTTCAACCTGACGACGTGGCGGATAGACGAGGCGCGGCTCGCGCTCCCGCTCTTCCTCGGCCTCTCCGTCGTCATGTTCCTCTTCCTGCTCGTCTACTTCACCCTGCCGCCCGTGGTGGACGCGTTCGAGTCCAGGCGCTTGTAGCGGGCGGGGTGGGAATCATCTCCGCGGGGATGGATGGATGAATGGATGATTGGATGAATGTCAGAACGATGGCTTCCTCAGTCATTCATCCATTCATCCACCCATCCATTCATCCAGTCATCCTGGCAGGAGGCTTGGCTTGATCGAGGCTGAACACCTGACGAAGCGGTTCGGCAAGATCGTCGCCGTGGACGACGTGTCGTTCCGCGTGGACGAGGGGGAGGTGGTGGGGTTCCTGGGGCCGAACGGCGCGGGGAAGACCACCGTCATGCGCATCCTCACCGCCTTCACGCCCGCCACGGCCGGCAAGGTGCGCGTGGCGGGGTTCGACCCCTTCTGGGAGGCGATGCAGGTGCGCCAGCGGGTGGGCTACCTGCCCGAGAACGTGCCGCTCTACCGCGAGATGCGGGTGGTGGAGTACCTCTTCCACCGCGCGCGGCTCAAGGGCGTGGCGG
>VGYW01000322.1 GCA_016872875.1 Planctomycetota bacterium | reverse complement strand
TGACAACGTGGCCTTCCTTCAGAAGAATGCTGACAAGTACCAGTCCGAACGCCTCCGCAAGCAGCAGGAGTTCAACAACGACAACGCTCAGAATCTCGAGGGCGCGAAGTGGGGCGGCTCCCGCAAGCTGATGCGCGAAGCCCAGTCGCAACTCGACTCGCAGCGCTCCTACTGAGCGTCCGGCGGTGGCACAGGCTTCTAGCCTGTGACAGAGCAAGCCCAGGCAACCATCGGGCGTGGCACCCACGGCGACTTATCTCGGGGGCACGGGGCGCCACGCCCAAGCGCCTCTATCGTCGTCGTTGTCGTCGTCGTCCTCGTCGTCGAACCTCCAGGATGCCGGAAGCCAGAGAGTTCGACGACGACGACGACGAGGACGACGACGAGCACGAGAGGACTGAGGAAACCCCCTTGAGGCCCAAGCTCGCCGCAATCCTCCTTCTCATCGTGCTTCTGCCCTTGGGGCTGCTCGCCTGGCTCGGCCTGCGCGTGGCTCGCGACGAGCAGGAGCGCGTCGAACACCAGTTCCGCGAAGTCCTCCGCGCGCAGCTCAACGACACCGACTCCGCCATCGCCGCACTCCTCGACGAGCGCCAGCGCGAGCTCCTCAAGCTCACCGAGTTCGTCCTCTTCGACACCGCCTCGCTCCGCACGCTCGTCGAGCGGAACCCAATCGCCCAGGCCCTCTTCGTCCTCGACCCCAAGGGCGAACGGCTCCACCCGCCGCCCGGCGGCCCGCTGAACACTGCGGAACGCGAGTTCCTCGAACGCGCCGGCCAGGTCTGGCGCGACAAGGGCGCCTTCTACCGTCCCGCCGAGGGGCCGAACGGCGCCGCCTCGGCTGCCCGCGGCTACGGCTGGTACGTCTGGTACTGGGGCGCGGGCACCAACCTCCTCTTCTGGCGAAGGGCCGCCTCTGGCCACGTGATAGGCGTCGAGCTCAGCCGCACGCGCCTCCTGGCCGACATCGTGGCGGAGCTGCCGGGCACCGACGCCCTCGCCCCCGCCCTGCCCCACGGCCGCATCGTGCTCGTGGACCCCGGCGGCTCGCCCCTTTACCAATGGGGCGCGCACGAGCCTGCGGCGGGCGAGAAGCCCCAGGCCGCCCTCGCCCTCAGCCCGCCTCTGGCCGCCTGGAGGCTCGACTACTTCGCGGCGAGCGGCGAGCTCAAGGCCGCGCTCCGTGGCGGCCTCCGCCTCACCCTCGTGGCCGGCCTCCTCGGCCTCGGCATCGTCCTCGTCGGCGTTGCCTTCTACGTCTACCGCGAGACCTCGCGCGAGATGCGCGAGGCCGCCCAGCGCGTGAACTTCGTCAACCAGGTTTCCCACGAGCTCAAGACGCCCCTGACCAACATCCGCATGTACGCCGAGCTTCTGGAGAGCGGCGTGGCCGACGACGAGGAGCGCCGCTCCCGCTACCTCGGTGTCATCGTCACCGAGAGCGAGCGCCTCAGCCGCCTCATCGCCAACGTCCTCACCCTCGCCCGCAAGCAGCGCGGCAAGCTCACCCTCCACCCCGCCGCTGGCTGCGTGGACGAGCGTGCCGCCGCCGTCATCGAACGCTTCCGCCCACTCCTCGCCGCCAAGGGCGTCGAGGTCGCTTTCGACCCTGCCGCACCCGCGAGCGTGAGCCTCGATGGCGACGCCCTCGAGCAAATCCTCGGCAACCTCCTCAGCAACGTCGAGAAATACGCCGCCTCCGGCGGCCACGTGGCCATCGCCACCCTCCAGGATGGCGACACCACGACCCTCACCGTGTCCGACCGCGGCCCGGGCATCCCAAAGGGCCACGAAGCGCGCCTCTTCGAACCGTTCCACCGCGTGAGCGACAGGCTCAACGAAGGCGTGACCGGCACCGGCATCGGCCTGGCCATCGCGCGCGACCTCGCCCGCCTCCACGGCGGCGACCTCGCCCTCTGCCCCGCCGACGCCGGCGCCTGCTTCAAGCTGACCCTCCGCACCCCGCAGGCCGGGTGAGGAGGAGCGGCGATGCTGTGGCTCTTGGCCAATCGTCCTCGATTTCCCCTCGATTCAATCGATTCAATCGATTCAATCGAATGAATCGAGGATGAGGAACGACTACGATTCACGAAGGGCGGCGCTCCGATGAAGGTCTTGATCGCCGAAGACGACGAGCACACCCGCAACGGCCTCGCGGCCATCCTGGAGGCCGAGGGCTACGAGACCCTCTCGGCCCGCGACGGCCAGGAGGCCCTCGACCTCTACTCCCGCCACCAGCCCGACTTCGTCTGCCTCGACATCATGATGCCGCGCGTCAGCGGCTACGACGTCTGCCGCCGCATCCGCCAGGCCGACCCCGCCGTCCCTGTCATCTTCATCAGCGCCAAGTCGGAGGAGATTGACAAGGTGATCGGCCTGGAGCTGGGCGCCGACGACTTCATCGTCAAGCCCTTCGGCGTCAAGGAAGTCGTCGCCCGCATCCGCGCCGTCACCCGCCGCACCTTCGCGGCCAAGCCGCCGCAGGAGCGCCCCGCCAGCTTCCGCCTCGCCGACCTCGAGGTCTTCCCCGCCGAACTCCGCGCCCGACGCGGCGGCCAGGCCATCGAGCTCAGCCTCCGCGACCTCAAGCTCCTCCAACTCTTCCACGACCACCCCGGCAAGGTGCTCGACCGCAACGCCCTCTTCAACGCCGGCTGGGGCATCCGCCACCTGCCCAACAGCCGCACCCTCGATCAGCACATCTCGCAGCTCCGCAAGCGCATCGAGCCCGACCCCAGAAGCCCCACCATCATCCGCACCGTCCACGGCATCGGCTACCGCTACGAAGCCCCCTGACCCACACAATGCTGGAAGGCCGAGATTCGCCCAATCTCGCCATTCCACCCATTCTGGATCAGCCCCGGACACCCCAGAACAACGCCGGACGGCCCCGGAACGGCCGATTCTCGCCATTCCATCAGGGGTAGAGGGGATGTACGGGCACATCTTCAGCCGCATCCAAGCTTCGTTGCCGGAAGATGAGGGCTCTTGCCTGACTTCCTTTCCTGCCTTCCTGCCTTCCTTATAGTCTGCTCTGCTGGCTCATCTGCCTCTGCGTGAGAAAGTCCGTTTCGCGTTGTTTCGCGTGCCCGTCCGTGGCCTGCGGCCGGCTGCACTTGACAGCCCGCTCCACGCAGGCCATAATCGCGTCCATGAGACTCATCCGCGATTGCTTCGGGAACGAGGTGCGGCTCACCAATGAGCGAATGGTCCACATCCTCGGACACCTGGAGATGGCGGGAATGGAGGCGGAGGTCGAGCGGGTGCTGCGCAGCCCTGCCGAGGTGCGCGTGTCGCGGTCCGACGAGGCGGTGCGGCTCTTCTACCGCTTCTACGCCCGCACGCGCGTGGGTGGAAAATGGCTCTGCGTCGTGGTAAGATACAATGAGAACGATGCCTTCGTGGTCACTGCCTACCTCACGGACAGGCTCAAAGCCGGAGAAACGGTATGGCCGAGAAAGTGAAGGTGTGGTACGACGCCGAGGGGGATTACCTCGAGGTGCAGTTCCGCGATGCCCCCGGCTACATGCGCGAGACGGCCCACGACGCGGTCATGGAACGCGTGGATGAGGAGGGCCACGTCCTGGGTTTCAGCATCCTCGGCGTGAGCCGCTTCCGCAGGCAAGCCCCTCTCGAAGCCGAACTCGCGGCCGCTCGATGACGCGGCCATCCGCGTGATCCGCGGTCAATGCCTCTTCTCTGCTGCCTCATCCGCCTCTGCGTGAGAAACGGTTTTCGGTTGCCGGTTTTCGGTTGTCGGGTACGGGGGCTAGGGACGTAAGGGACCAAAGGGACATGGGCGGCGGGTTTTCAGCATTCCTTTGCCCCTATTCCCTTGCCGTCGAGGTCAGGCGTGGGGGCTGACGCCGAAGAGTTCGTGGACCTCGTCGAGCCACTTGTCGCGGTCCATGAGGGCGATGCGGGCCTGGAGGTGGTCGCGCTCGACCCTCGCCTGGGCGAAGGAGAAGAACCAGCGGAGGAGGAGGCCCGATGAGCCGCGCTGGTGGCACAGGCCTCCGGCCTGTGTGTGTCCACAGGCGGGACGCCTGTGCCACCGCCTGTGCCACCGCCTGTGCCACCGGCGGAGCCAGAGGGTGAGCCGCCGGTAGCGGCGGCGCACGAGGTCGTCGTCGAGGGCGACCATGAACTGGTATGAGCCGGGGTCGCCCTGGCGCCCGGCGCGGCCGCCGAGCTGGCGGTCAATGCGGCTGGCGTCGTGCCGCTCGGTGCCGAGGACGTGGAGGCCGCCGAGGTCGGCCACCCCCGGGCCGAGCTTGATGTCGGTGCCGCGCCCGGCCATGTTGGTGCAGATGGTCACCTGGCCGCGCTGGCCGGCCTGGGCGACGATTGCCGCCTCCTCCGCGTGCTTCTTGGCGTTGAGGACCGAGTGGGCGATGCCGAGGCGGGCCAGCTCGCGGCTCAGCTCCTCGCTCTTGTCCACGCTCCTGGTGCCGACGAGGACTGGTCGGCCCTGGGCGTTGAGCTCCTGGATGCGCTCTACGACTGCGCGGAGCTTGGCGTGGCGCGAGCGGAAGACGGCGTCGGGCATCGCGGTGCGGCGAAGCGGGCGGTTGGTGGGCACGCGGCAGACGCGAAGGCCGTAGACGCGGCGGAACTCGCGGCGCGCGTCAATCGCCGTCCCCGTCATGCCCGCCAGCTTGGCGTAGAGCTTGAAGTAGCGCTGGTAGGTCACGGTGGCGAGGGTGTGGGTCTCCTCGGTGACTGGGAGGCCCTCCTTGGCCTGGATGGCCTGGTGGAGGCCGAGCTGCCAGTTGCGGTCGGGCAGGACGCGGCCGGTGAACTCGTCCACGATGACGACTTTTTCGTCGTCGAGGAGGTATTCGCGGTCGCGTGTGAAGAGGCGGTTGGCGCGGATGCCCTGCTCGATGAGGACGTGTGCGGGGCGGTCGGCGGGGGGCGCGGCACCGAGGAGGAGGGCGAGCTCGCGGACGCGCTGGCGGCCCTCCTGGGTGAGCTCGATCTTCTGCTCCTTGAGGCCGAAGGAGAAGTCGCGTTCGGGCCGCATCCTGCGTGCCACCTCGTCGGCCCACCGGAAGGCTGCGGCGAAGGGGCTGGGCTGCCCGGCCGAGTCGGAGAGGATGAGCGGCACCCGCGCCTCGTCAATGAGCACGCTGTCCACCTCGTCCACGATGGCGAAGTTGTGTCCGCGCTGGGCGTAGCCGAGGGTGCGTGCGAGGGGGCCGTGCTCGATGTCCCAGCGGCGGAGCACGTCGCCCAGCTCGCGAGCGACGGCGCGCTTGCGCACCTGGTCGCGGAGGAAGTCGAAGCCGAACTCCTTGTTGGTGCCGTAGGTGATGTCGGCGGCGTAGGCGGCGCGCCGCGGCTCCTGTGCCATGCCGGTCTGGATGCATCCGACGGAGAAGCCGAGTCCCTCGTAGACCGGCCCCATCCACTCGCGGTCGCGGTTCGCCAGGTAGTCGTTGACGGTGACGACGTGGACGCCCTTCCCAGGGATGGCGTTGAGAGCGGCGGGCATTGTGGCGACGAGGGTCTTGCCCTCGCCGGTCGCCATCTCCACGGCGCGGCCTCGGTGGAGGAAGTAGCCGCCGAGGACCTGGACGTCGAAGTGTCGGAGGCATACGAAGCGGCGGGCGCTCTCGCGCACGGCGGCGAAGACCTCGGGCAGGAGCGCGTCGAGCGTCTCGCCGCCACGGAAGCGTGCGCGCCAGGCGCGGGCCATGCCGCGCAGGTCCTGCGTGCTCAGAGCGCGCATCTTCGGCTCGAGCGCCCCCACGCGCCGCACCAGGCCGCGGTGGCGCAGCGGCACGCGCGCCAACTGCGCCGCAAGCTCCGGTTGGTCCGGTCCGCTATCCATCGGGTCTCGAGGAAGGAGTCTTCGGGTTACGACCTGACCCCAACAGCGTCTTCAGGCTGGGGAACGCCAATCTCGTAGAGGAAATCGGGCGAGAAGTCCGCCTCGTTCGGCCACACCACGGTGTCGAGGTCCCGATTTACCCGCACTCGCCTGAAGTAACTCACGTCCTTCAGCGGCTCGAAAACCTCCCCGTCCAGGTGGTCCTCGAGGTCAACAAGACGCACGCTCCCGTCCTCGAACGTGATGAGGAGTCTGTGCCCGGAGACATATCTTGCTTTCTTCACGAAGTGCATGTGACAGCTCCTAGACGAGAGGCGCAATCTTGCGCAGGGGCTTCTTGGCCACTGCAAGGTTCCAGTTCTCCATCAGCTCCCGTCGGTGCTCGAATGCCCACTCCAGGACGTTTGCTGTGACACGCCTGGGCAGTTCGCCCTGAATCAACTCCAGGTCTGCGATTGAGAACGCTGCCCTGAGGCCGGCGTACTTCGCGTGGAAATGAGGCGGAGGGTGGTCGTGATGGTACATCCCGACGACAATCCCGAGGAAACGGCTGATCTCGGGCATCCGCTCTCCTTTTCCTGACTATAGTCTATTGCATCGTGCCGCGGGAATCAAGCCGCCCCAGTGATGACGCTGCGACTAGGCATTTGACTTGGGGCCGCCACCCTGCTAGCATGCGAGAAGGTGCGGGAGGCTGGATTCTCGGAACCACTAGGAGACAGGGGCATGCCAGACGAGAGAGCGGACGACGCGGCGGGCGGAGCACAGCAGGCGCCAGGGGGCACGACCCTGCGGGTCCGTGGCCAGGACGTGAAGACCTCATACGCCAACATGTGCCTCCTCCTGAGCACCCGGGAGGAGATGATCATGGATTTCGGCCTGACGCTGGTGGGCGGCCCGGCGGAGCAGCGGGAGGCGAACATGACGGTTAGCAACCGGATCATCATGGGCCTGCCGGCGGCGAAGCGGCTCGCCATCGCGCTCTCGCAGGCGATCCAGCGCTACGAGAACACCTTCGGGGTGATCGAGCTGGAGCCGCGCGCGCCCGCCGGCGCGCAGAGGCCCGCGCGCTGAGCGGTTCCCATTGCGGAAGACACGGACAAACAAGTTTGTCCGTGGCCCCCCCCATAGGATTGGCTAGGAGCACGGGTGGCACGCCCGAACTTGTTTGGGCGTGCTCGGAGAACCACCTTCCACAACAGGAACCCGCCGGCGGTTGACTTCACGCCCCCCATCTGCTAACATTCTTCGGACGTGAGAGTCCGGCCGCGCGCGGCGGCACGGTTGGCAAGCACAGGGAGCGGCTGAGGCAACGGAGGCGGGCCTTGCTCAGTCGCGGGCTGGCTGTTGCGCAGCGCTACGAGTGCAAGTACCTCATCACTGAGGCGCAGGCGGCGTACGTCCGCGCCTTCGCCCAGTGCTACCTCGTGCCCGACGAACACGTCGTCCCCGCCCTGGGCAACGAGTACCCCGTCTACAGCCTCTACCTCGATTCGCGGGACCTCCACACCTACTACAGCAGCGTGGCCGGGCACAAGGACCGGTTCAAGCTGCGGGTGCGCTTCTACGACGCGCGGGCGGACACGCCGGCGTTCCTGGAGGTGAAGTCGCGGCGCAACGACGTGGTGGTGAAGGAGCGCGCGCGTGTGCGGAAGGAGGCGGTGGGGCGGCTTCTCACCTCTTTCTATGCCTCGCCGGACGACCTGCTGGAGGACACGCCTGAGGACCGTGCGGGGATGGAGCGCTTCTGCGAGCTGTGCGCGAAGCTCCAGGCGCGCCCCAGGGTGATGGTGCGCTACCTGCGCGAGCCCTACACGGACCCTGCGGGCGGGCCGCTGCGGGTGACGATAGACCGCTTCGTCGCCTGCCTGCGCACGGACGCCGCCCGCCTGGAGGCCGACGGTCCGGGCTGGGTGGACCTCCCGGACCTGCCGGTGGTGCTGGAGATAAAGTTCACGGAGACGTTTCCCGCGTGGCTCTCGCAGATGGTGCGGGAGGTGGGGCTCGTCCGCGTCAGGTCGCCGAAATACGTCCGCTCGGTGGATGCACTGACGAGTCTCGGCATAGGGGTGGCGTGAGCATGGCCAGTGAGGCGGTGAAGTGGGTGAACGAGGTGGTGGAGTCGGCGAAGGCATCCGCGCCGGCGAACCTGCCCACGATGCTCCTGGGCCTCCTCCTGGCCTTCGTGCTGGGCAACGCCATCGCGTGGACCTACATGCGCACCCACTCGGGTCTGTCGTACGCCAGGTCGTTCGTCCAGTCCCTCGTCCTCCTGCCCGTCATCCTGGCGATGGCGATGGCGGTGGTGGCCGCGGCGAACAGCCTGATCATCGCCTTCGGCCTGATGGGCGCCGTGGCCATCGTGCGCTTCCGCACGATTCTCAAGGACACGCGCGACACGGCTTTCCTTCTCATGGCCCTGGTGATCGGCCTGGCGACGGGCACCGGGGCCTTCGAGCTCGCAGTGCTCGGGACGGTCGGGATCTGCGTCATCACGTTCCTCCTGCACCTGACGTCGTTCGGCTCGCGGCAGCACTTCGACGTGATGCTGAGCTTCCGGCTGCTGGGCGGCGCGGGCGCCCTGGAGACGCTTCGCCCGCTCCTCGCGCGGCACTGCCGGCGGGCCGTGCTGGCCTCGCAGCGGGTCAGCGAGGCGGCGGGCGCCGCGGACTTCTCGTACCGGCTGCTGCTGCGCAACCCGCAGCGCTCGGCGGAGCTGGCCGCCGACCTCGCCGGGACGCAGGGCGTCTCGCACGTCTCGATGATCCAGCGGGATGAGGAGGCAGAGATTTGAGATTTCTGATTTTCGATTTCTGATTTCTGATTTTTGCCCTTTGCCTTTTGCCTTTTGATTTCTGATCGGGAGGTGTTGGGAAGAGACCATGAAGAAGCCAAGGCGGATTCGCACGCCGCTTCGGCGGTACTTGGCGCTGCTGCGGCTGCGCGTCCTGCCCTTCGCGCTCTGGGTGGGCGCCGTGGCGCTCGTGGTGATGCTGTGGCAGGCCCGCGTGTCGCTGATGGATGCGCCGGCGGAGGTTGACGCCCTTCGCCAGGCGGCCCTGGCCCCCGTGCAGGCGGGCACGATTGCGAGCATCGGCGCCGGCCTCTCCGACGAGGTGCGGGCGGGCCAGGTGCTCGTGACGTTCGACGACGCGGCGCTGCGCGCGGAGCTCGACGTTGCGGAGGCGGAGCTGAAGCGCCTCCAGGCCGAGCTGCCCGCCGCAGAGCTGCGCCTGCGCCAGGAGGCCGAGGCGCGCAAGCTCGACCTCATGGCCCTCGACCGCAGCTACGCCCTGCGCATGGAGCAGATGCGGCTCGCCAAGCTCACCCACATGGTCACGCTCGAGAACGAGAGCGTGAACGCCGAGCGGCTGGCCTCCATGCTGGCCCGGCAGAAGGTGCTCCACGGCCGCGGCGTGGTGAGCGACCAGGTGCTCGACGACGTGAAGTACCAGCTCGAGGCCTCGCGGAAGAAGGTGAAAGCGAGCCAGGACGCCCTTGCGGCGATAGACAAGGAGGTGGCGGAGGCCCAGAGCCGGGAGCGGATGCCCGAGCCCCCGGCTGTCGCGGCGAGCCTTGAGACGGCCCTCGCCCCCCTGCGCCGCGCGGTGGACGGCCAGCTCGAGCGAATCAAGGAGGTCCAGGCCAGGCGGAAGGCCCTCACGCTCGTCTCCCCGATTGACGGCGTGGTCACCGCGGTCTACCACTGGGAGGGCGAGGCGGTGCGCGCGGGCGACCCGGTGCTGACGGTGGCCGACCCGCGGTCGCTCTACGTGGTGAGCTTCATCGAGCCGGGCGCGCCCATCGAGCCCGTGGTGGGCATGGAGGTGGAGGTTCGGCGGAGGACCACCCCCGTGCAGGTCGCGCGGGCGCGGGTGGTCGAGGTGGGCACGCAGGTCGAGCGGCT
>VGYW01000321.1 GCA_016872875.1 Planctomycetota bacterium | reverse complement strand
GCCCTGCCCGAGTGTGCCCCGCCCCGCACAGGCGGGCACCCGTGTATGGAGCCAGACACCCAATGGAGGGGCGCTGCGTCACCAGCCGCGCGCCCAGGGGTCGAGGCGGCGGAACTCGCCGAGCATGAACTCCTTGGTCTCGGGCTGGGCGCCGATGGCCACGTGGTCGCCGTAGTCGCCCAGGATGAAGCCGCCGTCGGGCGTGCCCCAGGTGCGCATAAGCTGCTTGGCCTCGGCGGTGATGACGCGGCGGTTGCCGGGCGGGAGGGTCGCCTGGATGTCGCAGAGGGTCTCGAAGCAGACCTTGCCCGCGAAGGCGCGGCCTATCTCCTCGATGCCGTTGGCCCGCGGCTGCTGCATGTTCAACGCGTCCACCCCGGCCTCGATGAGGCCGGGGATCGCCTTGTTGATCTTCCCGCACGAGTGCATCCAGACGAACCAGCCGCAGCCGTGGACCGCGGCGAAGAGGCGCTTGTAGCGCGGGAGGAAGAAGCGGCGCCACAGCTCGGGGGAGATGTGCAGGTCGGCCTGCGTCCCCCAGTCCTCGCTGAAGTTCAGCGCCTGGATGCGGCTGCCCGCGATGCGGTGCATGTTCCGCACCACGGCGAGGTCGTACTCCACGATGTGCTCGGCCAGCTCGTGAATCGCCGGCCGGTCATCCATCATATCCAGCATGCAGTTCTCGAAGCCGTGGAGGCTGTGCATGCGCTCCCAGAGGATCATGAAGATGCCTGTGACGGTGAACTTGTCGCGGCGGCTGGCATCGGCGGCCATTTCGTCGAGCTGCTTCGGCACGTTCGCGTAGCGGCGCGGGTCGTCCCCATCGGGCCACGGGAAGTCCTTCATCGCGGCGAGGTCGTCCAGGGGGTGGCCCTTCACCTGGCCCATGTTCGCCAGTTCGGTCTTCCCCCAGCGGCAGAGCCACTGGTCGGTGAGCGGGTCGTCCTGGGCCTCTGGCGGCTTGATCTGCTCGTAGCCCACCCAGGCCACGTCGCTCGCCACGCCGTAGCCGCTGATGGGGAGCCGCTCCGGCCTCGTGAACTCGATCGCGCGTGTGACGACCTCTCTCGGCGTCATCGTTTCTCCATCTGTAGTGAAGCCGTCTTTGCTCTTCAATCGTCCTCGTCCTCGTCCTCGTCCCTCGTCCTCGACTGTTCTCCTCCCCAAGCCAAGAGAATCGAGGACGAAGGACGAGGACGAGGGACGAGGACGATTCAGCTCGCCTTCTTCGCGCCCAGGCGCTCTTCGAGGATCGGGATGATGCGGGGACTGAGGAGCCAGCGTGCGGCGCGGGAGACATCGCGGGGGCGGCCCTTGTCGCGGACCACGCTGGCGCTCTCGACTATCTGGCCCAGGCGCACCTGGGGGTCGAGCTGGGCGGCGAGCTTGGCCTTCTCCATCTCGAACTCGGTGTCGCTCATCGCCCTGGCCTTGGCGACGAGCGCGATGAAGCGCTGCTTCTCGGCGGCGCGGACCTTCTCGTCGGTTATCTCGAGTCGGCCGTGGCCCAGGCGCGCGACGTAGCGGTCGGCCATCTCGCCCTGGCGGTCGCGCCAGAGGGGGGCGGGCAGGTTGCGGAAGTGGCTCAACATCTCCACCCCGCGGTCGCTCTCCGCCTGCCCCGCGCGCACGGGGTCCTTGAGGTCGCGCGGCGGCACAAGGCAGGGGCGGAAGGTCTCGATGATCTGGAGCTGCGCCTCCGTCAGGATGCCCCTGAGCTTCGCGTCGAGCTCGGGCATAGCCTGGTCAATCAGCTCGGCCCGGCGGTTGCGGAGGTCCTTGAGGAGATTCTCGTAGTGGAGTGCGCGCTGGCTGAGGCGTTCGCCCGGCGGCTCGCCCTTGTTGGCCTCGGCCTTGAAGGCCGCGTAGGCGGCCTGGGCCTCGGTGAGAGCCTTGCGGTAGCCTTCGCCGAAGGGCGAGTTCTTGCCCCCCTTGCGCCGCTCGTCCGCCTCGCGCGCAAGAGTGAGGATGTCCTGCACCTGCTTGCGGCTCAGCAGGAGGCCGTTGAGGAGGTTGATCGTCGAGATGTCCTGGAAGAGCTCGTTGAGCTGCCGTTCGGCCTCCGCGTGCTCGCTCGGTGGCGGCGGGCCGAACGGCTCCCCGCCGCTCGCCACGGGCGCCACGGCGGCCAGAACAAGCGCCCCAATGCCCACGAAGATGCTGCGGGCGCCCATCAGCGGTCCTCCTGAGTGCGCGTGGTTCTCCCCCATCCTAGCGCTCGCAGTGTGCCAGAGCAAACCACGTGCCGGCCCCGGCATCCGTGTGCCACGGTCGGCTTGCCCGACCGTGCTCTCTGGCCCGTGGCGGCCCCAATGGTGAAGACACGGCTGGGCGAGCCAGCCGTGGCACACGCGGCACTGCCGCCCTCTCCCCAGCGTGTTGGAATGCCCAGCGCCCTGCCGAAAAGCGCAACACCCGACGGATCGGACCGATCCGACGGATCGGCCTGATCTGGCCCCGCCCGCTACTTGGCGGCCAGCCGCTTGAGGTAGTTGGCGTAGACCCTCGATGCGCCGGGAATGAGGAGGAAGTAGGCGGCTTTGTAAGGCCCCTCGCCGGGCGCGGGGACGATGGCGGTCTTGACGGCCTTCGAGAGGTTGTCCTTTTCGAGCTCGAACTCGACGTCGGAGCAGGCGCGGGCGCGGTCGAGTGCCTTGGCCACGCCGTCGCGTGCGGCGGCCCGGCGGAGGGGGCTGGCGCCCGGGCTGACCGCCTCGGTGAACTGGTCGGCGTAGGCCAGGATGCCCTCGCGCATCGTGGGCCAGAAGGCCTCGGGGCAGGCCCGCACGCGGCGGAGGAGGTCGAGGACCTTCTCGCTCGACTCCGCCTGGCCCGCGCGCACGGGGTCGCTGAGACTCTGAGGGGGCACGAGGCAGCAGGCGAAGCCGCCCAGGATCGCCTCCTGCGCCTCCGTGAGCACCTCCTCGACCTTGGGCGAGAGCTGCACTAGCTTCGCTATCCCCTTCCTGCCATAGATGCCTTCCACGTGCGCGAGGTCGGCTATCTTCTTCGTGCCTGGGCCGGGGCTCATTGGCGTCCCGCTGGCCGTCCCCGGAGCCGTGTGGCAGCTCACGCAGTTGGTGTTGATCGCCGCCGGCACGCTCCGCAGGGTGGAGCGGATGACCTTGCTCTCGGCCATGCGCCCCCGGTTCACGCGGTCCTCGAGCTCCTTGGGGACAGGTTCGCCCTTGAGGAGCAGGGCGCGGAGTTCGAGCCAGGCCTTGCGGACCTCGGCCAGCTCTGGGGCGATGGGGCCGCGGAGCGACGGCGGCGGTGGCGCCGCCTCCTCCACCTGGGCCGCGAGCTGCATCAGCCGCCCAGCCTGCTCCCTCGTCAGGTTCAGGCCGTTCACCACGTTGATGTTGGAGATGTGCAGGAACATGTAGCCCATCTCGCGCAGGTCATTCTCCCAGTTCGCCTGCGCGGCCAGGGCGGAGAGGGGAAACGCGACAGCCAGCCAGCCCGACAGGATTCGGCCCAACATGGCAGTGCTCCTCAGCCTTGCCCTCCCTCCATCTGCCATACAGCGGCGCGGCCCGGCGAGTTTCACGGTGGCCCAGGCCTCCAGGATGATGGCGTTCCCGATCTTGCGAGGTCAGATTGTGCCACGCTTCTTCGCCTTCGCGATGCTCTTGCGGATGGCATCCATGCTGTGGGACTTGCCCTTCGCGTATCGCCTGAGACACCCAAACCAACTGAAATCCGGCGGCGGGAGCCCATTGCCGGCAATGGGCGCTCGCCGGAGCACCCAGAGCTCCTCGCCATCCACCACCCGTTTCTCCAGGGCCAATCTGTCGCCTCGCTTCAGGCCCATCTGCTCGCAGAGGGCGTGTGGAAGCGTGATCTGGCGCTTTGCAGTCATCCGGGCGCTTGCCATGCCTGGCTCCCTGAGTGCAAATCACTGCTTCCTGATATGGAGCACTTGCTCCACCGGAGTAGCCGTTTTCACGAGCGGCTCGAGGGCGCGGCCAAACTGCCAGGCGACGACCTTGACGGCGATGGGAAAGCTCGCGCGCGCGGGCAGCTCGGCGACCCTCAGCTTGCCATCTGCGACCTCGGCCGGGCCGTAGGCGACGTAGTACTCCACCGGCAGGCCGGCGTCGCTGGTCGCCTTCAACTCCACGGGGGCGCCGCCGGCCTTCAGGTCGCCGATGGGCGGGAAGATGATTGTCTGGTCCTTGCCGGCCTTCAGGCCGGCGAAGCCCCGCGGCATCATCCCCACCTGCTCCGTGTAGCGGTGCTCGGCATCACCTTCGCTGTAGGCCATGAAAGTGACCCGGCCGCCCTCCGTGGCGGGAGCCAGGGCGTCGAACTGCATGCGCAGGGCATTCGGGCCGACCGCAACGACCGGCCCGCTGACCTGCTTGACACGGATGGGCGCAGAGGAGTGGCCCACCGCCTGCCCAGCCTGGGGCCAACGCGGCCCGCGGCCCTGGTGCTGAGAGGGGTAGGCGTCGGCGTAGGCGGGGTGGACCTCGAGGGTCTGCCCGTCCCCCACCCACGTGAGCTTCGTGAAGAAGAAGCGCGCCCCGGCGTCCACCCAAACGGGGTCGTTCCACTTGATGAACTGGTCTTTCCTGCCGAAGCCGCCGGCGTGGTAGGCCACTGTGGCCTCGGCGAGCTCCTTGTCGAAGTGCCAGGCGGCCCGTCCCTTGTCGCCGCGGTAGTTGTCATGGGGGGCAGGCTCGTGCTCGCCCTTGGACTTGATGGCCAGGTCCGTGAGCCAACCGCTGCGATGGTCAATCTCCTTGCACTTCGCGGGCTCTCTGGCATCAGGGGGCCAATCGGGGATTCGTGCCTTCGCCGCCTTGCGGATGAAGAGCGCCAGGTAGGCGGCGTTGCGGTCGGACCAGGCGAAGTGCCCGGCGCCCGGCTCGACCGCGATGCTGCCGAGGTTGAGTGGGTCCTGGGCGCGGAAGGCGGCGAGTGCGTCGCGGCCGCCCTCCCAGGCCTCGCGGCCCGCCTCGTCGCGCATCGTGCCCCCGAACTCATCGTATTGCCCGACCATCATGAGCGCCGGGAGGCCTGGCGGCACAGCATCGCCGCCCCCTGGCACGCCGCCGCGGTACTGCACCAGCCCGAAGGAGCGTGCTGCCATCCTGACGGCACAGGCTTTGGCCTGCGGCCCGCCAGCCGAGTGCCCCACGAACAACAGCGGCGCCATCGCCAGCTCGCCGCAGCCCGAGGCCTTGGCGAGGTCCTCGAGCACCTTCTGAACCTCCACGCTGCCCAGGCCGCACTTGAGGAAGACGATGGCCAGCCCCTCCCCGGCGCACGCCTGGCGGATGCGCGTGTCCTTCGCAAACTCCTGCTCCATCAGGGTCATCCCGCCCATCACCACCCCGCGCACCTGCGGCGCCTTGGGCGGGACCCACAGGAACGCCGTGCTTTCCCCTTTCCCTGTCGCCACCGGCACGGCGTACTGGAACACTGCCGCGGGCGTGGTCCCGGCGAACACGGCAAGCACGAACGCTGAGTTGGCCAAGATGCGCATGGAGTGCACCCCAGGGCGTAGTGAGGGGCCTAGCCGGAGACACGCGCCTCGCGCCCCGTCTCCGCGCTGCGGAGCATGGCCTCCATCATCTCCTGGACGATGAGGCCGTGGCGGAGCGGGGCATCGCAGGGCACGCCGTCGAGGACGCAGTCAATGAAGTGTCCCGCAATCAGGTCCCACGGGTCCGCGCCCTTGGGCAGGTTCACCGTGATGTCGTGGGGCGCGCCGTCCACCGTGCGGTAGAGGGTGAGGGGGGTGTAGCGTGCGCCGGCGTCGGTGCCGAAGAGCTCTAGCTGGTGCTCGGGCGCCTGGTGGGAGGCCCAGAAGCTCTCGCACTGTAGCCCCGCGCCGTTCTCGAAGCGGATGAAGCCGCCGGCATAGTCGTCCGAGCCGTACTTGCGCCAGAAGCTCTTGGGCGGCTGGCGGAAGTCCCAGTAGCCGCGGCCGAAGGGGCCGAACTTCGCGCCCGCGACGCCCGTGACGCTCACGGGCGTCGGCATCCCGAGAATCCACCAGGCGGAATCGAGGACGTGGACGCCCATGTCGCGGAACGCCCCGCCGCCCTTTTCGATGAAGCCGAGATTCCAGTCGGGGATGCCGCTGCGGCGGATGCTGCGGGCGCGGGCGTAGTACAGCTCGCCGAAGTCGCCCCGCCGCGCCATCTGGCCCAGGTAGAGCGTGGACCCGCTGAAGCGCATCGAGAGGGACATCATGCCGACCACGCCCGCCTTCTCCTGCGCGGCCACGAGCCGGCGGGCGGGGGCCAGGGCGTCGGCCAGCGGCTTGGTGATGAGCACGTGCTTGCCGCGCCGCACGGCCTCCAGGGCGATGGGCACGTGCCACTGGTTGGGCGTGCCGATCATCACCGCGTCAATCTCCTTGTCGCGGCACATGGCCTTGTAGTCGGCATAGAGCTTCGGCGGTTCGGGCAGCTCCTTCGCGAAGTCCTTCATTCGGTCTTCCACGAGGTCGCAGAGCGCGACCACGCGCCCCCGCGGGTTCTTCGCGATTGCCTTGCCGTTCGGCCTCCCGATGCCCATGCCCACGATGGCTACACGGACCTGCTTCATCATTGTGTGCCTTCCACTGCCGCTGATGGGGAACCCGCTTCGGCACTTATGCTACCCGTGCTCCCCGACAAGGTCAAGCGTGAGAAGGTGCGGTGTTGCAGGGGGCGGAGCGTATGGCTACAATGCCGCGAGGGAGAGTTCCTGGAGGACAAGGCATGGAACGACGTGAATTCCTGCGCCGCGCGGCGGCGACCGCAGGCGCCGTGGTGGTGAGACACGATGGGCTTGCGCAGGAGGCGAAGGCCGAGCGGCGAAACGAGCAGCCCGCGGTGCGCTACGCGCGCCTCGGCCGCACGAATCTCATGGTCTCGCGTATCGCCCACGGCGCCCTCCACACGAGCAAGGAGCGCATCCCGCTGCTGGCAAAGCTCTACGAGGGGGGCGTGAACCTCTTCGACACCTCACACGTCTACGGCGGCGGCAGGAGCGAGGAGGCCATCGGCGAGTTCCTCAGCGGCGACGGCCGCCGCAAGAACGCCTTCATCTGCACGAAGATGGACATACGCGGCAACCTCCAGGCTAAGCGCGACGTCTACAAAGTGGCGATGGAGCGGGCCGAGGGGGCGCTGCGCCGACTGCGGACCGACTGCGTGGACATCATGATGCTCCACGGCTGCACAACGCTGATTGACTACGTGAAGGACGAGGAGTGGCTTCGGGCGGCGGACGACCTCAAGAAGCAGGGGAAGGCGCGCTTCATCGGCCTCAGCGAGCACGCCAAGCCCGCCGAAGTCCTCAAGCTCGCCGCCGAGACCGGCCGCTACGATGTCGCAATGATCGCCTTCTCCCTCATCAAGGGCGCCTGGGGCTCGCTCGGCCGCACCGACGTCAAGACCATCGAACCCGCGCTCGAGGCCGCCCGCAAGGCCGACATCGGCATCATCGTGATGAAGGCGGCGATGCAGGCCGACAAGATCGTCGCCGCAGTGGACGACCCGAAGCTTAAGAAGGCCGGCCTCTCCCCCTATCAGCTCTGCTACCGCTACGTCCTCGGCGTCGAGGGTGTCCACGCCGTCGTCTGCGGCATGACCAACATGACCCACGTAGACGAGAACCTGAAGGTGCCGACGATCGAGCTTGCGGCGGGCGACGTCGAGCGGCTTCACGAGGCGGCGGCGCACGCGACCGCGTGCGGCTTCTGCGGTGCCTGCCTCGACGCCTGCCCCGCCGGCATCGCCGTTCAGGACATCCTCCGCTTCCACGGCTATCGCCACCACGGCTATGGCGCCGCCGCCCGCGCCGACTACTCCGCGCTGCCGCCCGAGCGCCGCGCCACCGCCTGCCAGGGCTGCGGCACCTGCGAGCGCGCCTGCCCCCAGCGCCTCCCCCTCCGCCGCCTTATTCGGGAGGCCCACCATGCCCTTGCGTAAGGTTGTGGGCGGCGTGTCTCACGCCGCGTTCCTTTGCCTGCTCGCCGCCGGATGCAGCCATCCCCTCGGCGCAACGCGCAGCGGCTTCACGCGCATCGGCCCCGTGCGGCACTACTCGGCCAGGAACCTCTACGACGCGATTGACGGCGAGGCCCCCTTCGTCATCTCCTTCGGCTTCCGCTCACTCGCCCAGGCAACATACGGCGACAAGGAGACCCCGCTGTTCTCGATTGACCTCTACGACATGGGCTGCGAGGGCAACGCCTTCGCGCTCTACCGCGCACACGTGACCCTCGAATCGAAGCCGCTCGACGTTGGCAGCGAGGGCGCGGGCGACGACTCGCGGGTCGAGTTCTGGCAAGGCCGCTTCTGCGTCGCCGTCAACGCCCTCCCATCCAGCAAACCCGTCAGCGCGCAGGCCATCGCCCCCCGGCTCGCCGCCGACCTCCCGCCGACCAAAGCCTGGCCCGACTACCTGAAGCTGCTGCCCACCCAGCGCCGCATCGCACGTTCCGAACAATACACCCCCTCCGACTTCCTCGGCCACGACTTCCTCAGGCGAGCCGTCTCCGCCCGCTACAAGCTGGATGGGCGCGAGGCCACGCTTTTCGCTTGCCGCTGCGACACCGAAGCCCAGGCCGCCTCCGCCCTCGCCCGCCTCCAGGCCGTCCTCCAGGCGAAGAAGCCCACCCAGCCTCTGGCCGTTGGCCACGGCGGCTTCACCGCTGACGACCCCGCCCTAGGCCCCCTGGCCGCCTTCCGACGCGGCCGGTTCCTCGCCGGCATCCTCCGCCACGGCCCAGACGCCGCAACCGCAGAACCCCTGGCGGAGCTTGACAAGCTCTTGACTGTTGCGGGCCGCCGGAGTAATCTCTGACGCTGTTCGTGTCAAGGCCTTCCATGAAGGAGACAGGTGTGATTCGCATCGGAATCGTGGGGTCGGACAATTCGCACGCAATCGCACTCTCGCAACTGTGCAACCTGAACGACACGCCGGAGCAGAAGGCGATTCGCGGGGCGAAGGTCGTCGCCCTCTTCGGCCTCGTGCCCGAACGAAACGAGGAGGTGGCGAAGGCGGGGAAGATCCCCACTATCGTCAAGAAGCCCACCGACATGATCGGCATGGTGGACGCCGTGTTCGTGGTCTTCCGCCACGGCGGGCTGCACCTGCGCTACGTCAAGCCGTTCCTCCAGGCCCGCATCCCGGCGTTCGTGGACAAGCCGCTCGCCTGCTCGACGGCCGACGCGAAGCGGATTCTCGCGCTGGCGGAGCGCAACCGCGTGCTCCTCACCTCTTACTCGACGATTCGCTGGGCGAAGGGCACGCAGGAGCTGATCGGCAAGTGCGCGGAGCTGGGAGGCGTCCGCAGCGGCGTCTTCGGCTGCCCCTCCGACCCCACGAGCGAGTACGGCGGCATACACTTCTATGCCATCCACGCCGTGGAGACCATGCAGCAGGTGATGGGCCTGGGCGTGGCCGAGGTCGCCGCGCGGCAGAGCGGGAAGAACACCGTCGCCGCCGTGTCGTATGGCGACGGGCGGACGGCGACGCTGCACCTCCTGGCGGACGCTAAGCACGGCTTCTACGCCACGGCCTTCTGCAAGGAGGGCGTCGCGGGCGGAGCGCTGGACATCTCCGATTGCTACGTCGCGGGCCTCACGCGCATCCTGCGGATGCTCCGCACCGGCCAGCGCCCGCTCGCCGACGAAGCGATGCTCGAGCCCGTCCGCGTCCTCGACGCCATCGTCAAGTCCGCCACCACCGGCCAAACCGTTCGCGTGCGGCGTTGATGCTTGTTCATATCTCGCGTGTCGCGTATAATCAAGAGTTGCGGAACACGCAGGAGAT
>VGYW01000320.1 GCA_016872875.1 Planctomycetota bacterium | reverse complement strand
CGAGCTCGACAGCGTGACCATCGCCTCGCGCTTCCGCGAGGAGCACACGCTCTCCCTCGAACTCACAAAGCAGGTCCACGACTGGCGGGCGTATCCCGACCCCTGCGTCTACGACCGCTTCCAGGGCGGCCCGCCGAGCGGCGTCCGAATCTTCGCCATGACGCTCGAAGAGGCGCCCGTCAAGCTCATCGCATCGAGCAACCGCACGGGCAACGCCTTCGTCAGCCCCGAAACCCCGGTATGGCAGGTCAAGGTCGAGAACCTCAGCAACCGGGTGCTTCCCGTCCGAGTCCGTGTCGCTACCGCTCTCGCTCCCACGCTCCGCGTGGGAGCGCAGGCCGCCGACGCGCTGCGTCGGAGGGACGCGGAGCGTCCGGGCGCGCGTTCCCACGCGGAGCGTGGGAACGAGGGACGGGGCGCGGAGCGTGGGAACGAGGAGGCAGTGGCTGTAGAGCAGAAGGCGGTCCTGGCTCGCGGGGCGAGTGCCCGGCTCGATTTCCCGGTCGCCCCAAGGCTCTTCGGCCTGCACCGCGTCAAGACCGAGGTCGAGGCCGACGGGGAGGCATTTGCCCAGGAGGGGACGTTCGTCCAGCTCCCGCCCGACACGCGGAAGGCGGACGCCGCGACCAGCCGCTGGGGCCTCTGGTGGTGGCGCGGGGGACACCTCACGAATCCGAACGAGGAAGAAGACCTCTACCTGCTGAGGGCGGCGGGCACGCGCGTCGCCGCGACGAAGGACATCGCCACGCGCCGCCAGTGGGGCATGGGGCCCAACCCCCACCACGTCCTCGGCGGGCCGGCGCCCTGGGCCTTCAAGGACCCCTACGACCAGAAGGAGTACGCCGAGTTCGCCGACAAGATCGGCCTCGACGTCGCCGCGCGGCTCAAGGAATCGCCCGACATCCCCTATTTCTGCATCTTCACCGAAAACGCCATCTCGACGCCGCTCACCTACGGCATCCTGCCGCGCTTCACGGGCGACGGCGACTACCAGATGAACGCCGACGAGAAGGCGCGCTTCCGAGCCTTCGTCGTCACTGGCAAAGCCGCCACCGAGGGCATCCGAAAGCACGCCCCGAAGGCCAAAATCTCCTTCGGCTGGTGCGAGCCAATCTTCAGCGTCCCCTTCATGTGGGAGAAGTACCCGAAGGAGAGCATGGACGCCATCGGGGTGGACACCCCTCAGTTCGAGCGTATGCCCGAGATGCCCATCCGCTCGATTGCCCCTAACCGAATGTGGATGCTCCAGGAGGAGATGAAGCGCTGCGGCTACACCGGCATCCCGATTATCCACACCGAGAGCTACTTCCCGTCGAGTCATCCCCTCGCCCTCGGCCATCGCGTGGCCGCCGACTACTACGTGCGGACGCCCGTGCTCTCCCTTGCCCTGGGCACCACCCGCTTCATGTTCTGTTTCACGCTCCACGACTGCGCGGGCTACTGGGGCAGCGTCCACTACGGCTGCATCGGCATCACCGGGCCGCGCCCCGAGTTCAACCCCAAGCCCGCCTTCCCCGCCTTCGCCACCATGACCCGCCTCCTCGACATCGTGCAATACGACGGCTACGTGCCCACCGGCTCCCACTCCGCCTACTGCGTCCGCTTCAAGAGCGGAAGCAAGTTCATCTACTGCCTCTGGACCATTCGTGGGGACAGGACGGCCATTCTCCATGTGCCCAAGGCCAAGAGCCTCGTGGAAACGGATGGGAATGGCAACGAAAGGGGTGCGCCGGTAGCCTACATGCTGCCAGATGAGGCACAACAAGGGGTAACGCTGACGCCTGCGCCTATCTGGATCACCACCGACCAACCCATTACGAAGATCGAGCTCTGGCGCCCACAACACAACGAGCAGCCTGTCAGACACAGCGTCGTCCTTGACGGGCTCGATGATCCGTGGGCCTACGACCAAGCCCCGTACGAGCGCTATGCCAAGAACCATTGGGACTTGCCCCGCTTTCCTGGCCCAATGAAGTCTGAGAGCGCGTGGTCCGATGAGCGGCCCTCGCCCTTCAAAGTGTGGCAGGTCGCGCTGCAGGACCCGCCGACGGAGCGGCCGCTGGCGGCCTGGTACGGCGTCTTCAAGCCCCCCAAGCCCATCGAAATCCCCGGCAAGGCCAGGGCGCTTGGCATCTGGGCCAACGGCCACTCCAACTGGGGACGCATCATCTACGAGATCGAGGACGCCAAGGGCGAGGTCTGGCAGAGCATCGGCACCAAGGACGAATGGAACTGCGACGACATCCACTCCTGGTCATACTTCAACTTCGATGGTTGGCGTTACCTCGAGTTCCCACTGCCCGAACACCTCCCCGGCGACAACTACCGCGGGAAGGACACTGTCTGGTGGAATCACTCGGCCGAGGGCATCGTGGACCTGCCCCTCAAGCTCACCCGCGTCATCATCGAGATGCGAACCCACAACGTCTATGTGAATGAGCTGCTACCCGTGGCCGACCGCAGCGTGCAACTGGACAACCTGACGGCGGCGTATGACAGCGCCGAGGCGATGACGGACGCCCCCGTGCGGCTTCAGCGCGAGGCGGGCGTCGTGGCGTTCAAGGGCAGCGGCGCCGCCCTGCCCAACCCCATCGCGGCGCTCCGCCAGACTGGCGCGGGCGAGCCGCCCGAGCTAACGAAGGTCGCCCCGCCCGACCAGTACTACGACGGCACGCGGGTGAACGTCACGTTGAAGCCCGTGGCGGGCGCGAAGGAGTACCGGGTCTATGTCGCCGCCTATGAGAGCGGCGCGGGGGCCAAGGTGCTGGCGAAGGGCGACAAGCCCGAGCTCCTCGTCGGCGGCCTCCGGCCCGAGTTCCCCCTCTTTCTCTTCGCCACCTGCCTCGACGACAAGGGCAAGGAGTCCAAGCCCTCCGTCCCCAGACGCATTCTGCTCAAGGACGAGTTCCCAATGAAATAGGAGGCGCGCGGTTGCGCGCACAAACGCTTCGCTGCGTCCCCTTTGTTACGCTGGCTGCTCTAGCCTCCGGGGGACAGGCCGTGCCCGCCGCTGCCAAGGTGTGAGACTCCGGGGGTTCGCTGTCGTGCTTCACAGAGCATTCCTCGCCGCGGCCATGATGCAGGCGTTGGCCGTTTCCCCAGCGTTGGGGGCTGGCGCCGACTGGCCCATGTGGCGGTGCGACGCGGGACGCGGTGCGTCTTCCCCAAACGAGCTGCCGCGCGAGCTCCACCTCCAGTGGGTCCGCCAGCTTCCGCCGCTGGAGCCCGCCTGGCCGGCCGACTCGGCTCGGCCAGAAGACCCCGAGATGCTGCTCTTCGACGCGGCCTACGAGCCGGTCGTGGTGGGCAAGACCCTGTTCCTCGCCTCCTCGCGCAGCGACAGCCTGACGGCGCTGGATACCGAGACGGGCGTGGAGAAGTGGGTCTTCTACGCCGACGGGCCGATTCGGCTGGCACCTGCGGCCAGCGAAGGCAAGGTGTTGTTCTCATGCGACGACGGGCACCTGTATTGCTTGGAGGCGACGAGGGGGCGCCTGCAATGGAAGTTCCGCGGCGCGCCCTCGGGCCGGCTCGCACTCGGCAACGGGCGACTCATCTCCGCCTGGCCGGCTCGCGGCGGACCCGCCGTCGCCGACGGCACGGTGTTCTTCGCGGCAGGCATCTTCCCATTCGCTAAGACGTTTGTCCACGCCCTCGACACTGAAAGCGGCAAGGTGGTCTGGACGAACGGCGAGTGCGACTGGCTCGCGCCCCAGGGGTATCTGACAGTGGTGGGCGAGGAGGTGAAGGTGCCCGGCGGCCACGGCAGGCCGGCTACGTTCGACCGCCGGACCGGGAAGCTCCTCGACCGCTTCAACCACCCGCGTGGCGGCACCCCGCCCCAGGGGGCCGGCGGCTTCTGCCTCGCCGCCAGCGCCGGCCTAACGTACCACGCCGGTTTCCTATACGGCGGGAGAATCGAGTCCGGCGGCAAGAAGCGCTCAGGCTCGATGTGGGTGGGCTCAGCGGGCGACAGCCGCGGCCGCCTGGTCCACGGGTGCCCGCCAGTGCTCAGCCGCGAGGCCGTCTTCTGCCTCGATGCCCGATCGGGCGTGCTCCGTGCCCTGGACCCCCGTAGCCCTACCGTGCGGGAAGAGACGGACTCCTCGGGGCGAAAGCAGCAGGCATGGGGGCTGCCGGAGGTCTGGGCGCTCCCCCTCGGCTCCCCGTCGCTCGCCGCAAGGCTCCTCCTGAGGTCGGGCTCGCGCCTCTACGCGAGCATTGGCAGCACGCTCGTCGCCGCGAGCATCCCGACGCAAGGCGCCAAGCCTACCATAGCGTGGAGAGCCGAGGTGGAGGGCACCCCCTGGAGCGCGGCGGCAGCCGATGGCAAGCTGTTCCTGACCACGCGGGAGGGCCGCATCTTCTGCTTCGGGGCGGCGCCCAACGGCGAGCCACGGCGGCACGGCCTCCCCAGCGGCGCCATCGGCTCGCCACGGCACGCCGCAATGGCGGCGGAGGTGCTCAAGGCGTCGCGCAGCCCCGCAGGCTACGCCCTGGCCTGGGGCATCGGACAAGATGGCTTGTTGGAGGAACTCCTCCGACAGTCCCAGCTTCACGTCGTTGCCGTGGACCCCGACGAACGCAGGAGCGCCGCGCTCAGGCGGCGGCTCGACCAGGCGGGCCTCTACGGCGCCCGCGCCGCGGTGCTCAGCGGGGACCCCGCGGCCGTCGAGCTGCCGCCCTACATCGCATCGCTGATCGTCGCCGAGGAGGCGAGCCCGCCCGCCGCGCGGAAGCTCCTCGCTTGCCTTCGCCCCTTCGGCGGCACTGCCCGTTTCCGGCTGTCCGGAGGGCAGCACGATGCCTTGGCCCGCTGCGTGGCCGAGGCCCGGCTGGGGAAGTTGGAGGCCAGAACGCAGGGCGACCTGACTCTGGTGACGCGAACCGGCCCCCCGCCAGGCTCGGGCCAATGGAGCCATCAGCACGCCGATGCGGCGAACACCTGCTTCTCCCGCGACCGCCTCGATGCGCCGTTCGGCGTGCTTTGGTGGGGTGGGACATTCACCGACAAGATCATCCTCGATTCGCGTCCCAACAGTGGCGCGCCAAACGTCGGCCCCTCGCCGCGCGTGGCCGGCGGCCGCCTCGTGATGGCCGGCCCCGACGTCGTCCGCGCCGTGGATGCCTACACGGGCCGCGTGCTCTGGACCGCGGCCTTGCCGGGCCTGAGCGCTTTCGTGGGCGGCTACCCGAACACCTATTGGCGCAACAACCTCGTGGCCCTCGAGGACGCCATCTATGTCGCCTGCGGCGAGCGCTGCCTGTGCCTCGACCCCGCCACGGGCGCGGCCGCGACCCAATTCCGGCTCCCGCCCACCCAAGGCCGCAAGCCAACCTGGGGGCACATCCTGGTGTGGGAAGAACTCTTGATCGCCGCGGTGGAGGCGGAGGGGGAGCGCGTGACCCACAGCCGCAGCAGCCGGCGCTTGGCCGTCCTCGACCGCCACAAGGGCGAGACCCTCTGGACCCGCGAGGCGGCGGGCTGCTTCCCCCACATGGCGCTCTGCGCCGGGGCTGCCAAGGTCTTCTGCGTTGACCGCCCGGCGGGCGAGCCCGCGGGCGCCACGCTCCTCGCCCTCGACGCCCGGAAAGGCTCCGTCGCCTGGTCCACCCAGCTCGACTTCGCGGCCTCGTGGCTGGCCTACTCTCAGGACCACGACATCGTCGTGGCGGCTGATGCCGTGCGCGTCGTCGCGTGCCGAGGGCGCGACGGCGCCGCGCTCTGGGACCGCTCCATCGCCCGAGGGGACCGGCCGCTGGTGCTCCACCGCGACGTGCTCATCACGCAAGGTTCCAACCGCGGCGAGCCGCCTGCCGCGGCCTACAGCCTGCTCTCGGACGAGCCGTGGCTCATCGAAGACCCGCGCTCCGGCCGCAAGGCCCCCTGGCAGTGCCCGCGCGGCAAGTGCGCCAGCGGCGTCGCAAGCGAGAACCTGTTCTTCTTCCGCGATGGCTACGCCGCCTACCAGCACATCGGACAGAACGCCCGAACGTACCTGAACGGCATCCGGCCCGGCTGCGCCTCGCCCGCGGTGCCGGCCGACGGCGTTGTGAGCCTGCCGCTCTACGGGCGCCACTGCACGTGCAGCTTCCAACTGAAGACCTCCCTCGCGCTTGTCCCCGTCCGCGAGGCGCCCTGAAGAACCACCGGAGAGACGCCTATGCACGTTTGCACCCTTGTCCTGGCCTGGGAGCTCGCGTTCGCCGCGGCGGCGCCCTCAGAGCCCCCCGCCGCGCGAGTGGACGAGCAGCGCCTCGGACCGCTCCACGAGAAGATACTGCTGTGGCGGACGACCCGCGACGGGCGGCGCCTCGCCTACGTGGCCGCTAAAGAGGGCAAGTGCCTCGTGGTGGTGGATGGGCAGCCCGGCCCTGAGCACGACGCCATCGCCCCGGGCACGCTGCGGTTCAGTCCCGACGGCAAACGCCTCGGCTACATCGCGGCCAAGGGCAAGAAGCAGTTCGCCGTCATTGACGGCCAGGCCGGCCCCGAGTTCGACGGCATCATGCAACGCCACCCCTTCTTCAGCCCCGACGGCGCGCACGTGGCCTATGCGGGGCACAGGGGCGGCAAGTGGACCGTCGTGCTCGATGGCAAGCCCGGCTCGGAGTTCGATGCGACCCTCGCGGACAACCCGGTCTTCAGCCCGGTCACGGGCGGGACGCCTGTGCCACCACATTTGGCTTACGCCGCGAAGAAGGGCAAGAAGTGGGCGGTCATCCTGGATGGCCAGCCCGGGCCGGAGTTCGACGCGATTCAAGATGGCGCGCCGTTCTTCAGCCCGGTCACAGGCGGGACGCCTGTGCCACCGCGCCTGGCCTACGGCGCTGAACAGGGGGGCAAGTGGGTGATCGTCGTGGACGGGCAGGCCGGGCCGCCCTGCGATGCAATCGTCAAGGGCACCCCGCTCTTCAGCCCCGATGGCAAGCGCGTGGCCTACGCCGCCCAGATTGGCAAGAAGTACGTAGTCTTCGCCGACGGGCAGCCGGGGCCTGAGCTAGATGGCCTCGCGGAGGGAAATCCAGTCTTCAGCCCCGTCACAGGCGAGACGCCTGTGCCACCGCGCTTGGCCTATTGCGGGCGGGTGGGCGCCAAGCACCTCCTTTGGCTCGACGGCAAGCCCAGCCCGGCCTTTGATGGCCTCGGGCGCGGCGACCCCGTCTTCAGCCCTGATGGCTCCCGCGTCGCCTACAGCGCCCTCAAGGGCAAGAAGTGGGCCGTCATCCTCGACGGCAAGCCCGGGCCGGACTTCGATGCGATCATGGACCGCACGCCGGTCTTCAGCCCCGACGGCAAGCGCGTGGCCTACGGCGCGCGGCGCGGCGAGAAGTGGCTCGTGGTCCTCGATGGCGTGGCCGGCCCGCCGTGGGACGGCATTGTGGCGGGCACGCCGCTCTTCAGCCCCGATGGGAAGCACGTGGCCTACGGCGCGAGGAAGGGCGACGCCTGGCTCGCCGTCCTCGATGGCAAGCCTGGCCCTGAGTTCGGCGGCGTGGGCGAAAGGACGCTCGCCTTCAGCCCTTCCACAGGCGGGACGCCTGTGCCACCACGCCTCGCCTATGTCGCTGGCCGAGCGACCAAGAAGTTCGCCGTCGTGGACGGCGCCCAGGGGCCGGAGTTTGACGACATCGCTCCCCCCGCCTTCAGTCCCGATGGCAAACACTTCGTCTATCGCGCCAGGCGCGAGCGGAAGGAGGGCACCAAGACCCTGATCGTCCTCGACGGCGCGCTCGGGCCGGAGTACGACGGCGTGGTGCCCAACGGTCCCGCCTGGCTCCCCGACGGCAGCGTGGAGTACCTGGCGCACCGGGACAAGGCCCTCTACCGCGTCCGCCAGGCCCCGCCGGGCGGGTAGGACCTCGCGCAAGATCATGCAAAGGGGTGGCCGTTGCGGGCCACCCCTTGGCTCGGCGCTGCTGGGGCAGGACTCATCGGGAACGCGCGAGGGGCAATCCGAGGCCAGCGGGCGGCTGCGGCCTGCGCGTGCCCTCTGGGTAGCTCTCCTCGGTCGTCATCTCTTTCTGATCCGTGTACTTGTATACCACCGGCTCGTGGTCTCCGCCGTGGCCTGGGCGAAGGGGGCAAGCCCCGACGAGCTTCCACTCGTTCTCGATGGTGGTCTTCCAGCGGACGATGATAGCCCCGCCGCCGTGTCCTTCGGCAGGGCCAGGAGGGTGGACGACCGCGCCAGGGCGATGACGAACGCAACCGCGAAGGCCAGCTTCTGCACGTTCATGGCCGCGTGCTCCTTTCAGCGAGTAGGACACCCGGCCCTGGGCATCCTCACACGTCCGCTGCCGCAAGAGGCCTCACGCGTCCAAACAGCGGCCATTTTCGTTCCTCTCTTTCAGACGGCGCTAGCGTGCGGGTATTCAACCTGGGGGCAAGGCGGCGCGGTAAGCGCTTGGCAGGCAATGGGTTATGGGTGCCGGGCGGGGAGGGTGCTCCATAGTGTGTCAAACATCAGGGGCGCAGTTGACACACTATGGGAGAAACGGCCCCGGATGCGTCCGGATCGCCAGAATACCCATACTGTGTCAAGCTGCGGCTTGACACAGTATGGCGGGACCGCCCCGGATGCGTCCGGATCGCCAAAACGCCCATAGTGGGCCAAGTGACAGGGGCGCACGGTTGATCGAGTATGGAGAGCGCGGGGGCTTGAGGTCGCTGCCGCTCGCGTTGATGGCCACGTGGGGCGTGGCGTCGCCCGTCACGTCTGCGTTCCAGTTGAGCAGGCGGCCGACGGCGCAACTTTCAAGAGACGAGCGCGCCTCATGTGCTGGTTCTCCGTCGTCCCCAGTGAACCGCGTTCAGTGTACGAGGCACGCAAGCCGATGTCAAGAGCGACGGCCCTTCTCCTGCCCGGCCGGGAATCAGAGGCGTTTGCGGATTCTCTCGAGAATCTGGCGCGAGAGGGCCTCGTCGCCGAACACGCCCACGCGGATGCGAACCTCGGTGGCGTTAGGCGTGAGCGCCTTGAGGTGGACGTCCACCCGCTTGTCCCCCGCGCCGCGCGCGAGCAGCCTGGCGCGGCCCGCGGCCTCGGTCCTCTCCGTCACGGCGTACTGCATCTCCTTGAGGGAGTCCTCGGCGGCCTTCAGCACCTTGTCGAGGGGGGCGTCCTGGTTGGCCCTCAGCTCCCCCTGGAGGTAGGCCACGGTTCCAGCCCCCGCCGCGGCCCCCGCGCCCAGGAGCAGCAGCGTGCAGCCGGCGTTCCCCAGCGCCACGAGCGCCACCCCCAACAGGCTCACGACAAAGCGTCCCGTTCTCATCGCCATCTCCTTGCCAAGGTTCCTGTCGCCCCGAACCTACCGGGATCCTCGGACAGGTGGAGAGGAGTCCCTCTCGCGCACCCGATCATAACCGGTCCACGGGATACTTTCAACGGGCCAGCCGGCCGCGCCTCTGGCCCCCAGTTCTGGTGACATTCCTAGCCTCCGACGCTCCGAACGGAGCGTACTACATCAGCCCAGGGCTTCGCCCTGATCTTTGCCCACATCTTCTGGAGGCTGGGGTTTAGCCCCCGAATGGGGGCGTTTGAGCCGTAGCCCAGGGCGACCGAAGGGAGCCCTGGGAAAAGGCCCCGCCAGCGTAGAGCCCCCGAAGCGGGGCGATTCAATGGGCGTGAAACGCCCCCTTCGGGGGCTTGGATGGGGGGGGACGCGCGATCCCAGGGCTCCCTTCGGTCGCCCTGGGCTACGGCTGGGTCGCCCGCGTCGGCGGGCTACAAGGCCCCGAGATGTGGGCAAAGATCAGGGCTTCGCCCTGGGCTGCTATAGTACGCCCCTGTCGGG
>VGYW01000319.1 GCA_016872875.1 Planctomycetota bacterium | reverse complement strand
GGAGGTTGTCCTTCCAGTCCTGCGTCAGCGGGCCTTGGGGCCAGGCGCCGAGCTTCGCGGTCCAGAGCACGTCAAGCTCTGGTGGCACGCCAGTCGCGGTGCTCGCGCTGCGCCAGCAGTCTGCGCGGTAGCTGGGCCACTCGTCCGCATTTCCGATTTCCGATCTCCGATTGCCGATTTCAGAGGAAGCCGGGCTGCGCTCCAGGAACACCTCGTCACGCTCGCCGCTCGTGGCTCGCGGCTCGTGGCTCGCGGCGGGGGCGAGTGCGGCGTAGCCGCGGAGCATAGGCCAACAGGCGCAGTGCTTGGGGCCGACGTAGAGCAGGCCGTTGGCGGGCATGAAGCCGGCCTCGCGGCTACAGTTCCCCTTCGTTATGCGGTTGGCGTCGAGCTTGCCGGTCGCGAGGTCGGCGAAGCTCATCTCGCTGGAGATGAGGAACCGCGGGGTGCCGACGGGCGGGAAGCAGTGGCCGCCAGTCGTCTCGCAGGTCTTCACCACCGAGCCGGTCTTGGGGTCGAGGCCCTCCCACTTGTCCTTGAGCAGCGCGGAGGCCACCGCAGCCGTCTTGGGGGCCAGGCCCTCCAGCTTGTTCTTGAGCACCCAGACGAGGCCCGCGGCATGGATGGCGCGGGCCTGAAGGAAGTGGCTCATCCCCGGCTCGTACACGCGCTCCCAGAGGAGCGAGCCGTCGCGGGGCGAGAGGACCTCGATGGCGTTGCCGGGGCGGTCGTCCTTGAATGTAGAGACCTCGCAGATGAGGACGTCGTTGCCGTGGGAGAGTCGGCGGGCGCGCGGGAGCCAGGGGTAGGCGTCCTTCCGCCAGCGCTCGCGGCCGCTGCCGCGGTCAAGGCAGACGAGCGAGCGCTTCTCCCCCGACTTCACGTCGCCCTCCAGGAAGAAGACCCCGCCGTCGCCAGTCACCAGGCCGTCAATCTCCCTGCCCTTGGTGGTCCAGAGGAGCTTGCCGTCGGTGGCATCGAGCGCGCGGAGCCAGGTCTTCGCCACGGCGTAGAGGATGCCGCGGTCGTGGATGAGCTCGCTCGGGTGGCCCGCCTCGGGGTAGGCCATGAGGGTCCTGCCCGAGGCTGGGTCGAGGGCGACGACCTGCTTGTCCGTGAAGGCGAAGAGGCGGTCGTGGGCGACGACGGGGACGACGCTGCCCGCCGGCCCCGAGGCCGGGAAGCCGAACCGGAACGGCGCGGGGGAGAGCGACTGGTCCCAGAGGCGCAGGCCGTTGAAGGCGTCGCGGGCGATCAGGCCGGCGTGGTAGAGTCGCCCGCCGGCGGTCACCATGTTGCTCGCCTCGTGCCAGGGGCCGGCGAGCCATCTGACGCGGCGGGGCGGGCCGACCAGGGAGTCCCGCGACGCGGCGTTGCCGTCCGGGCCGTGGCGCGGCATGGGCCACTCGCCCATCGCGTCGGGCCACGGCTTCTGAATCCGCGCCCAGAGGCCCTGGCGCTCGACGACCTCGACGCCCTCAAGCCCCGATGCCGCGAGGAGCCGCCGGAAGGCGTTCCGTGGGACGCGGACCCCGTGGCGCGCGGCCTGCTCGCTCTGGCCCACGTAGGCCACGCCGTTGGGGGCGAGGACGCGGAGAATCTCCTTGAGCGGCGGCCCGTCGCCCTCCGGCATCGCGTCCATCACGATGAGGTTCACCAGGTTCTCGGCGTAGGGCAGTGGGCTGAGCGGCCGCTCCTCCGCCCAGGCCAGCCCGTAGATGCCGCGAGAGTGGAGGAGCTCTTGTGCCTTCTTGACGGCCTTGGCGTCGGGGTCAATCCCGTGAACGATGAAGCGTCCGCCCGCCGCAAGCTCCGCCGTGAGCGTGCCCTCGCCGCAGCCGAGGTGGACGCACAGCCCGCCCGACACGCCCGCCGAACGGACGATCTCCTCAGCCAGGCCCTTGACATCCGCCTCGCCGCCCAGGGCCGGCAAGGCGGCAAGCCAGGCCAGCGCGAGGAGAAGAATCGAGGACGAGGGACGAGGACGAGGACGATTGAAGAAGCGCAAAGGGGAGAGGACGCGCGCGGCCATCACGGCTCCTTCTCGTAGTCCACGACAAGTTCCGCCGGCTTGCCGCCCTCGCGGGTGAAGAAGTCAACTCCGTCCAGGTTCACCGGGTCAATGGCCAGGCTGAGCTCCTTGAGGCCCTTGAGCGAGAGCTTGAGGGGGACCTCGACGGCCTGCTCGGAGGCCACTGGGCCAATCCGAGCGATGGGGCGGCCGAGCCTGGGGAGCTTCTCGTAGGCGAGCTCCTTCTCGCTCCACGGGTCGGAGACCTGGCAGACATTGCCGCCGTCGCCCCCGGGGTTCCCCGCGTTGTAGAGGCGCAGGACGACCGCCGCCGGGTTCCCCGGCACCTGGATGCGGAACTTGAGGAAGGCGACCTGGTGGCTCTGGTCGCCCATCAGGGCGTCGCCGCCGTCCACAAGCATGGACTTGGCGGAGCCGAACGTGCCGATGGGGAAGCCCTTGTCCACGTAGGTGTCCTCGGCGGCCTTGAGGACGATGCGCCCCATCGCGCCCAGGTAGTCAATCGTCCCCTGCTCCTGGCACTCGATGTCGCCGTTCTCGCGGAGGAGCTTGAGGGTGAAGGGGTGTTTCGCGCGCTTGCCCGGCTTGTCCACGGCGGCCTTGAGGGTGGTCTTGACAATCTCGCCGGGGGCGAGCTTCAGAGGCGTGTCAGCCAGGGTGACGCTGAAGCCGTCGGGCGCCTCGGCGCGGAGCGTGCCGGCGAACGGGGCGCTCTTGTGGTTGGCGATGCGGACCTCGCGCTCCTGCTCCGTCGCGGCGTCGCTGAGGAGGAGCGTGGGGGCGAGCAGCCCGACGCTCAGCACCTCCTCGCGGACGACCTCGACGCCCTGGAGGATGGGCAACTGCTCCTTCGTCGGCTTCGAGACCGCGGGCACGAGGTCAATCCTGAGCTTGTCCTTGGCCTCGATGCCCTTGAACTCGCGGACGACGGCCTTGTTGCGTCCGCCCGCCTCCTTCACGACGTCGAAGCCCTTCTCGGCCAGTTGGCCCTGGAGCTTGATGTCGAAGACGCGGGTGCCTGGCTCGCCCTGCTCGATGTCGGCGAAGGCGAGGCGGACGGTGTAGCGTCCCGCGCCGTCGCCGGCATCGGTCACAGGCAGGGTGCAGGAGCCCAGGCCGCGCACGCCGGTGAGGAAGAGCCAGGGCTTGTCCGTGCCCTCCACCTGCACGAGCGCGGGGTCGCGGTCGAAGTACTCGCCGCCGGGCAGCATGTTCACGCCCACGCTGAGGCGAAGGACGAGCGAGCCGGCCGGCCTCGGGTAGCCGAGCCAGAGGGCGCCGGAGGGGTCCTTGCGGTCGCCGCTTCCGCCGAGGTTGATTGCCAGGCGCTTCGCCGGGGCGATTGGGCCGGCCGCGCTGTAGAAGCCCGACACCCGCTGCCCCTCCCTGTGCTGGAAGACGACCGTGCAGGTGTTTGGATAGGGGCACATGCAGCCCGAGCTGGCCTCGGGGAAGATCATCAGGCCGCAGGCGGGGATGAAGTTGATCCAGCAGCCGGGGCGCTGGGCGCCGAAGTGCTGCGTGCCGTAGTCGCCCACGAGGTCGTACCAGCCGAGGGTGTTCGAGCGGAAGAAGAGCGTGTGCTCGCTCGCGGCGGGGGTGCCGCAGTGGTGGCCGGGGCGGCCCCACTGCCACGGCTCCTCCGCGCCCGTGAGCGGGTTAACTCGCTTCTTCTGCACGCCCGTCCGCAGGCCGTAGGTCCACGGCTCCGCGTGAAGCGTGTCGCCGATGACGAGCGGGCGCACGCGGTAGCCGATCTTCTGCGTCCAGAGCTCCGCGCCCGTCTTCGCGTCGAGGGCGAGCACCCGCCGCTGGTTGAACTGCCCGGCGAAGAACTCCCGCCAGTAGTGGCCGTCCGAATAGACGCCGAAGAGGAGGAGCACACCTTTGGCGTAGATGCTGCCGAGCGCGGAGTAGTAGGCCCCGCCGCCGCAGCCGGTCATGTCCAGCGCCTTCTCCCACACGGGCTTGCCCGTTGCGGCATCGAGGACGACGATGAGGCGGACCGAGGCCGCCTTAAGCTCCTTCTCGGCCTTCAGGCGGTCCGCGCCCGTGAGCTTCTCGAACTCGGCCAGCTTCTCCTTGAGCACCTCCTTGCGCTGCTCCGCGCTCGGATTGTCCACGAACATCACCTGCCCGTCGCCGATGGAGATCGAGCTATGTGGGATGCTCACGCCCTTGTGGCTCCAGCGAAGGGCGCCCGAGGGGACATCGAGTGCGAAGAGCGCCTCGGCGGAGCGCGCCACGGCGGAGCGCGAGCCGAAGACGGTGTCGCCCACCACGGCCAGGTAGCCCCAGGAGCGCTTCTTGGGGTCTTTGGCCTCCGTGGGCGGGAGGGCGTAGGTGGTCTTCACCTCGCCCGTCGCGGCGTCGAAGCGGAAGCACTTGTCGCCCACGGCCACGAAGATGCTGTCGGCGTTCGCCGCCATGTTGCTCGCCTCGGCAGAGACCACGATGCGGTCAATGCCGGGGACGGCTTTCTCCCAGAGCTTGAGGCCGTTGTAGGCGTCGTAGGCCATCAGGGTGCCGACGCCCTGTGCGAAGAAGCGGCCGTTGACGGCAAGGGGCGCGGCCACGCGGACGTGGCGCTCCTGCATCTTCCCCGGCCCCGGCTCGCCGAACCAGAGGACGCCGAGGGGGCAGCGAACGAGCTGGTCGTCGCCGCACGTGGTGTTGCCCGGCTCGGCGTACTCGTGGGTCCAGCTCCCCGCCCCCGCGAGCGGCCCGCGGGTGAAGGCGAGCCACAGGCCGCCCTCAGCCGTCACCTTTGCGCCTTCGAGGGGCGCGGAGTCCGCCCAGGAGCGGAGCGCCTCCTCGGAGGGCGGCTTGAGCTTGTCCTTCGCCTCGGCGGGCGCGCCGATGAAGAGCTTGCCGCCGAGCGGCCGCAGCGTGCGCAACACGTCCTTCGCATCGAAGGGGAGCATGCCCTTTGTGAACGCGCCCTCCGACACCACGAGGTTTGCGAAGTAGTCAGAGTAGGGCACGAGCGGGGGCTTGACGTGCTCGATAGTGACCCGCGAGCCGTAGAGTCCGGTGGCGTCGAGCGCCTTGCGTGCGGCCGCGGCGTTCGCCTCGCCGCTGCCGCAGACGGCCACGATTCGCAGCTCGGTCCGCCTCGCAAGCTCGGCGGCCAGGCGGCCAGTGTCGTTGCCGAGCAGCAGGCAGAAGCCCTTCGTGACGCCCGTCGCGCTCACGATCCGCTCGGCCGCCGCCTCGTAGGCCGGCGTCAGCCCATCCTTCGGGAAAGGCGCGGCCTCGATGGGCTGCTTGACGACTTCTGGCTCGTTCGTAGTTCGGCCTTTAGGCGGTCTTCCGAAGCAGTAGATCGCCCCGGTGTCGGTACTGACGAACAGGCTTCCATCAGCCACAGCGAGGCCCTTCGCCGTGCCCTCCACCTGGGCGCTCCAGCCCTCCTTGCCGGTCGCGGTGTCAATGCCCACGACCTTCCCCTTGCCGCCCGCGAAAACGGCGCCGTCCGCCAGCACCAGTGCCTCGGGGCATTCGGCCTGGGCGCGCCAGAGGACTGCGGTGGAGACCTCCGCCTCGGCCTTCTTGAGCTTCTCGGCGAGGGCCTTCGCCTGGTCCTCCATTCTGGCCAGGTGCTTCTTCGCGCCATCGAGGGCCTTGGTGTCCTTCGTGAGTGCGGCATCGGCTTCCTCACGGTGCCCCTGGAGGCGGGCGAGGTCCGCCGCCGCTGCCTCGCCCTTCGCCGCAAGCTCGGCGATCTCCTTGTCCAGCACCTTCAGCGTCTCATCGTCCTCCTTCACGGCGGTCTCGAGCTTGCGGAGGTTGCCCCTGGCGAGGGAGAGGGGCTCGGCCATGCGCTCGCGCTGGTTCATGATGCCCTGCACGGCGAGGCTGATCTTCGGATAGGTCGCGCGGTCGAGGGCCACCAGCTCCGCGTCGTTCGCCATGTACGCCGCGTCGCGTGCGAAGGCCACCTGGCGGCCTCGGAACCAGGCGAGCCGCTTCCCTGGCGTCTTCTGGTCGTAGGCCAGGAGCATCTCCGTGCCCGTCACCACCATGTCGTCAACAAGCTGCGCGTAGGTGCCGCCGATCTCGTGGCCGAAGGTCGGCTGCCCGAGGAGCTTGCCGGTCGCGCGGTCGAACGCGGCGGGGGAGACGCGCCCCAGGGGCACGAAGAGCGTGGTTTTCGACGCCAGCAGGTAGCCCTGGGGCGAGATGCGGCTCTGCGGGTCCGCCCCGCCGCGGTCGTTGCACCAGATGGCCTTGCCGTCCTCGGCGTTCACGGCGTAGAGGTAGACCCCCTCGGCGGGGAAGATGCCCGCGCCGAAGTAGGCCACGCCCTCGTCCACGAGCACGCCGGTCCGCACTGGCCAGAGCGAGACCATCTTGCCGCTGCCGAGCACCTTGCGGTCGCTGGGCGCCGCGCGGAGCTTCCACACCTCCGAGCCATCGGCGGCCTGGAGGCAATAGACCCAGCCGTCGTCCGAGCCGAAGTAGACCTTGCCCTCAGCCACGGTGGGCGCGAGGCGGACCGGGCCGCCGGTGAAGAAGCTCCAGCGCTCGCGGCCAGTCGCGGCGTCGAGGCAGTAGACCTTGTTGTCGCTTGAGGAGCCGAAGAAGAGCGCGCCGCCCGCAACCGCCACGTGGAACACGTCGTCGTGGTGGTTTCGTCGCCCCTCGATTGAGCCGTAGAATCCGCCGACCTTTCGCGGGTTGGGGTCGCCCCAGGCCGGCTCGGGGGCGTGGCGCGGCTGGAAGACCCAGGCGGGCGACAGCGGCAGCGCCAACTTCTCACGGGTCACGCCGCTCCGCGCGTTGTCGCCCCGATACGTCGGCCAGTCCGCCCCCCTCGCCGCCGATGCCGCCACAAGCCCCACCCACACCCATCTTCGCACTGTCTTCAATTCTTCTTCTCCGAATCTGCAATCTGGAATCCGTCATCTGGAATCCACCCTGCCTGCTTCAGCGGGCAGGGTGGTCAGCGTGAGAAGCGATTGCTGCGCGAGCTGCACCTTCGCCGCGCCGCCCTCCACGGCCACGGCGGGCAGCTCCTTGAAGCTCTCCGCGGCACCGGTCCGAACGGCCCGCAAGCTCCTCAGCTCAGCGGGCAGGCCGCTGATGGCCGCGGGCCGCGCCGCCCCGAAGTTCGCAACGTGCAGCGTGTAGGCCGGCCCCTCGCCACGAAACGCCGTGACGAGCACCTTCGGATTGTCCGAGCTTGCGGCCAACACGTCGGCCTTCGGCGGGGTGAGGTTGCAGAAGTGTTTCACGAACCAGAAGCGCACCGTGGGCACCAACTGCCCGTCCTTGTCAACCTTTACTGTACCATAATCTGAGGTGAATTCCCACTGCATTGTGCCGCGGGGCCGGGCGTGGGCGACGATTTCCTGGTACATGCGCACCTCGCGGAGGGCGTAGTCGAAGGTGTTGTAGGCGGCGCCGCGCCAGGCCCAGGCGTCCACGCCCAGCTCCGCCACGAGGAGCGGCAGCTTCAGCTTGTCGGCCAGGTCCGACCACGCGGCGTACTCGCTCGGTTTGGCCCCGCCCCAGGAGTGGAACGAGACCGCCCCGATGTAGCGCAGGGCCTCGGGGTCGTTCGCCGCGGGGAGCGCGTAGGTGTGGGTGCCGCGGGCGTGGCACACGTCCCCCAGGAGCATCTTCGTCTTCAGGCCCAGCTTCTCGAAGTGCGCCCCGAGGCGCTTGATCGCGTCGCGGTGCTCCTCCGCGCTGAACTTCACCCGCACCCCGCCGTCGGGCTCGTTGAACGAAAACAGGTCGGGCTCCACCCCGTACTGCTTCTTGGCGTAGACCAGATATGAGCCGATGCATTCGAGGACTTCGGGCCACTTGCCGTCGGCGATCCGCCGCCCGAAGGCCGCCGGCCCTTTGCCGGGATCGGTGTAGACCCACTCGGGCAGCCGCCAGATGGTGATCGAGTATGGGATGCCCTTGCGCTGAATCTGCTGGGCGAGGAGGAACTCGCGCCGCAGATTCGTGTCGGGCGCGTCGTTCTTCGCCAGCGCCGCCCAATTCGTCTCGTCGGGGGAGGCATTGTCGTTTTCAGGCTCCCACTCGGGCGGCGTCATCTCGGTCCGTGCCCAGGCCACGCGGAGGTTGTCGAGCGTGTACTGCGTCACGGGCGATTCGATGTTGAAGCAGTAGTTCCCCCCGAACCCGTCGAGGCGATACCGCACCTTGCTGGGGTCCACCGTGAGCGTTGCGGGCGACATATCAGCCTCGCCCGAGAGCTTGAGCGTCACGTCGAGCGTCCCCGTTGTCCCCTTCGCCCATTTTGCCACGGGGAGACGAATGAGGGCCGAGTAGGTCGGCGTGTTCCACTCGCGGTTATCCTGCACAGTCACCTGGCATGCCGGGCTGAGGGTCACGGAGAGGGTTGGCTTGCCTGAAGGTGGCGCGAACTCGGCCCGGCTCGCCTGACCCGCCAGGAAGTGGCGGCTCGCCGGCTTCTCCGGCGGCATCTGCGCGCTCTTGGCCTCCGCCCCGTTCGACAGCTCGCACGTTCCCCCGCCGAAAACCGCTGTCGGCAGGTCCAGCCAGAAGTACACCCCCTCCGTCTTCACCTCGGCCTCGCACGCGACCCGCAGCGACAGGCGAATCGCCTCCGCCTCCTGCCGAAGCGTCTGCTCGAAGCGGAACATCTGTCCCGGCTCCGGCTCGATGGCTCCCGCCCACTTCCACGTGTCGGCCCCGTGGCTCGCCTTCACCTCCTTCGCCGCATCCAGGTTGTGGATCTTCTTCCATCCCTCCGTCGGCACCCGCAGGTCCGTGCGAATCTCGATGGACTCGCCCGACAAGTCCAGAGCGCGAATCCGCCCATTCCTGTCCGTGTGGGCCATCATGCCCGCCAGTGCCTGTGCGACGCCCAGGCACACGGTCACAGCGGTCGCGATGCTCTTTCCACCCAAGCTCTGCTCCTTTGCCGGCACCCGTGCAGCCATCTTATGTCTTGCCTGAGAGCGGGTCAAGCTGGCGAGGACTGCCCCCCTGATGTGCGGGCATCCTTGGGCTGACGGGTTCCCTCTCCCCCTGGGAGAGGGGGCAGCTCTGTGTGCTGCCGGACCGTCGCGCTTTCGCGCGAAAGCGCGACGGTCCGCCGCCCCCCCAATGGCCGAACTCCCCAGGCTTGCGTTCGACCTCCCGCCGCTGTCACCTGGACAGGAGCGTCTGCCCGAGCTCCCAGTCACCCGCAAGGCGGCGCCTTGACGCGGGGCCTCTTCGGGTCAGGTCCTGCTCTTGACTCCAACCTCCCCCTTCGATAGAGGTGGCTGGCAGTTCGTCCTGTTCCGAAGTTGGCTGGCCCGCCCACCGCCCCGCCCTCCCTTCTGCCCGCCGCCTGGCTTCCGCCAGGGCCGCGGGCTGGGCCGAGTAGCAGGCGCCACCGGGGTTTCTCCGCGTTGGAGGGGCAGCGGCAGCAGTGCGGATGGGCGGTTCAGCGTTGGTCCCTCGCATGCGTCACGTTGGGGGGCCGCCCCGTCGGGGCTTGCCCCCCAAACCCCCGTGGCGCGATTGGGAAGCGCCGTTGCTCCGAAGTGCTCCGCTGGGCCCTGGTTCCTCTGTGCCGCCCACATTCGTGGGCTGAAAGCCCAGAGAAGAGGAAGCCAACAGGTGGAAGCCCACGTCCCGCCAAGCGGCTCGGAAGCCGCAGATGGGCTTTTCGCGAGGGCCTTCTCTTCGTCTAGGAGGGAGAGAGCTTTGTGCGGGGCATGAGCTGAACCCCCCTGGCCGCACACGATAGCGGCTCATGGGGCAACGGGCGTGCCGCTGTGCCGCGGCGTGGCTGGTGCCTTGCG
>VGYW01000318.1 GCA_016872875.1 Planctomycetota bacterium | reverse complement strand
CTCCACCCAGATCCGCTTCGACTCTTCCTGAACCCACTCGCCTGTAGGCTGTTCCGGGTTCCTTCGCGCCCACCCCGTATCCCTGTTCCCAACGCCCCCGCCCCTGCCACAGCAGCCCCATGCCTAAACAGCACTCTCCTGTGGCCCCAACCCTACCCCTTGCACCTGACCGCACATACCGCCTCTCCCGATTCCGCAGCCCTGACCGGGCCAACTTTTCCTTGCAAATGGGGGCGGTTTCCTTATAATCATGAGTTTGCGCGGGATTTCCGCACTCCGGCGGTTTTGTCCCCAGTGCGTCACCAAAGGGGCAAGGAAAGCATGGCCGAAACCACCACCCAGGCGCTCGACGTTCAGCAGCTCCTCCTCGGCGGCAAGGGCGACGCTGCGCAGCACCTCCTCCTACGCCAGGCCCAGGGGCAGTCGTCCGACCAGCGCCGCCAGCTCGAACGCCTCGTGATCGAGCTGATGGAGAACCCGACGGTGGCGGGCAAGGAGCTGAGCAAGGAGGAGGCGGCACTCGTCGTCGGCGTCGGCCTCTGGGCGCTCGGCCGCATCGAGGAGGCCATCGCCAGCCTGACCGGCGCGGGGACTCCTGAGGCCGACTTTTTCCTGGGCCAGTGCTACCTGGAGAACGGGCACTACGGGAAGGCGGTGGACGCCTTCGCCCGCGCGCAGCGGGGGAAGGCGGCGACGAAGCGGCTGGCCGCCATCGGCGAGGCCGAGGCCACCGCGAAGAGCGGCCGCCTCGACACCGCGCTGACCTCCGCCCGCGCACTCGTCCGCTCCCACGCCGACGAGCCCAACGCCCACTACGTGCTCGGCCTCTGCCTCGACCTCTCGGGCCGCCACGAGGACGCCGCCGCCGAGTACGAGAAGGCCCTCGAGCTCGCCCCTGGCCACCCCGCCGCCTCCTTCCGCCTCGGCTTCATCGAGTCCCTCCGCGGCGACCCCGAGCGCGCGCTCGAACACTACAGCGTCCTGGCCGCCTCGCCCACCGTCTACGCGAACGCCCTCATCAACCTCGGCGTGCTCCACGAGGACCGCCGCGAGGCCGACAAGGCGATCGAGTGCTATCGCAGGGTGCTGCGGGTGGACCCCAACCACCCGCGCGCCAGGATGTTCCTGAAGGACGCCCATGCCTCGCTCGATATGTCCTACGACGAGGACCGCCAGCGCGAGCTCGAGCGCCGCGAGAAGCTCATGGCCATCCCGGTCAACGACTTCGAGTTCTCGGTGCGCGTGCGTAACTGCCTCCAGCGCATGAACTTAGAAACCCTTGGCGACCTCTGCCGCCTGACCGAGGAAGAGCTCCTGGCCTCGCGGAACTTCGGCGAGACCTCGCTCCAGGAGATCAAGGAAATCCTCTCGGCCAGGGGCCTGCGCCTCGGCGAGGCACGCGAGGAGGGCGTCACCCTCGTCCCAGGAGCCGAGCCTGCCGCCATCCCCGCCGGCGCCCCAGGGGCGCCCACCGAGGCCATCCTCGCCACCCCAATCAGCGAGCTCAACCTCTCCATGCGCAGCCGCAAGTGCATGGAGCGCCTGGGGATAGACACCATCGGCCAGCTCGTCGAGCATACCGCCGAAGAGCTCCTGGCCAGCCGCAACTTCGGCCGCACCTCCCTCAACGAGGTCAACGAGAAGCTCGCACGGTTCAACCTCAGCCTCAAGGAGACCCCGCCCGAAGAAGGGGAGGGCGAGGAGGACGAGGACGAGTTGGTGCCCGAGGGCGAGCTCGTGGCCCCCGACGAGGACTCCGAAGCATCCGATGAAGGCGACTGAGCCGATCCTCGTCCACGCCTGCTGCGCCCCGTGCCTGTGCGCGCTCCTCGACGAACTGCGTGGGGAAGGGGCCGCGCCCACGGCATTCTTCTACAACCCTAACGTCCACCCACTCCTTGAGTTCCGTCGCCGACTCAAGGCCTGCCAGGTGCTCGCCGACCGCGAGCGGGTCAGGCTGGTGGCGCACGACGGCTACGGCCTGGAGGAGTTCCTGACCGCCCTCGGCGGGCGTTGGGGGCGGCCCGAGCGATGCCACGTCTGCTACGCCCTGCGGCTCGAGGCCGCGGCCCGCCACGCCGCCGAGCACGGCTTCCGAAGGTTCACCTCCACACTCCTGGCCAGCCCGCAGCAGGAGCGTGAGGCCATCTGCGAGCTCGGCCACGCCGAGGCTCAACGCCACGGCCTGGTCTTCGACGACACCGATCGCCGCGCGCTCCACCACGCTGGCATCGAGCGGGCGCGCCGCCTCCAGCTCTACCGCCAGCAGTACTGCGGCTGCATCTTCAGCGAACACGAGCGCTACCGCGACACCACAAGGGAGCTCTGCCGCGGCTAGCCTGCGTTTCTGGCGAAACGCGGGAAATCCGAAATCCCAAATCCGAAATCCGAAGGAATCTCAAAGCTCAAAGCGCCAATGCCCAAAACGACGATGCGGTGGGACCACCCACAGCGTGTCGCTCCTGTTTCGGTCATTCGGGTTTTCGGCTTCGGGTTTGTTTCGGATTTCGTGCTTCGGATTTCGAGTTTCCCGCCGCACACAGTTGGCATGCTAGGCTAGGGATCACTATGGCCGCGAGAGCGCAGACGATCCGGCGGGTGGTGGCGGCCGGTGCCGTGGTGGCACTAGTGGCGGCGGCGTGCTTCGGGCCGTCGTGCGTCCGAAGACCCGCGGTCACGGTCACACACGTCCCCGCCGAAGTGGTGAGCGCGACGGGCGAGCTGCGGCACCCAAGGGTGCTCATCGCGGAGGGGGTCGCCAGCGCAAGGGTCTCCATCTCCGCCCCCTACACGATCGAGCCGTGGGGCAAGCGCGGGCGGCGCACCCCCGCCGTCCTTGCCCAGTGCCCGCCCCTGGCGGATGGCCAGGTGAAGGCGGGAGCGGCGCTCATCGTGGGGGACCGCCATTTCCCCGACGACGCCGTGCTCCTGCGCATCCAGGGGAGCGCGGCGCTCAGCGTGAACGGCCGCCGCTATCGCGGCGACCTCGCCCTGCGGCGCCTCGGCGACGGGCGCCTCGACCTCATCAACGTCCTGCCCATCGAGCACTACCTCTACGGGGTCATGGGCGGCGAGAGCTACCCTGGCTGGCCCGCGGCCGCCCTCGAAGCCCAGGCCATCGTCGCACGCTCCTACGCCATGTGGCGCATGGCCCAGCGCCGCGACGAGCCCTTCGACCTCCACGCCACGGTGATGGACCAGAACTACCTGGGCATGGCCAAGGAGGACCCGCGCCTGACCGCCGCGGTGGACCGCACGGCCGGCCTCGTGCTCGTCTACCAGCTCAAGCTCTTCCGCTGCTATTACCACTCGACCTGTGGCGGCCACACTGAGGCCGTGCAGGAGGTCTTCCCCGACCCGCCCCTGCTCCCGCTCTCCGCGGTGCCCTGCAACTACTGCAAGGACTCGAAGCACTACGCCTGGCGGAAAGTGATTCCGAAGGTCGAGCTGGCCGACGCCTTGGCGCGGAGCGGCCAGAGCATTCAGGCTCTGAGCGGCCTCGCGGTCGCCGCCCGCAGCGGCTCTGGCCGCGCGAAGCAGATAACGGTGGGGCTGGGCCCTGGGCGCCAGGCGGCGATGCCGGCCAGCGAGTTCCGCCTCATCGTCGGTCCGGCAAGGCTCCCCAGCACGCTCTTCGAGGTGCGCGAGACGGCGGGCGGCTGCGAGTTTCAGGGCCGCGGCTTCGGCCACGGAGTGGGCATGTGCCAGTGGGGCGCAAGAGGCATGGCCGACGCCCGCTTCGCCGCCACCGAAATCCTCCGCCACTACTACACCGGCGCGCAACTGACCCGTCTCTACGCACCCGGTGGTAAGTGAGGCCACCGCTCGTCGTCGTCCTCGTCGTCGTCGTCGTCCTCGAACCCGCATGGACGGCTGAAACCCACAGAAGCGACGACGACGACGAGGACGACGACGAGCACGAGAATACAGACAGTGCGGAGCGGCATTTGACGAAGCGGGGCTTTTTCGGTATCCTAAATAGTCTTGGCGCGGCGCGCGCGGGGTGGCTCGAGACGCCTCACGGGCGGGTGGAGACGCCCGCCTTCATGCCCGTGGGCACGCAGGGGGCGGTGAAGGCACTGCTGCCCAGCCAGCTCGAGGCGGCCGGCGTCCAACTGCTCCTTGGCAATGCGTATCACCTGCACCTCAGGCCGGGCGAGGCCGTTGTGGCCCGCCTGGGCGGCCTCCACGCCTTCATGGGCTGGCGCCGCCCGATCCTCACGGACAGCGGCGGCTACCAGGTCTTCTCACTCGCCGAGCTGCGGCGCGTGACCGACCACGGCGTCGAGTTCCAGTCGCACCTCGACGGCGCGCTCGTCGCTCTCACGCCCGAGCGGGCCATCGAGATTCAGAACGCGCTGGGCGCCGACGTGATCATGGCCTTCGACGAGTGCGTGCCCTATCCGTGCGAGCGCGACGCGGCGGAGGTGGCCATGCGGCGCAGCCTCGCCTGGGCCGCTCGCTGCCAGAGGGCACACGCCCGCCCCGACGGCCAGGCCCTCTTCGGCATCGTCCAGGGCAGCGTCTTCGAACCGCTCCGCGTCGAGTGCGCGAAACGGCTTGTGGAGATGGATTTCCCCGGCTATGCCATCGGGGGGGTGAGCGTGGGCGAGGGCGACGAGCTGATGTACCGCGTGCTCGAGGCCACCGTGCCCCACCTGCCCGCTGACAAGCCGCGCTACCTGATGGGGGTGGGCACGCCGGTGAACCTGCTCGAGTGCATCGAGCGCGGGGTTGACCTGTTCGACTGCGTGCTGCCGACTCGGAACGGGCGTAGCGGCCACGCATTCACGGCGCGCGGGGTCGTGAGAGTGCGGAACCTGCGGCACAGGGACGACCCGCGGCCGCTCGACCCGACGTGTGACTGCGCGGCCTGCCGCGGCTTCTCGCGCGGCTACCTGCGGCACCTCTTCCACGCCCGCGAGATCGCCGCAGCCGTCCTGGTCTCGCTGCACAACGTGGCCTTCTACCAGCGCCTGGTGCGTGGCTGCCGCCGGGCGATCCTGGAGCGCCGCCTCGCCGCCTTCAAGCAGGCGTTCGTCGAGCTCTACTCGCAGCCGGAGGACACGACGATCCGGGCCTGATGACCCGCCCCCGTTAGGGGGACAGGATCGTAGTCCCGAAGGGACGACAGTCGGTTGCCGGCGGCTTCAGCCGCCGGAACCGGACGCACCCAGAGCCCAGTCCCGAAGGGACGGCAGAAACGTGCCCACGACACCTTGCCGCGGGCCTCTGCTGTCCCTTCGGGACTTCAATGGCTGTAGCCCCAAGTCCGGCGGCTGAAGCCGCCGGCAACCCACTACGCTCCCTTTGGGAGCAAGACACGGAGGCACTCGGAGACCAGCAGAGCATGGTGATCACAGCTCCCTCACTTGCGATAGCTTTCTTTCCCCTGGCCCAAGGGGAAGGCCAGGGCGGGTTGCCCATGGGCCTCCTCCTCATGGTGGCCATGATCGCCGTGATGTACTTTCTGATGATCCGCCCGCAGCAGAAGCGCCAGCGCCAGCACATGGAGATGGTCTCGAACCTCAAGAAGGGCGACAAGGTGATCACCCGCGGCGGCATCCACGGCATCATCACGCTGGTGCGTGACCGCGAGGTGGTGTTGAAGGTAGACGACAACTGCAAGCTCACGCTCAGCAAGGGCGCCGTCGCCGCCGTCGTCTCGCCCACCGAGGGCGAGGGCGGGAAGGACAAGGAGGGCGACAAGGGCTGATTCTCGATAGGGGCGACAAGAGAGGATCCGTCCACAGATTCACCCATCGCGGCAAGCCGCAACCAAACGCGGAGGAAAAATCTTTCCGGAAAACAAGATTCTGCATGTTTGTAGCACAGATTGGCACAGACAGGAGAAGAGCGAACCAGGCTCTGTACGACAATTCGTGGCGCCGCCGTCCCGGCGGCCTCGGGCGGCCAGCGAGACGCTGGCGCCACACGTACCGCCCAATTGTCGTACATAACCTAGACTTCGAACCCAGTTTGGCCTTCTCTTCCATCCGCGCCCATCCGCGTAATCCGCGGTTACTCGTTCCTCGGTGGCCAAGAAGAGGAGCTGGAACACGGGTAGGAGAAGAGGCAAGGAGCGGGCACCGAACCCCACTTCTCGGCTTTCTCTTATCTGTGTGAATCTGTGCTACAAACATGCAGAATCTTGTTTTCCGGAAAGATTTTTCCTCCGCGTTTGGTTGCGGCTTGCCGCGATGGGCAATCTGTGGAGAAAGTTCTTGCTCTGCGGCCCTGGGCTTTGCCGCAAACCTGGAGAAGTGACGCATGCCCAAGTTCTGGACTAGGTTGGTTGACAGCCTTCCGCGCGAGTCGAAGAGCCTGACCTGGCGGGCGCCGCTCGCCGTGGTGCTGCTCGTCTTCTCGTTCCTCGTCTTCCTGCCGTTCCGCGACACGCCGTACGCGGAGCGGGTGGTGGAGGACACCTACGACGAGAAGGGGCGCGTGGAGCCAGAGGCCCGAAAGGTGGTCTCATACAGGGTCACTAACTGGTGGGTCTGGTTCACCAGCCCCTTCCACTACGAGGTGGAGCGGGACCAGCACAAGCCCGAGGACCTGGGCCCCAAGGACGGTCGGCCGCGCAAGAAGCGCACGCTCGACGTGGTCTCGCGCGGGCTTAACCTGGGCCTCGACCTCAGCGGCGGCACCGAGCTCCTCTACCGCATCCTGCACGACCCCAGGGGGGGCGGGGTGGGCGTGTCGGCCGAGGACATCAAGGCGGTGGTCCAGCGCCGCATTGACGCCTATGGGCTGCGCGAGGTGCGCATCCAGGCCCAGGGCGCCGACCGGCTCCTCGTGCAACTGCCCGGCCAGGAGGCCGCCGTCCTCGACACCCTCAAGAGCGTCATCCAGAACATCGGCCACCTCGAGTTCCGCCTCGTCGCCCCCGAGAATGAGAAAGTCGAGCCCTACAGGGTTTGGCGCGACACAGGGAAGGCCCCGCCGGGCTGGACCGAGTACGCCATCCACTCGCTCAAGGATGAGCGCTTGGTCGAGGAGAAGATCCTGGTCAAGGACCAGCCCGAGCTGACGGGGGAGTACATCTCGAGCACGTGGGTGGACACGTCGGGCTCCGACAACCGGTTCGGGCCAGCCGTCAGCTTCAGGCTGACCGCGCGCGGCGGGCGGAAGTTCGCACAGATCACCGGCGAGCACATCGGCGAGCAGCTCGCCATCATCCTCAACACCCAGCGCTCGGGCGACCAGATCGCCGAGAAGGGCATCTGCTACTCGGCGCCGAGGATTGAGTCGCAGATTTTCGAGAGCGGGATCATCAAAGGCGACTTCACGCTCAAGGAGGCCGAGGCCCTCTGCACGGTGCTGCGCGCGGGCAGCCTGCCCGCCCCGCTCAAGCTCGAGCACGAGACCACGGTGGGCGCCTCCCTCGGCTCCGCGCTCATCAACAAGGGCGTCGTCGCCAGCGCCATCGGCGCCGCAGCAGTCATCATCTTCATGGCCGCCTACTACCTCCTCCCCGGCCTCATCGCCGACGCCGCCGTCGTGCTCAACATCCTCATGCTCACCGCCATCATGATCCTCTTCGACGCCACGCTCACCCTGCCCGGCATCGCGGGACTTGCCCTCACGGTGGGCATGGCGGTGGACGCGAACGTGCTGGTCTTCGAGCGCATCCGCGAGGAGATGGGGGCCGGAACCGAGAAGCCGCTGCGCCTGGCGGTCCGCGAGGGCTTCGACCGCGCCTTCTGGACCATCTTCGACTCCAACCTCACGACGATCCTCACGGCGGTGGTCCTCTACTGGATCGGCACCGGCCCCATCAAGGGCTTCGGCCTCACACTCACCATCGGCCTCCTCGTCAACATGCTCACCGCCGTCTTCGTCGGACGCGTGGTCTTCGACATCCTCACCTGGCGCCGCTGGGTCCAGCGCCTCCCGATGCTCCAGTTCTTCAAGCAGCCCAACATCGCCTTCATGGCCATGCGCTACAAGGCGTTCATCGCCTCCGGCCTCGTCATCGCCGTAGGCATGACCGCCTTCTTCTCGCGCTGGGAGGGGAACTTCGACATTGATTTCCGCGGCGGCACCATGCTCCACGCGGTCTTCCGCAAGGAGATGGACGCCGAGGAGGTCACGCGGCGCCTGCGCGCGATCGGCCAGGAATTCGCCCAGGTGGAGGTCCAGAGCCTCGCCTCGGCTGCCCAGGCCGGCCGCCCCATCCTCCCTGGGCGCATCTCCAGAGAGTTCGAGATCCGGGTCCCATCCCTCTCCGAGGTCGCCGTACCATCGGTCAACTCCAACCCCGTGGCCAACCCTGGGAGCACCGAGGCCGTCATCACCCTGGCCGCCCCGCTGACCCTCGACGAGGCCAAGGAGAAGACGAAAGGCACGAACCTCACGCTCGAGCCGGCCGGCCCTGCGGAGGCCGACGGCAAGCACAAGGCCCTCAAGCTGACCGTCCCGGCCATTGACCCCGATGCCATCCGAGCGGACGCCGCGAAGGCCCTCGGCGCGCCCCTCGCCGACTTCAAGGTCGCCAAGGCCACTATCAACTACCCGACCGAGGCCGTGGCGGAGTACGACCGCCCAGTCTCGCTCGCCGACGTGCAGGACCAGATCAAGGCGATGGACCGGCACGCCCTGGCTGAGCCCCAGGGCGCCGAGGAAGGCAAGGGGGCCTACCGCAAGTTCATCGTCAAGACCACCCTCCTCGAGGAGAGCGCCGTGCGGGCCGGCATCGAGCGCGCCTTCGCCGCGCTCAGCCTCAAGGCCGAGGTCATGAAGGCGTTCAAGGACGAACTGGCTCCCGAGGGGATCGAGCGGCTGGCCGAGAAGGACGGCCGCGCAACGGTGGCCCTCAACCTCACCTCGCCCGTAGCGCCCGCCGAGCTGGACAAGCATCTGGCCTCCTGGGCGCTCGGCGCGACGGCGAAGCCGGCCCCCGAGGGAGCGGGCGGCCCAGGCCTTCGCTTCGAGATCACCCTGCCGAGCGCCAAGGTGGGCGAGCTCGGCCAGCGCCTCGCCGCCGACCCCCAGACGTTTCTCCTCTCCGACCCGATCCCGCGCGTCGCCAAGGTCGGCCCTGCCGTCGCAAAGGAGCTCCTCGCCTGGGCCATTGTGGGCATGGTCGCCTCCTGGGTCGCCATCATCGCCTACGTCTGGCTCCGCTTCGAGCGCATCAAGTACGGCGCCGCCGGCGTCGTCGCGCTCGTCCACGACGTCCTCGTCACCATGGGCGTCCTGGCCCTCCTCGGCCGCAAGTTCAACATCACCATCATCGCGGGCCTGCTCACCGTCATCGGCTACTCGATCAACGACACGATCGTCATCTTCGACCGCATCCGCGAGAACCTGCGCAAGAACCGCAAGCGCGACGTGGACGCCGAGTTGATTGACCTGAGCGTGAACCAGACCCTGAGCCGCTCCATCATCACATCCACCACCACCTTCCTGGCGGTCCTCTCCCTGCTCCTCTTCGCAGGGGGCGTCATCCAGGACTTCGCGATCACCATGCTCGTCGGCATCATCACCGGGAGCTACTCCACCATCTTCATCGCCGGCCCCATCCTCATCCTGCACCAGGAGCAGATCGAGAAGCGCTTCGCAAAGGCCCAGGCCGCCCCCGCGACCTCGTGACCTGAGTCTGGCCCCCAGCTATGGTGATCTGCTCGGCAGCCCCCACCGGGGCCATCTTCTCTTCCCAGGGCTTCGCCCTGATCTTCGCCCACATTTCGGGGCCTTGTAGCCCGCCGACGCGGGCGACCCAGCCGTAGCCCAGGGCGACCGAAGGGAGCCCTGGGATCGCGCGTCCCCCCCATCCAAGCCCCCGAAGGGGGCGTTTCACGCCCATTGAATCGCCCCGCTT